>JAIYDP010000001.1 GCA_027487435.1 Verrucomicrobiaceae bacterium | reverse complement strand
TGACAGGCTTAGCAGCTTTGGCAGGCTTAGCAGCTTTGGCAGGCTTAGCAGCTTTGACAGGCTTAGCAGCTTTGGCGGGCTTAGCAGCTTTGGCGGGCTTAGCTGATGGGATCGGTGCTTTTTTTGTAGGAGGAGTTTTGCTCGCTTTCGCCTGCGGTTTCACTGATGTCTTTGGTGTAGGAGATTTTTTCCCAAGCTTTTTAGCTGCTTTTTTTTCGGCCATAACGTTGAAGGTAATGAGTTGAAGCCGTAGAAACGGCATAGAGATGTTTGAAGGCCGCGTCAGATAGCCATGGTAACGTATGACTGCAAGGAGAAAGTTCGACATCGAACGTTTTTTTTGTTTTTGGTCGTTGGCTTGATGATGTGGCTTGCGCTAGTGTAGTATTGTCTTTTAGGCTGTGGCGGATTTATGGAATTACCGTTGATTGTAGAGGCTCTGTTGATGGCTTCGAGCGAACCGCTTGCCGCGGAGGAACTTGCGCGCTTGGTACGTGCTCGTGCTGCAGAAGCAGAGGATGTGCGCCAGCGAGAGTTAGACGAAGGGCTAGCACCACCTGACTTGCCAGAATGGATGTTGGCCATGGCAACGATCGACTCTGCGGCGGTTCATGCGGCGATTGCAGAGCTCAATGAGAGCTACCGAAGCAATGGGCGTTCGTTTTTTCTGAGCGAGCGCGGCAAGGGCTGGAAATTTTATACAGATGCCAGCTACGGGGAGTTTGTACGGCAGTTGTTTCCTGGTCGCAAACCTGAGCGCTTGAGTGGCCCGGCCATGGAGACTCTCGCTATTGTTGCCTACCGACAGCCGATTACCAAAGCCGCAATCGAGGCGGTGCGCGGTGTGGGTTGTGATGGTATGCTGCAAAAGCTATTGGATCGCGATTTGGTGCGCATTGGTGGTCGTGCCGATTTGCCTGGCCGGCCGTTGCTCTACGAAACGACCGATTTGTTTTATGAGCATTTTGGCATACGCACGATCGATGATTTACCGAATAGCACAGAATTGAGGCGAATCAAGCTTCCGCAGCCACCGCAAGAGGAATCCGCAGCGGATCAAATGATGTTGGCAGATTTCGATATGCCGCCCGCTGAAAAAATCGAGCAAACTGAACAAGAAGAGAAAACGCCATGAGCCTGGAAGACATTCGTAAAAATATTGATTCGATCGATTCGCAATTATTGGACCTGCTTTCGCTACGCGCCGATTTAGTGCATGAAGTGGGCGTGGTGAAAAAAAAGGAGGGTTTGCAAATTTATGCTCCAGAACGCGAAGATTCATTGCTGAGGAAATTGTTAGAAAAAAACAAAGGTCGCTTGCCAGAAAAATCCATCCGCGCGATTTATCGTGAGATCATGTCGGCTGCGTTAGCTTTGGAGGATGATCTTAAGATCGCCTACCTAGGGCCAGAAGGGACATGGACGCATCAAGCGGCCATCAAAAAGTTTGGCCACAGTGTCGCATACGCGCCGCAAGCGAATTTTTCTGATGTCTTTGATCAAGTGGCTCGTCGCCGCGCGGACTATGGGGTGGTGCCGATCGAGAACAGCACCGAGGGCGCGGTTTCTCATACGTTGGATCTGTTTGTGGATTCGCCGCTTCATATTTGCGCGCAAATTTTGCTACGTATCGAAAACAATCTGATGTCGGCAATTCCTCGGGAGAAAATCAAGACCTTGTATTCTCATCCGCAGGTATTCGGGCAGTGCCGGAATTGGATTTTAAAGAATTTCCCTGAGGCGGATCTCGTCGAGGTTTCTTCCACTACCAAGGCGGCGAAGTTGGCGAATGAGTATGCCGGGCAAGGCGCAGCTGCACTTGGTGGAGCATTAGCGGCGGAACTCAATGGTTTGGAAATTCTCGATGCTGGTATCCAAGATCGTGCGACCAATACGACGCGCTTTTTGGTGATTGGCGAGAAAACATGCCCACCTACTGGCAGCGATCGCACATCGATACTTTTCTCGGTTCAAGATAAGCCGGGTGCCTTGGTGAGTGCTCTGCAGTCCTTCGAGCAGTGCAAGATCAACATGTCAAAAATCGAATCTCGTCCCTCGAAGCAGAAAGATTGGGAGTATGTCTTCTACGTTGATTTGGGTGGGCATTGTGAAGATGATTCAGTGGCGCAGGCCTTGGAGGAGTTACGCCGACATTGCTCGTTAGTGAAATTGTTAGGATCGTATCCCGATGCTGTAGAATGAGACAGCATTCCTTCTTGCTATCAAAACGGTTCTTCTTGTAAGGTCATTCACAGATGGTTTCCGTAACGATGGAATGGGTGCTCCGCGCAGGCGGGCAACCTGTGAATGATGAGCAAAATTTCGGCAAGTTCCCGGATATTTTGCGCGCGCTGATCCGTCAACGCAACATCGTTGGTTCTGAAAATTTACAAAAATTTCTCGACCCGAAATTAAAAGATCTCGCTGACCCGTTTTTACTCCCTGATATGCATGCAGCGGTGGAGCGAATCCTCCGTGCGGTCGATGCTGGGGAAAAAATCTTGATCTTTGGCGACTACGATGTCGATGGTGTGACCTCGATCACGGTTATGCATCGCATTTTACGTGCGTATGGATTGCAGCCGCAATTTTTTGTGCCGCGCCGCAGTGCTGAGGGCTACGGCTTGAGCGTGGCGGCGATGAAGCGTTGCCAGGCAGAGCATGAAGATGCTAGCTTATGGATCACGGTTGACTGCGGCACTGCATCTGTGAATGAGGTGGCGCTACTGCGCGCCGCTGGCAAAGATGTAATCATCATCGATCACCATGAACCGGGGCCAAGTGGTCGTCCTGATTGTTCTGCGCTGGTGAATCCTAAGTGTGGTGATGACTTTCAGTATCTATGCGCGGCGGGAGTCTGTTTCAAGGTGGCGCATGCACTCTTGAAAACGCGCCCGCTGCCGGACTTTGATCTAAAAAGCATGCTGGAAATGGTTAGCGTCGCTACCGTTGCCGACATCGTGCCGATGGTAGGGGAGAATCGATTGCTCGTCCGCCACGGCTTACGCCGCTTGCCGACAACGCTAAACTTGGGTTTGCGTGCATTGCAAAAGGCTGTGGGAATGGATCACACGGTTACGTCGATGGATGTGGGATTTCGCATCGGACCGCGACTGAATGCTGCGGGCCGCATGGATCAGCCTGAAATGGCTCTCGCTACCTTGATGTGTGAGGACGCGCACGAGGCGGAAGATCTCGCGCGTTTGCTGGATGACTACAATCGCGAGCGGCAGACCATGGAAGAGCGGAGTCGTCGCGAGGCTTTGGAGATGTTACAAGCCTTCGCAGACGAACCAGTCATCGTGCTCGCATCGCGATCCTGGCATCCTGGCGTTGTCGGCATTGTGGCTTCGCGTTTGATGCGCCAATTTCATAAACCATGTTTTGTGATCTCTGTGGATGAAGATGGCATCGGCAAGGGATCGGGCCGCTCGGTGCCTGGCGTTTCTTTGGTTGCTGCCATCGATCATTCCCGTGCGTTTTTGTTAGCCGGTGGCGGGCACGAAATGGCGGCAGGGATTTCCATCCATGAAAGTTGCGTGGACGATTTCCGCAAACAGTTTGGCGCATACGTCTTACATCACACCACGGAAGATCAACGATTACCGCGCCTTACGCTCGATGCAGAGCTGTCTTTCGACATACTCTCGCTGGAGTTTCTGCAATCGTATGAATTGCTCCAACCCTTTGGTAGTGGCAATCCGCAGCCTGTATTTTATGCGAAAGATGTCTATCTCAGTCGTCCGCCCATGCATTTGAAAAACAAGCACCTGCGCTTGTTTCTCCGCCAAGGCCAAGCGGGGCTGCATGAGCATTCGGCGATGTTTTTCAACGGCGGCGAAAGAAATTTACCCGACCCGCCATGGGACATCGCTTTTACTATCGACCGCAATACCTTTCGCGGCACGACGAGCCTTCAAGTCGTCATCCAAGACATCCGCGCCGCTAAAAAAACCACGGCATAGCCAAGCCCATCCCCGCAGCAGGTGGCGTTTTCTATCCTAGCCCCGGCCCGATTACGGCCTAGTAACAGCCACCGCATCGCTGCCCTTTTCGTTATCGGTGTCTAGCACTACGTAAATCTTGAAGCTCGCCTTGGCACCGGCGGCGGTTAACCCCTCGGTGGTCAGGTATTCCGTGGTGCCGACGGGCAGGGTGTCGATGATTCTCTCTGCTGTGGCATCGTAGATTTCCGTGGGGCTCATACGCACTTGGTAGAAAGCCAGCTTCGGCTCGCCGGAGGCCGTCCACGTCAAGCGCGCCTTGCCAACCGCCGCGTCCCACACCGCGGTGAGGGTCACGGCATCCGGCGTATGGCCAGGCAGCGGGCGCAAGCGCGGAATGCTCACCACCAGCGGATCTTCCGGAGCGAAGAGCGACTCCACCGTCACACGATACCGACCAAGGATGTCCTCGGCGCGGGTCTGTAGAGCATTGCGCTTGTCCAGCTCATAGCCGTAATCCATTTGCCGGGAATTCAGCGCCTGCCAATCTGTAGCAAGCTGCTCCACCTTCGCGGTGAAAATGGCGCGCGTCGTCCCGTCCGGCGGCAGGGTAAAGTTGTCATCCGCTTCCTCGATCTTTTGCCATGCATCAACGATGTCGCGCATCGGGCGCAGAAATGCCTCCTGACTGGAGGAAGTCTCTGGCATCTCCGGGGTCATGCCCAGAAATGGCGAGCCAGGAGGGAAAAGCCCGCGCACCTTGCGCCCGTAAGCCTGCGCTAGTGGCAGCAAACTCGCCTTGCCCAGAGTCACTTTGCCACGCGCGAATTCCAGTCCGTTCAGGCTGGATTGCACAAGGTCTTGCGCGGCATCAAGATCGCTGCGCAAGGCAGCAAGAGTCGCGCGGTTCACGTTCTCCGTCTCGTTCGCGGAGCCGATTTTCAGTATCATCTCGTTGCCCGCGCCAAGCTGGGCATCAACGTGTACCCAGTGAGCGAGAAATTGATCGATGGTAGGAACAAAACTACTTGGTCCAGATAGCGGCATAATGTTGTAATGGGATTGTGACGCTCAAGATAAAGCAGATAAGTTTATTTGCCAAGAGTATTTTACCTCTTGCTATGTGACATTTTTGTCACACGAATGGCATAATCTATCTTGCGAAAAACATAGATCACTTTGCGAATTGCATAAATGAATTTGCGAACGGCATAAATTGGTTTGCGAAGTACTTCGCAGAGCTATTTATGAAATCAGCAAACTAAAATAGGAACATCGCAATAGCATTCTTGCACTGCGCAAGATCATTCATGCAAAACGCAAAGCAACCAATGCCCTGCGTAAAATAATAAATGCAGGTCATACCCTTGCCCATAATGATTGCAGCACGGCATCACTCGATCCCAGCCTTATTGATGGCGCAAACCCACCCCTCTTCCGTCCCAACGGGACGATTCATCATCGCATACCTTCCGTCCCAACGGAACGCTTCATGCCGGGTAGGCGAGGGCTTGGTCGATGCCCTCCTCGTCGAGAATGCGGAGCATTTCGCTGAGGGTGGTGGCGGCGTTTTCGCCAGTATCGAGGTTGGCGAATTCCTCGGCGAGTTCGTTGACGCGGGGGGGGAAGATTTCTTCTGTGACAGAGGGAGAAATCTTTCCTAATCGTCGCCCTGTAGTAGGCGGAAGGTGACGTCCACTCGGCGCAGCTCGCTTGGTGGGGGAGGGAGTTCGCGCTTTTTGGAGCGGCGCTCGGTCTCGGCCCACCATTTGATGGAAAATGTGCCGGGTTTGTGGAGGGCGATGGTTTCCGCAAGGCGGCGGCGGGCGATGGCTTCGGGGTCGGCGTTGTGGGACTGGAAGGTGAGGCGGGCGGAGTCGAAGCGAGCAAGCCCAAGGATGCGGAGGTTGGGCGGGCCGGTGGGGATGAGGCGGATTTCCTCTCCGCTGAGAGGGGCACCGGTGTGGAAGTCTTCGCTGCGCATGAGCCAGGCATCGATCTCGCAGGGGAAGAGATTATCGGCGGAGGGGCTTAGGGTGATGCGGTAGTAGTCGGCCATCCATTCGCTCTGGAGGTACTGGTTGCTGTCGGGGTCGTGTTGTGTGAGATCAACGTAGAGCCAGGTGCTTTCGAAGTTGCCGTACGGGTCGATGCTTTCTGTGCGTTCGTGCCAATCGGGTGTGGCAATGATGGTTTGCCTGCCGAGGTGCTGCCAATCAGTGAGTTGGAAGCCGAGGTTTCCGATGTCTATGGCTAGGCTGAGCACGAAGCCCTTGGGCTTGTTGGCCTCGGGTGTGCGGACGGTGTGTCTCAAGCTGAGGCTCCAGCATTGCTGGCGTGCGGGCGAGTTCGGTGCTTGGATAGAGCATTTGATTTTCGCTAGTTGGTCAGAGGTGGGGAGGACTTTGCCGTGCCATTCGATCCAAGCCATGAGGTGTGAGGTTTAGGGATAAAGGGGGTATTCAGGTGCTATGGTAGCCGAAGTAGTGGAGTTCCACGTAGAGATCGTTGCGCATGTCCTCGTAGGTGCAGTCTTGGTAATCGTTGAGTGTCATGTGGGATGCATGGGGGGTCTTGAACTGGCGGCGGGCATGTTCCTCGGCATAGGTATAAGCGTCTGGCGCGTTGCGTGGGACTGGGACGGTAACGATACCGAAGGGAAGGGTTTCTATCAGGTAGATTTCATGATCTATGGTGGAGTAATCTGTTTCAGCGGCTTGTCCTGGGATGGCGGAGACGGTTTCTAAGACCTGCGGGAATGTGCCTTGTGGATCGGTATCAGCGGCGAGCTCGATGGTGATGAGTGCCCCGTCCCTCTGGACTACGCGCCAATGGAAAGGGCACAATACGGCACTATGCTTCTCGCTTTCATCGCGAGAGGAGCTCTGAAAGTAAAAATTGAGATAGCCGGGGCTGCGGTAATCATCAGCACCGAAACGTTTGCCGAACTCCGCGTCATTCCAGAAGTCCACATCAGAGAGATTTTGCCAGTCGCCCGGCGGAACATGGAAGTCCGTGACTTCGAGAGTAAAGTGCGGGCGATCACATTTGCCGCAGCGCCGCCACTCGGGGCCTACGGCGACGTAGTGGAGAGTCAGGCTCCAGAGGGGCTTGCGTTTCGCACCGCTGGTGGGAGTGAGATGAACCTCGATGCATGACTCGCCGTGGACCAGCGCCCAATTGTATCCGCGATAGCGCAACATAGCTCGAAGAGGCAAGCAGTTGGCACGGCTTGTGACAAGAAATTTCTCGGGGTGCAGGTGGGACGAAATTTTTTTGGTTTTGGCAAAAATGCGGATGTGGGGCATTGACAATCGCACGGGGCATCTGCTATGGGCGGCGCATGGAAGCTGAAGAAATACCGATGAATGAGCTGGATTTGGCGATCATGGAGCTGGGGAAGGTCTCGGATAACAAGACGAAGTTGTCATTCATCAGGGCGCTGATCAAGGGGGAGCTGTGGTTTATGACGAAGATGGTGCCAGAACACGATGGCCAAACGATGACCATATCGGATGGAATGCCGAATCCGTTTCTGGAAATGGAGACACCGAAGAGCAACGGGCGTTTTGTGCCGATTTACTCCTCTAGGGAGCGCTTGGAAGAGTCGATGAAGGCATTAAAAGTCGAGGATGAGCCGGTAGGTCTTGGGCTGATGGACGCGAGGATCATGCTAACAGGTATGGGTGCGATGAAATTGCGCCCGATCGTGAACAAGCGATGCAAGACGGGCGATGTGGAACTGCCGCACCAACTGCTGATAGACATAGGCAACGGGAAGTTCTAAGCGTGCGAACGTTTCGGGGAAAAGAGCCACGTCATGGAGGAAATGCGAGAAATTTAGCCGAGCAAGGTGGTAATCCTACGGCAGACTTCCTCGACATTGGCGCGTGAATTGAACGCGGAAATGCGGAACCATCCTTCGCCCGCAGCACCGAATCCTGAGCCGGGAGTGATCACGACTTGGGCTTCATGGAGCATCAGGTCAAACATTTCCCATGACGTTTTGCCCTCGGGGCAGCCGACCCAGACGTAGGGAGCATTGATGCCGCCAAAAACCTCTAGCCCCACAGCGCTGCACGCGTCGCGCAATAATGCCGCGTTGCCCATGTAGTGCTCGATCAATGCGGCGACTTGCACCTTACCTTCTGCGGAAAACAACGCTGCAGCGGCTTTCTGCACGGGATAGGATGCTCCATTGAACTTGGTGCTGTGTCGGCGCGACCAGAGCTGATGCAGCGCGATGCGTTGCCCATCTTGCGTGGCCGCGGTAACGGTTTTCGGCACTACGGTGTAGGCGCAACGCACGCCGGTGAATCCACCGTGTTTGGAAAAGGAGCGAAATTCGAGAGCGCATTGGTGGGCGCCTGCAATTTCATAAATCGAACGCGGCACGTTTGGATCTTGCACAAATGCCTCGTAGGCCGAGTCGAACAAAATCACCGTATCGTTGGCGATCGCGTAGTCCACCCACGCTTGGAGTTGTTCTCTGGTGGCCACCGCGCCGGTGGGATTGTTTGGGAAGCACAAGTAAACTAGGTCCACTTTTTCCGCTGGTGGCGGGGCGACAAAGCCATTTGAGGCATCGCATTTCAAATAGACTAGGCCCTCATACGCGCCGTTGGTGTCCGCATCGCCGGTATTGCCAGCCATGACGTTGGTATCGACATAGACAGGGTAAACGGGATCGGTGATGGCGATGCGATTGCCCTTGCCGAAAATGTCCAAAATGTTGCCCGTGTCGCACTTTGAACCATCGGAGATAAAAATTTCATCCGCACTGATGTTGAGATTGGCATAGGCGTTTGTCGCTACAGCTTCGCGCAAAAATGCGTAACCTTGCTCGGGGCCGTAACCTTTGAAGGAGGCTCGATCTGCCAATTCATCGACGCCCTCGTGCATGGCCTTGATCGCAGCCTCCGGCAGGGCCTCGGTGACATCGCCAATACCGCATCGGATCAAGCGTGCGGCTTTTTCTACGTTTTGCTGTTGAAATGCTGTGACTCGGCGGGAGATTTCAGGGAAAAGATAACCAGCTTTGAGTTTGAGAAAGTTTTCGTTGATGAATGCCATGACGCGCCCGAGATAGATTCGAGCGGCCACATTGTCAATGATCCAGCTTGAGCTTTTTCAATTTTGGCTCGATGACATACTTACAATACGGGTTTTTCGACTTATTTTGATTGTAGTAATCTTGGTGATATTTTTCCGCAGCGTAAAACGTGCCAGCCTTGGTGATCTCGGTAACGATCGGGTCCTTGAAGTTGGCTTGGGCGGCAGTCTTAGATGCTTCGGCGACTTTCTTCTGCTCATCATCATGGAAAAAAATCGCGGATCGATACTGCGGTCCCTCATCAGCGCCTTGACGATTCAACGTTGTGGGGTCATGCAGATCCCAGAACCATGCGAGGACTCGTTCTGCGGTAATTTTTTTCGGGTCAAACACGACTTGAACAACTTCTGCATGCCCCGTGGTCTTTGTGCATATTTGCTCGTAGGTGGGATTTGCGACAGTGCCACCCATATACCCGGAGGTCGCGGAGTAAACGCCATCGAGTTGAGAGTATGCTGCTTCAACGCACCAAAAACAACCTGCTCCGAGGGTGATTTTTTGCGCGCCTTCAGGAATTTTTGTCGGAGTTTCCATGGTTTTTTCTTGGGTAGAATTTTTTTCTGGTTCACAGCATGCGAGAAACGGCATGAGCAAAAAGGATAAGATTTTTTTCATCAAGAAATCTATCTTGCGTCTGACGTTGTTTGTCAAATGATTCGATGAATTTCACGAAAAAAAAGATCGGCGCCACTAGCGCAGCAGATTCACCGCTCGGCGCATGCACTCGCCGAAGCGAACTACTTCGTCGTGAGTGTTGTACATAGCAAACGATGCCCGGGTGGTTCCGGTAATCCCGAAACGATGCATCAAGGGTTGGCAGCAATGATGCCCCGTTCGCACGGCGACTCCCATTTGATCCAAAAAAGTGCCCAAATCATAAGCATGCACGCCCTCGATCGCAAAGGATAGTGCGCCACATCGATCCGCCGGACCAAACAATCGTATGCCAGCTATTTTTGCCAATTCAGCTTCCGCCGCGCGGATCAACGATGTTTCATGAGCTTTGATGCGATCCAATCCAATACTGCACAAGTAATCACAGGCCGCACCAAGCGCGATAGCCCCCTCAATGTTCGGGGTGCCCGCTTCAAAGCGGAACGGCGGTTCATTAAACGTCGTTTCTTCAAAAGTTACCTCCTTGATCATCTCGCCACCACCACGATACGGAGGCAGTGCCGCTAACAGTTCGTATTTCCCCCACAGAATGCCGATACCGGTGGGCGCATACATTTTATGACCTGAAAAAGCAATCATATCACAGCCCATCTCGGCAACGTTTATCGACAAATGTGGCGCCGCTTGCGAGGCATCAATCACCACAGTAACGCCATGGTGTTTCGCCTCCGCCGTATATCGACTTACTGGATTTACGGTTCCAAACGCATTGGAAATCCATGTGAGCGCAATGATTTTCGTTTTCTCCGTCAAGTGGGGCGATAGTGAAGATGGCAACATGCCAGATTCATCGCACGGAATGATCCGTAGCACCGCGCCTGTTCGCTCGCAGGCCCATTGCCAAGGAACGATATTTGAGTGATGCTCCAACGCAGAAATGAGCACCTCATCGCCTTCGCTCAAGAGGCTCGATAACGTTTGGGCGGCTAAATTCAAGGAATCGGTCGCGCCTGAAGTGAAAATGACCGAACGCGAATCTGGTGCACCTATATAACTAGCAACGATTTCCCGTGCAGCCTCATACGCATCGGTAGCCTCGCGTGCGAGCCGATGCGTGCCACGATGAATGTTGGAATTGATCGTTTCATAGTAGTGGCGGGATGCGTTAAGCACGGCGTGCGGCTTTTGTGTCGTCGCTGCGTTGTCCAAATAGATCAACGGTACACCATCAAAAGAGCGCGATAGCAGAGGAAAATCATTTCGAATAGCAGATATGTCGATCACCCGCACAATCTTGCCCAAGTTTCATCCAATTTCCATAAGGAATGATAAAATTCTCTACGCTCAGCCGAGAAACCTAGATGGCATCAAGGAAATCACTCATAAAAAAATTAGGAAAACCTATCCCAATTACCGCCGAAAACCTGAAGAACCACAAAAAATCAGCCCCAAAAACAGCAACATGCGAAAAAAAATCAAAAAAAATCAAATTAGTGCTTGCGCGAATAAGATTCATAACTAGAATTCGCGCCCCACATCGCGCATCCGCCGCTGGTTTCACTCGCCAAACGCCGCGCTTTATCTCACTTTTGCTATCGGGCGCATCTCCGGAAAACAGGCTCCTGCGAAGAATTTCGCGGCTTGGCGGATTTGTCTCTAATAGCAGACACCTCTAACTACAACGCAGGAATCTCATGCCGACCATCAACCAACTAGTTCGCAAAGGGCGTAAAACCCCCATCGACAAGTCCAAGTCGCCCGCTCTCGCCAACTGCCCGGCTCGCCGTGGCGTATGCTTGCAGGTGATGACACGCACACCGAAAAAGCCGAACTCCGCTCTCCGAAAAGTTGCCAAGGTGCGCCTCACCAATGGATTTGAAGTCATCGCCTACATCGGTGGCGAAGGTCACAACCTCCAAGAACACTCCATCGTTCTGGTTCGTGGCGGTCGGGTAAAAGACCTTCCAGGTGTTCGCTACCACATTGTCCGTGGTGCTCTCGATACTCTCGGCGTCGACAAACGTCGCCAAAGCCGCTCCAAATACGGTGCCAAACGTCCGAAGCCCGGCCAACCCGCCGCTCCCGTCAAAGGCAAAGGTAAGAAGTAATCTCTATAACTCCATCAACCATTTCTCATTATGTCACGCCGCAAACGAGTCTTCCACAAGCCTGAAAAACGCGATCCCCGCTACGATAGCGCTCTCGTGGGTAATTTCATCTCCAAAGTCATGCGCGACGGCAAACGTGCCCTCGCTGAGCGCATTGTTTATGCTGCCATCGACCGCGCTAGCGAAGGTGCTGAAACCATCGATCCTCTCGAAGTTGTTACTCGTGCTATCGAGAACGCTAAGCCACGTGTTGAGGTCAAGTCCCGTCGTGTCGGCGGTGCGACTTATCAGGTGCCTTTGGAAGTTCCCGCTGCTCGCTCCGAGGCTCTCGCTATGAGATGGCTCATCAACTACGCTCGTAACCGCAAAGGCACTCCGATGCATGTTGCTCTGGCGAACGAACTCAAAGACGCTGCTAACAATCAAGGCAATGCGGTTCGCAAACGTGACGATGTTCATAAAATGGCGCAAGCTAACCGCGCGTTCGCTCACTTCCGCTTCTAATTCGCTGTAAAAAAGCATTTGTTTCATGTCCGCCAATCCCAATAGCCCAAATCGCCTTTATCCGCTGCAACGCACGCGGAACATCGGCATTTGTGCGCACATTGATGCGGGCAAAACCACTCTTACCGAGCGCATCCTTTTCTACACTGGCATGATCCACAAGATCGGCGAGGTGCATGACGGTGCCGCTACCACCGACTGGATGGAGCAAGAGCGCGAACGTGGTATTACCATCACTTCCGCTGCCGTAACTACCGAATGGTGGCAGCGCAAGGAGCTTGGTATCACCAAGTTGTTCGCCGAGGAAAAAATGCGCGTCAACATCATCGATACCCCAGGTCACGTTGATTTTACTGCTGAAGTGGAGCGTTCCTTGCGGGTGCTCGATGGAACCATTGTTGTTTTCTGTGGTGTTGCTGGCGTGCAACCTCAGTCTGAAACGGTCTGGCGTCAAGCAACCAAGTACAAGGTCCCGCGCATCGTTTTCGTCAACAAGATGGATCGCACAGGTGCCAATTTCCAAAACGTCTTTGATGAAGTGAAGGAAAAGCTTGGAGCCAATGCCGTCCGTATCCTGATTCCGATTGGCTCCGAAGATTCTCTCCGCGGTCAAATTGACGTAGTAAACCAAAAAGCTGTTTATTATTCTGACGACGATAAATTTGGCTCTACCTACACCATTGCCGAGCTAGAAGGAGATCTCAAAGAAATCGCTGCTGATGCTTATGCTGAACTTGTCGATGCGGTAGCCAGTGCCGATGAACAAGTTGGTGAAAAATTCCTTATGGAGGAGCCGATCAGCCTAGAGGAAATCAAAGCTGGTCTTCGCCGAGCCACGATTGCCAATCACCTTGTGCCTGTTGCTGGTGGTTCCGCTTTCAAAAACAAAGGTGTTCAATTTCTTCTCGATGCCATTGTTGATTATCTCCCTAACCCGCTAGATATTCCTGCTGCCATCGGCATGGACCCCGAAAACGAAGATCGTAAGATCGAGGTCCATACCGACGACAACCAAAAGTTCTGCTCCCTCGCCTTCAAACTCTGGGCCGATAAATTTGTCGGTAAACTCATTTTCTTCCGCGTTTATTCTGGTTGCGTGAAAAAAGGCGACACGGTTTACAACCCACGCACCCGTCGCTCGGAGCGCGTCGGTCGCCTCATCCAGATTCAAGCTAATGAGCACAAGGACATCGATGCCTGCTACGCTGGAGACATCGCTGCCATGGTCGGACTCAAAAACGTTACCACGGGGGACACACTTGCTACAGAGAAATACGATGTGGTTCTCGAGCCCCCGACATTCCCTGAGCCGGTGATCTCGATGGCTGTTGAGCCTCGCACCGTTGCGGACCAAGAAAAACTTGCTCTCGCACTCGCTCGTCTATCTGAAGAAGATCCTACTTTTAAAGTGAAAACTGACGAAGACACCGGTCAGACGATCATTTCTGGAATGGGTGAACTTCACCTTGAAATCATTGTGGATCGTCTCCGTCGCGAGTTCAAAGTCGAGGCAAACACTGGAGCCCCACAGATTGCATACCGGGAAACGATTACCAGCCCAGCCGATGCGGAAGGCAAGCTCGTGAAACAGTCTGGTGGCCGTGGCCAATACGGACATGTTCGCCTCAACGTTAGCCCAAATGAAAAAGGCAAAGGTCTCACCATCGAAAACAAAATTGTCGGTGGCGAGATTCCTAAAGAATACGTCAATAGCGTCTTCAAGGGTGTCAATGAAGCGATGACCAATGGCATCATCGCCGGGTATCCTGTCATCGATGTTCACGTTGATGTGCTCGGCGGTTCCTACCACGATGTCGATTCTAACGAAAACGCTTTTACCATGGCTGCGATCTTCGCCATGAAAGAAGGCTTTAAAAAAGCTAAGCCAATCCTCTTGGAGCCAGTTATGGCCGTAGAAGTAAGCACACCGGAAGATTACCAAGGCGATGTCATGGGCGACCTCAATCGCCGCCGTGGCCAAATCAAAAATATGGATTCCAAGGGCAAACTTGCAGTGATTCGCTGCGATGTTCCGCTCAAGGAGATGTTCGGCTACTCTACCGCCGTTCGCACCCTTTCATCAGGTCGTGCATCCTACTCCATGACTCCTTCTCATTTCGAACAAGTCCCCAACAACATTGTCGATGAAATCGTCAGTGAACGCGGCGGCCAACGTTACTAAACCACCACCAACCATCACCTCACCCTACGTTTATGGATAACCAAAAAATACGCATTCGTCTCCGCGCCTTCGACCATCGAGCCGTCGATAAATCTGCCGCAGAAATCGTCGAGACCGCCAAGCGCACTGGTGCTAAGGTATCGGGCCCTGTGCCTCTTCCGACTCGCATCGAAAAATTCAGTGTCAACCGTTCCGTTCACGTGAACAAAAAATCCGCTGAGCAATTTGAAATCCGTACCCACAAGCGTCTGCTCGATATCCTCGACCCGACATCCCGCACGGTGGACGAACTCAAGAAACTCAACCTTCCCGCCGGTGTCGATATTTCCATCCGCATCTGATCCATCAACCACTCTAACCAACCACTAGCATACTATGCCATTAGGACTACTCGGTAAAAAAATCGGCATGACCCGTCTTTTCGACGAGGCCACTCAATCCATGATCCCCGTCACCGTGGTGGACGTGCAAGGTAACACTTTTCTGCAAGAAAAAACCATCGAAAAGGACGGCTACCGCGCCATCCAAGTCGGTTACGACGATCAGAAAAAAGAATCCCGCTCGACCAAAGCTGCCATCGGACATGCCAAGAAAGCTGGCTCCGTTGTCAAACGCCAGATCCAAGAATTTCGCCTTTGCGCTGGTGATGCACTTCCTGAAGCGCATCCCGGAGCAGACCTCTTCACTGCTGGTCAGTTCGTCGATGTCATCGGCACTTCCAAAGGTCACGGTTTCACGGGTGTTGTCAAACGCTACAAATTCGGTGGCCTTCGCATGACCCACGGATCGATGATGCACCGTAGAACGGGAGCCATCGGTTGCCGTTCCACACCAGGGCGTGTTTGGAAAAACCAAAAAATGCCAGGTCATGATGGTGATGCACAACGCACCGTGCAGAACCTCAAAGTTGTCGCTGTTCGCGCTGAAGATGGAGCTCTTTTGATTTCTGGTGCCATTCCAGGTGCCAAAGGCAGCTACGTCACCGTTCGCCCTGCGAAAAAGAAAAAATCAGCATAACATTGCTGAATCACCCGCTACGTAACTTCGTATCCCCATTCTTGTCATGTCTTCTACTATACTAACAGTCGCCGCCGCAGAAGCTGCTTCCATCGTTCTCGCTCCTGAGGACAAAGGAAATCAAGCTGTCCACGACCTCGTCACCGCTTATCGTGCCAACCGCCGCACTGGCTCCGCGAATACCAAAACTCGTGGCGAAGTCCGCGGAAATAACAAAAAAATCTACAAACAAAAAGGCACGGGTGGTGCTCGTCACGGCGACAAACGCGCCCCGATTTTCGTAGGTGGTGGTGTTGTTTTCGGTCCTCGTCCATGCGATTACAGCAAGAAGGTTACCAAATCGACCCGTAAGCTCGCCTTACGCCGCGTCCTCGGTGACATCATTCGCGCAGAAGGCCTGAAGACCATTCCTTCCTTTGAAGTGGCAGATGGCAAAACCAAATCCTTTAACGCCGCCGTTGCTGCTCTGTCGAACGCTCGCCGTATCCTCATCGTCGCCAACACCTTTACCGAATCAACCTACCTTGCAGCTCGCAACGTCCAGAACGTCTTGCTCATGACCGCTGCAGAACTCAACGTCGAGCATCTTTTGCTCCACAATGAAATCTTCGTCGTAGGCTCGGCCATCGAAACCATCGCACAACGCACCGCCTGATCCCATAGCTATGAAAGACCTTTTCCACGTAATCAAAAACGTTCGCATGACCGAAAAAGCCACGTATCTGAACGAACTCAACAATGAGATCGTCCTTGATGTGGATCGTAGTGCCAACAAGATCGAGATCAAAAAAGCCGTAGAAACCTTACTCGGCAAAAAAGTCTCCGATGTCCGCACCATTACCATCAAAGGTAAAGCGAAACGCCGCCGCCGTGCCGATGAGGGACGCACCAATCATCTCAAGAAAGCGATCGTCCGCCTCAAAGAAGGCGAATCTCTCGATCTTGTCTAATCCATTTTTCTCCACCGCAGTTATCTCCTGCCTTCTTTAACTCGAACCATTATTGAGTCATGGCCCTGAAAGTCTTTAAACCTCACACACCATCAGCACGCTACAAACAGCACCCTACCTTCGAGGAAGTTACCAAACATACTCCCGAAAAGTCTTTGCTCACTCCGATCAAGCGTTCCGGCGGTCGTAACAACACCGGTCGTATCACTTGCCGCCACGTCGGCGGTGGCGCGAAACGTCACTACCGCTTGATCGATTTCAAGCGCAACAAAACTGACATGGCTGCAACCGTAGTTGGTATCGAATACGATCCTAACCGCACATGCCGCATTGCTCTTTTGCAATATGCTGATGGAACCAAAAGCTACATCCTCGCCCCAGTTGGTCTTGAAGTTGGTGGCTCCGTTGTTTCCTCGCTCAAGGCTGATCCAAAGCCCGGTAACGCGATGCCCTTGAAGAGCGTGCCACTCGGCACGATGATTCACAACATTGAACTCCTTCCTGGAACAGGCGGCAAAGTCGCCCGTGCTGCTGGTCAACAAGCAGTTCTTTCCAACCGCGAAGCTGGTTTCGCTCTTGTGAAAATGCCATCTGGTGAGATCCGCAAGTTCAACGAGGACTGCCTTTGCACTGTCGGACAAGTCGGTAACCGTGAGCACATGAATGAGGTTTCCGGCAAAGCAGGACGCACTCGCTGGAATGGCGTTCGCCCTACTGTCCGTGGTATGACCATGAACCCTGTTGACCACCCGAACGGTGGTGGTGAAGGTCGCTCCAAATCTGGCGGCGGTCGTAAACACCTTCTCTCTCCATGGGGTCACGCCAAAGGTCAGAAGACCCGTAACAAGAAAAAGGCTTCTGCCATTTTCATTGTCTCTCCTCGCACGAAAAAATAATCTTAACTAACCATCACGCATCATGCCTCGCTCGCTGAAAAAAGGTCCATTTATTGACCAGAAGCTTCTTGCCAAAATTGACGTCGCCGCTGCCGCTGGCGATCACAAGGCCATCAAGACCTGGAGTCGTAAATCGATGATCACTCCTGACTTCGTTGGCTTGAACTTCGCAGTTCACAACGGCAAATCCTTTGTCCCTGTCTATGTCACAGAAAACATGGTAGGTCACAAACTTGGTGAATTTGCACCAACCCGTATCTTCAAGGCCCACGGTGGCATCGGCAAGAAATAATCGATCTTCCTCATTTCATCCTCATGTCGCTCATTCGCACATCATCTCGAATCCTTGCTTCTGCCTTCGCAGTTGGCTTTGGTTCCGTGTGCGTTTTTGCTCAAGGGGACGTTTCCGATTCGCCCTTCGGCACCATTTCTGCTGATGATCAACTTCGTGCAGAAATCGCTCAGCTACGACGGCAAAATCAGACCTTGGCCGCTAGTGTGATCGAGGCAAAAGAAGGGGAGTCCAAGGCTCTTGAAGAACTTGCGGAAATTAAGCAGCTCCTCGCAGCGCTCGGGAAAAACCTCCTCGATGGTGGAAACGAGCGCCTCGTGCAGGCTGCTGCGGATTTGCAAATTCTCCAAGAACGTCTTGCTGCAACCGAAAAAGCCGCGCTCGATCTCTCTGCTGCCAGCCAGCATTATTCTCGCGAAGCCGTGGTCTCCGATCCTTCGGCTCGATTAAAACTGGAAGTTTCTCAACGGGAACTTGACAACATCCTCGGTTTACGTGAAAAACCCCAACCCGACATCAAAATCGGTTCGATTCATCGTGCAGACGTCGTCAGCATCGACTCGGAAAGTGGGCTAATTCTCATCAACTCGGGTTCTGCTCAAAATCTTCGTATCGGAATGAAATACTTATTACAACGAGGCGAACAGGCCTATGGCAAAGCCATCATTGCAGAGGTTCGCAAGAACGTCTCGGGTGCCTTTGTCGAGGTGCTCAACGTCAAAGATCAAAAAGTCCAAATCGGAGACACACTGGTTCTCAATACGGAAGCACGCTAATCAATCACTCAATTTTTACAGAAAAACATTTATAGATCCCACCACTACCATGGAAGTCAAAAGCACAACAAAATACGTCCGACTCTCGCCGAAAAAAGCGCGTGACGTCGCCCGCGCCATCCAAGGCCTGCCCGCTGCAAGCGCCATGGACATCTTGAGATTCACGCCGAAAAAAGCGGCACAGTTGATTAGCAAAACACTGAAAACTGCGATGGCTGATGCTGAGCACAATTTCAGCCTCAATGCTGAATCTTTGACCATCAAAGAAGCTACCATTGGCATCGGCCCAGCTCTCAAGCGCTTCAAACCTCGTGCGAAGGGCTCCGCTGGTGCCATCCGCCGCCCTACCAGCCACATCTTCATTACTCTGACCGACGAAGCCAAGGCTCAATAACTCACCGAATCATCACCACAACCTTACGATACTATGGGACAAAAAGTCAACCCGATCGCCTTCCGCCTCGCCGTCAACAAAGACTGGCGCTCCAAATGGTTTGCCACAGGCAAGGACTACGCCAACAAGCTTCACGAAGACCTTGCTGTCCGTGAATACGTCAAAAAGAATCTTCAGTTCGCTGGCATCGCCAAAGTTGTGATCGAGCGTGCTTGGAATTCTGTGCGCGTTACTCTTCAATCTGCTCGTCCTGGACTGATCATCGGTCGCAAGGGCACTGAGATTGAGCGTATGACCGCAGATATCTCCAAAATTTGCAACGGTGCTCAAGTGAAAATTGACATCCTAGAAATTCGTAAGCCAGAACTGGAACCACAATTGATCGCTGAGAACATCGCCACGCAACTTGAGCGTCGTGTCTCTTTCCGTCGCGCCATGAAGCGATGCCTCCAAACCGCTATGGAATTTGGTGCCGAGGGCATTCGAGTCCGCTGCGCTGGTCGCCTTGGTGGTGCAGACATCGCTCGTGCAGAGTGGTATCGTGAAGGCAAAGTGCCTCTTCAAACACTCCGCGTGCCCATCGAATACGGTTTCGCTGAAGCCCGCACACTTTTCGGCATCATCGGCGTCAAATGCTGGATCAATCGCCGCGAAGAAGACTCTCGCCCCGCTACAGGTGGTGAACGTCGTGAGCGCCGCGAGCGTCGTGACGGACCACCGCGTGGTGATCGCCGTGACAACAATCGTGGTGGCGACCGCCGCTAATTTCATCGATTGCTTCATTTATCCCTTACACATTACACCATAAACTACCACCTAGGAGGAACCTCACATGCCTTTGATGCCCAAACGAACCAAGTTCCGAAAGTCTTTCCGCGGCTCACGCGCTGGAAATGCCACTTCGGGAACCACCGTCGCCTTCGGCGACTTCGGACTTCAGTCCCTTGACCGCGGCTGGATGACCAACCGCCAAATCGAAGCCTGCCGTATTGCCATCAACCGCTTCCTTAAGCGGAAAGGCAAGGTATGGATTCGTATTTTCCCTCACAAGTCCATCACCGCACGCCCACCTGAAACTCGGATGGGTAAAGGCAAAGGCTCCGTTGAAGCATGGGTCGCAGTCATTCGCCCAGGAAATATGCTTTTCGAAATTGCTGGCGTTCCTGAATCTCAAGCTCGCGAAGCAATGCGCCTCGCATCCTACAAACTCGGCATCGGCACGCGCTTCGTTGTCCGCAATCCACACACCTAATCCCCATCTCTACACCATTTACTACTATGGCCAATTCTAAAGCCACTGCACTTCGTCAACTTTCCGATGCTGATGTCACACGTCGAATCCGAGAAAACAAACTCGAAGCCATCAACCTCAAGGTCCAGAAGGCTTCTGGCGCGCTTGAGAACTCCGCCCGCGTCCGCACTCTGCGCCGCGAAAACGCTCGCCTTTTGACGCTTCACAACGAGCGTAAAAACCAAGCGTAATCCCATACAATACACGCAGCACACCACTCATGAGCGAATCAGCACCAACCACTTCCAACCGCAAGACCCGCGTCGGCACCGTCATCTCCGATAAAATGGATAAGACTCTTGTCGTAGCCTACGTCGCACGCGTTCCTCACCCACGCTTCAACAAAATTGTCAAACGTACGAAGAAATTCTACGTGCATGACGAAAACAGCGAAGCGAAAATCGGCGATAAAGTCCGTATCGTGGAATCACGCCCAACTTCAAAATTAAAGCGATGGGCGCTTGACTCGATCCTCACTCACTAATAGGAACGCCTCCCGCAGGCAATTTCTTTTCTTCAGAACCTTACTTATTACGAATATATGCTCCAAATGGAATCTACCGTTGTCGTTGCTGACAACACCGGCGCTAAAACCGCCAAAATGATCGGCGTTATCGGCAAACGCACTCGCTTCGCTCATGTTGGCGATGTGATCACTTGCCACATCCGCGACTCGATCCCTACCGCTGCCGTCAAAAAGGGCAGCGTCGTCAAGGCCGTTGTCGTCCGCACCAGCGCTCCGATCCGTCGCACCGATGGCTCCGTGCTCCGCTTTGATACCAACGCAGTCGTCGTGATTGACAAAGACAATAATCCACGTGGCACTCGCATCTTTGGCCCTGTCGCTCGGGAACTTCGCGAAAAGTCCTTTATGAAAATCGTTTCTCTCGCCCCTGAGGTGGTCTGATCCTCTACACCTTTCGTTAGCTACTCCTATGAGCAAAATCAAAACACATGTAAACAAAGGCGATACCGTTAAGGTCATCACTGGCAATAATAAAGGCAAAGAAGGCACCGTTCTTTCCGTCAATGCCAAGAAAGGCACCGTCATCGTTGGCGGCGCTCGCACCGTGACAAAAGCCACTCGCAAATCTGAGCAAAATCCCGATGGCGGACTTCTGCCTCAGGATGCTCCAATCCACATCTCCAACGTTAAGAAACTGGGCTAACATCCTTCCTTGGATAAGCCCGCGCTTAAGCGCAAGCAACAATAACCAAACATACGTCGCGCTGACCCGCTAAAACACACACACCATGAGCACACCACGCCTACTACAACACTACCGCGAGAAAGCCGTTCCGGCTCTCAAAGAAAAAATGGGATACACCAATCCGAATGCCGTACCAAAACTAGAAAAAATCGTCGTCACATCTTGCATGGGCAAAGCTTCCGACCGAAAGCTTGCCGTAGAAGATGCTGCGAACGAAATTGCTAAAATCACTGGCCAAAAGCCTTCCATCACGTTTTCTCGTAAGGCCGTAGCTAACTTCAAACTTCGCGAAAATGAGCCACTCGGTGCTCGCGTCACTCTGCGCGGCGCTCGCATGTGGGAATTCCTTGACCGATTCATCCACATCGCTTCGCCAAACATTCGCGACTTCCGCGGTATTCCTTACAAATCTTTCGATGGCCGTGGCAACTATGCAGTCGGTATTCCTGATCAATCCATTTTCCCAGAAGTAGAAATTGATCAAATCAAACGCACCATTGGTTTCGACTTGATTTTCGTCACATCCGCCCCAACCGACAAAGAAGGTTTCGAGCTTCTCAAGTCACTTGGCATGCCATTCCGCGAAAACAAACGCGAAACTGAGGCAGAAACCGCAGCCGCAGCACAAGCCTAACACCTAACGAACTTATTACGATCATGGCCGTTCTTTCCGATCCCATTTCCGATTTCCTCACCCGCTTTACTAATGCTAGCAAAGCCGGTAACGAGTCTTTCCTTGCTCCATACTCTCGCGTCAAAGCAGACATCGCCAAAATCCTCCAAGAGGAAGGCTACGTCTGGAGCTACGAAGTTGTTACCACAGAGACCTTTCCGGTTCTCAAAGTAAAACCAAAATACGTTGACGGCCGCGCTGTCGTCACCGGTATCAAACGCGAGTCCAAGCCTGGACGTCGTAGTTATGTCGGCACGGATGAAATTCCTCGTGTCATGTCGGGCCTCGGCATCTCCATTTTGTCCACACCAAAAGGTGTGATGACAGGTGGTCGCGCCAAGAGGGAAAACGTTGGCGGCGAGCTTCTTGCTACCGTCTGGTAAACCGATCAACCAAACCAACCCCGAACCAATTTTACTATAATGTCACGCGTAGGAGTCAAACCTATCAGCCTTCCCGAAAAAGTTACTGTCCTAAACAACAGTGGCAATGTCGTAGTCGAAGGCCCTAAAGGAAAACTTGCTTTTTCCTTACCTGCTGGAATCTCGCTCAACAGCGAAGAGAACAAAATCACCATCCGCCGATCCGTCGAAGATGATCGTGTGCAACGTGCGCTCCACGGCACGGCTCGCGCCATCATCAACAACATGATCACAGGCGTATCCAAGGGCTTTGAGAAAAGCCTCGAAATCCAAGGCGTCGGTTTCCGTGCCGCTGTGAAAGGCACAGACCTCGACCTTTCCCTCGGGCGTTCGCATCCTCTCTTGCACCCCATCCCCGCTGGTCTTACTGTTACCGTTTCGGATAACACCAAGATTAAGGTGGAAGGAATCGACAAGCAACTCGTCGGCCAGTTCGCTGCCGAAGTCCGCGGCTACTACCCACCTGAGCCCTACAAAGGCAAAGGTGTACGCTACGCCGGTGAACACGTGCGCCGCAAAGAAGGCAAATCCGTCGGCAAATAATCGCGCCACCCCACTACCCACATCGATATTCTATTTTCATGAGCACCATCAATCGCAAAGAAATCCGGCAGCGCATTCACAAGCGTATCCGCCGCAAGGTTGTAGGCACCGCAGCGCGTCCGCGTCTCGCCGTCTATTTCTCCAACCAACACGTTTACGCACAAATCATCGACGACAGCGCCCACAGCACTCTTTGTGCCGCCTCTACTTTGGACAAATCCCTACAAGGATCACAGGCCAATGTTGCCTGCGCCAAGAGCATTGGAGCACTCATCGCCGAGCGCGCCAAAGCTGCAAACATCAGCAACGTGGTCTTCGACCGCGGTGGTCACATCTATCACGGCAAGGTGAAAGCCCTCGCTGAAGCCGCCCGGGAAGCCGGACTCCAATTCTAACATTACTTTTCACATGGTTACTGACTCTGATACTCCCGTTCCCGCAGCTCCCGCAGCAGAAAAACAATCGCTCGGCCCGATTCCAGGCACATCCACCCAAGACCGTCGCGGCCCACGCGGTGGCGGTGGTGGCAACTTTGGCGGTGGCAACCGCGACCGCGGCCCACGTCGTGATGATCGCCGCCCTGATGTGGACGACGGCATTTCCGAAAAAGTCGTTTTTATCAATCGTTGCGCAAAAGTCGTAAAAGGCGGACGTCGTTTCAGCTTTTCTGCCCTTATCGTCTGTGGCGATAAAGAAGGCAAAGTTGGTCTCGGCTTCGGCAAGGCGAAAGAAGTTTCTGACGCCATCAAAAAAGGCGGTCAAGCAGCTCGCAAAAATCTCACACCTGTTACCATCGTCAACGGAACCGTTCCTCATGAGACTTATGCCGAATTCGGTGGTGGCAAAGTGCTTCTCAAGCCCGCCTCTCCAGGTACCGGAATTATCGCTGGTGGTGGTGTTCGTGCCGTTTGCGAAGCCGCAGGCGTCAAGGATATTCTTGCGAAGTCGATGGGTTCCTCGAACCACGCCAACGTTGTGAAAGCGACCATCAAAGCTCTCTCCGGCCTTCGCACCCGCGAAACCATCCTTTCCTCACGTGGCAAAAAAGTCCGTGACAAGGCTATCTAATTCATTTTAACATCACTCTTCCCAAAGGAATATGAAACTTCACACACTCTCACCAAACAAGGGCTCTAAGCACCGCGTGAAACGTCTTGGTTGCGGCGAAAGCTCCGGCCATGGCAAAACTTCTGGTAAAGGCAACAAAGGTCAGAAAGCTCGTTCCGGCGGCACTGTTCGCGTTGGCTTCGAAGGCGGACAAATGCCTCTTCACCGTCGTCTTCCCAAGCGTGGATTCAACAACTTCGATTACAAAATTGTGGTTTTCCCTGTCAATCTATCTTCCTTGGAAGATCATTTTGAAGCAGGTGCCATCGTGGACGAAGCTGCACTGCGCGCTTGCGGCGTTGTTAATGGTCGTTGCGATACCGTAAAAATCCTCGGCACTGGTGAAATCACCAAAGCCCTGACCATCGCGGTGAACGCTGTTAGCGCTACAGCTAAGGAGAAAATCGAAAAAGCTGGTGGAACCATCCAACTCGCTTGATTTTTTGCTCCCTGCTAGACTGAACAAAATTTCTTTACGATCTCGCGGGGAAGTGCTTGCGCACTTCCTCGTTTTATTTACAGTCCCGACCTCCTTCCAACTTCGCTTCTCATTGAACGTATTATGATCTCAGCATTTATCAACATTTGGCGTGTTACCGAACTCCGCGACAGAATTCTTTTCACTCTACTCATGGTCATCATCGTGCGGCTAGGTGTTCACATTACCATTCCGGGTGTGGATGCAACCGTTCTCGATCAGTGGACAAAGGATTACGGTAACAGTGGTCAGCAAGGTAACCCGCTGACAGCGATGCTCACCGTTTTCTCCGGTGGTGCTCTTCAGCAAGCTGGCATTTTTGCCCTCGGTATCATGCCTTACATTTCGGCGTCCATCATGCTGCAATTGATGACGGCTGTGGTGCCAAAATTATCAAAGCTTTCCCGTGAAGACGGCGGACGACAAAAAATCTCTCAGTGGACGCGCTACATCGCTTTGATCATCGCCTCCGTTCAAGGATTCTTCTTGGTTCGTACGCTCAATAGCAGCTCTGCGATGGATGGCATCATGCCTGGTATCGGCAAAATCATGGAAGTGAATCCTTTGGTGCCGAACGCTACGTTTGGATGGTACGCCATCGCCATGCTGATCATTGTTTGTGGAACCATGCTTTTGATGTGGATTGGCGATCAAATGACCGAACGCGGTATTGGCAACGGCACCTCGATCATCATCATGGTTAATATCATTAGCTCCTTGCCAGGTGCTTTGATTCTCACATGGAAAACTTTCACGCAAGATGCCAATGACAATCCCTTCACGCCGCTCAAGCTGGTGTTCATGGTGGCGTTCTTAATCTTCGTCATCGCGGCCGTCATCGCTATCACGCAGGCGGCTCGCAAAATCCTTGTCCAATACGCCAAGCGCGTTGTCGGTAAGAAACAATTCGGCGGACAGTCGCAATACATGCCGCTGAAGGTCAATTACGCTGGTGTTATGCCGATCATTTTCGTATCCGCAGTGATCTCCCTTCCGGTTTTGCTGATGCAACAAATCGGCTACCAAGCCAAATGGTTTGACCAATTGCAATACGCCATCGGCCAAGGCTGGTTGTATTATGTCATCGGTGCTCTCGGGATTTTCCTTTTCTCTTATTTCTGGGTTTCCACAATGTTCCAGCCGTCGCAGATCGCTGAGGACCTCAAACGCAATGGTGGTTACATACCTGGCGTTCGCCCTGGCCAACCAACAGCGGAGTTTTTGGATTACACCATGACTCGTCTCACTTTTGCTGGTGCGATCTTCCTGACCATCATCTTCTTCCTTCCCTATGGTGTTTCTGCGATGATGGGTCTTCCCGGAAACTCACCGATCATCCAATTCTTCGGCGGCACGAGTTTGCTGATTCTTGTCGGCGTTGTGCTTGACGTGATGCGCCAAGTCGAGACTCAACTCCTTCAGCAACATTATGACGGATTTTTGCGCAAAGGGAAACTCAAAGGACGTTACGACCGCCTTGCGCAGACAGGTTCCGCGGTTTCCAATACGGTGCTTGTTTACTTGATTGTGATTGTAGCTGTGCTTGGTATTGCAGGTGCTATTATCTGGGGTGCAGATATTTACGGAGGTAAATAATCCACCCTCACTCATTTGCCGTGCCCCTTTTCAGGGCGCGGCTTTCTTCTTTTTAGGCATGGCAAAACGCAACAAAATCAAACTCAAGTTCGGACGTGAGCTCGAACTCCATCGTCTGGCATGCCAAACAGCCTCATCGATTCTTCAAGAAGTTGCCGCAGCCATTCGTGTCGGCATTACCACCAAGGAACTTGACGAACTGGCTGGCCAATTGATGAAGGCTCGCAACTGTCGCAGCGCATTTCTGGGCTATCGTGGATTCCCCGCGCAAACCTGCATTTCTGTCAACGAGGAAGTGGTTCACGGTATTGGTTCCGCAAATCGAATCGTGCAAAATGGCGATATCGTAAGCCTCGATGTCGGCATCGTTCTCTCAGGCTGGATTGGCGACAATGCGGTTACGGTTCCTGTCGGTGACATTCCAGAGGAAACCAAGCGCTTGCTCGCGGCTACGGAAGAATCTTTGTATCAAGCGATCTCCCACTGCTTGCCTGGCAAGCGCCTTGCCGATGTTTGCGGAGCCGTCGAAGATTACGTTAAACCCCGTGGATTCACTGTAGTAAGAGAATTTGTCGGTCATGGTGTGGGACGAGACCTCCACGAAGAACCACAAATTCCCAATTATCGGCCACACGGCAAAACTCCCATTCTTGAGCCGGGCATGACGCTGGCGATTGAACCCATGGTCAATGCGGGAACAGAGAAAATCAAAATTCTTGCCGATGGTTGGACCGTCATCACCGAAGATCGCAAGCCATCGGCGCACTTCGAACATACTGTGCTGATCACTGAGGGGCAGCCGGAACTGCTCACATGGCGGCCACGTACAGCCTTGCCCGAGCAACTTGGCATCGCTGCGTTGTAAGTTTTGAGAATCTTATCATTGCGAAGAACGACCGCGTCTCCGAACGTAGTTCTTTGAACCTAGAATCCGCAGTTGGAGAGCGGAAGGTGTGGAATTGGCTTGGATTGCATGTGACTCATCCGCGCCAACGGCGCACCGCGATACAAACCGCGTGAGGCGAAGCCTTTTACGCGACCAGCCTAGTCCAACGGGCTAGTTTTACGAATGCACAAGCATTCATGAGGGTTGTAGACCCGTCCCACGTCGAGCAAGGTGTTTGGGCCTACGACATGGTGCGAGTTTCCATCTCGCCCCAATTCGCCAAGAAAAATCCCAAGCAAACCCAATACATTTCATTTTTTTATTTTTTCTTCTTGTCTTAACGCTCGATAATTGCGTTACTTGGCGCGTGACCCTCAACACACAAGCACTCCCCCGAGCAACAGCCTGCTTGCCTGCGACTGTTAGATGTGCTTCGTGGTTGGTTCTCCAAGCTAGCTTTATTTTCTTGGGGCTATCCCTTTGTGGAGCAGAAGTAGCAACATCGAAAGTTCAGCTTGTCTCCTCAGCTTTCAGAGCTACGACGATTCAACTCAAGGTTGCTCCACTGGCTACGCATATTGATGCGGAATGGCACTACACCAACCGATGGGATTTTCCGTTGCTGATCGAGCGAATCGATCAATCATGTTCTTGCTTAAGTTCCACCCATGATGCGGAAAAAGCCACACCGCTTGCGCCAGGCGCTACTGGCACTTTGCGTGCTCGTTTCACACCTGGCGCGCATCGCGGCTTGTTGCGGAAGTCCCTTCATGTGCGCTTTGTGGGGCATGAAAAACCTGTCGAGCTTGTCGCTGAAGCCACCATCCCTTCTCACGTAGAACTATCCGCCCAAGATTTGGTCTGGCCTGCCACAGCGTCAACCGAAGCCAAATCTATCGATGTCACGAGTGGTACGGGGCAAGCATTCAAGATCACCAGTTTGCAGGGTCTTGCTGAAAATCAATTTACCGTAACTCCGGAAGTCATCAAGCAAGGCACGCACTATCGCATTGTCATCACTCCCAAGGCATCAGCTGCTGGGCAACATTGCTTGCAAGTTAGAACTGACAGTCCCGATTCTCGTGATTCGCTGCGTGCGGTGTTCCTTAGAGTCGATCCACCTACACCATGAAAACTTCCCACTTCATATTCTGGAAACGTAAAGTGATGCCCACGGCGGCCGGACTCTTGTTGTTCTCCACGGCGGTTTTCATCTATCGTGAGTCGAAACGGCAACCTCATGTTGGCTCGGTTGTTCCGAAAGCGGCCAACACTTACCCAGGACTCAACTTGAAAGACCCGTCCGCAGCGTTTGTGACCGTCCAATATGTGGCAGACACTGGGGGCAATGAAGCCACACAGGCTCAGGCTATTTTTTGGCTGGATCAGCAAGCGCGCTCGAACCAGCCTCTGTCACCACGTCAGGAAGGCTGGATGCTTGATATGCTTATGGCGGGTGGCCATCCGCAATGGCCCAAGGATTACAAATTTTGGCTGTTTAATTCAGCTTTCAACACGCTTCACCCAAGCTCGCGCCAAGAAGACTTATCTCGCCTTCTGATGCATCTGGCCGCTCATGATCCTGAACAAACCATGCGACTTTATGCCATTCAGCATCTCGAAGTCCAGCGTGCTGCCGGACGTCTTGCAGAGTCCTTAGCTAAGGAAGTGCGCTCTTTGTTCCTAGAGATCGCGGCTAAGCCTAATGGTCAGGAAGCGGGTCTAGCCATTCGCTGCCTTTCTGAGTGGAATGGCAGCGAATCCACTCCCGATCCTGACGTTATTTCTCAAGCTTTGGCTTTTGCTTCGTCGCAGTCCCATGCTGTGGACGTGCGCGTTTCTGCTTTGCATGCTGCTGGTATGGCGGCTCTGCCGCTAGCTCGCACCCTTGCTACTGACATCAAGCAGCCACTTTTGGTTCGTAAGTCCGCGATTTCCTGCATCGGTGAATACGGCAGTGCCGCCGATGAATCCGATCTAGAAAAACTATCCACGGAAAGCTCGCGGCTTGCACAAGCCTCGAGTCCCGCTTTGTCAGTCATCCGAAATCGGCAATCGAGTCCCAAGAAAGCACAACTGAAACCATTTTGAAATATTTTATCCCCCCTCGTTCAACTCTTACTTCCTACCCAATTATGTTTTTCCGCCAATTACTTCCCGCTCTTTTGGTTGCCGCTTGCTTCTCTGCTCCAGTCATGGCTCAGCAGACCGGACTTACTGCCGAAACGTGGACAGGCCTAACTCCTGGGAAATCCATCCACATCCTCCGCCAAGAAGGGATTTCCACCCGTGCGCCCAATTCGACACAAACCGTTGTCGATGCAAGGGTTACGGGCCGGCCAGCGAATTCTGGAACGCGCCTTCGTGGCACGCTCACCCCGCCGGTAAGCGATACCTACACATTCTGGGTGAACGGTACAGATAACGTTGCGCTCTGGCTCTCGGAAGATGGAACCCGTTTCACCAAGCGTCTCATCGCCCATCACTTGGGTTCTACCACCACCACGGAGTGGACAAAGCATGCCAACCAAAAATCGATTCCCATCGCACTCACGGGCGGAATCACCTACCACATCGAAGCTCACGTTATGACCAGCGTTGCCAACGGTCACCTCTCGATTGCATGGCAGGGACGTGATGGCAACTGGGCGCTCGCTGCCAATGGTGCCACCGCGACGCAGTCCACAACCCAGTGGAACTTACCTGCTAGCAAAGCCATAGACGGCACGACCACTGGTGCTTGGAATGATGCCACGCTCACAAGCAATGTTCAAAATTCTTGGCTGAAAATCGATTTTGCCGATACGCGACCACTCAATCAGGTTGTCCTATTTAACAATCCCACCAACCAGAACCGCTTGTCGAACTTCCGCATTTCGGCATTGGATGCCGCTGGTGTTGTTCTTTCGCAAGCAGATTTCTTCACCACCTCCGGAAACGTCGGCAATTCATTCACTTGGAATATGCCTGCTGTCGTTCAGGCAAGATCCGTCAGAATCCAACTCCTTGGTAACAATCGCGCAGGAAATGGCCACCTCTCACTCATGGAAGTTCAAGCTTATGGCCCTGGCCCGCTTGCCGCCACACGTAATTTCGAAATCATCCCAGCAGCCTATCTGACTCCCATCACCTCCACGGCGAACGATACCAATGACAACCATTTGTCAGACACATGGGAGGCTCAGACGGGTCTAAGCACTTCATTGCTTCCCGGAGCACTCCGCGAATACGGTGATCCAGATCGAGACGGCATAGCCAACTACGAGGAACAAGTGTTGGGTTCTAATCCACTTGTGTATGAGTCCTTTGGTGATGCCATCACGCGATCCATGTGGATGGATCTTAGCGGTAATGGCTCCCAAGGAGTCATAAGTATGACAACTACCGACCTCGCGAACCGCCAGCGCTATCTTGGCTATCCGAACAGCATCGACCAAGTGGCTGGCATCGATGCGACAACCAACTACAGAAATTACGGCGCACGCTACCGCGGCTCCTTCGTCGCTCCGAGTTCCGGGACATACCACTTTTGGTTAGCCTCTAGTGGCGATGCCCAACTCTGGTTGTCCGACGGCACGGTGAAAGATCCCGTTCCCTCTTCTCCTACCTACAGCCAGCCTCTCACCAATCGCTTCGGTAAACAATATCTCGCTAACAGTGGTCACGTCACCCCGCTACGCGATTTCGATTTCAACGCAAGTCAGCGTAGCCGCAGCGTCACACTCGTCGAAGGCCAGACATATTACATTGAGGTGCTGCATAAAGTTGCCCAAGGTTCCTTGGATCACGTTTCCGTGGCTTGGCAAGCTCCTGGTCAAGCACGCTCCATCATGCCTGCCACTTCCTTTCGCGTCAGTGCTCCAGAGCCAGGCGACGCGGACGATGACGGATTACCCGACTCTTGGGAAACCAGCCTAGGACTCAACCCCAATAATAACGGACGCACCAGCATCATCGAAGGCGAATACGGTGACCCTGATACTGATGGCCTCACCAATTTAGAAGAATACCAAAATGGCACCAATCCCTTCTCCTCTGATACCGATGGCGATGGCATTTCAGATCTAGATGAAATCAGACTCTACGGCAGCGACCCGAAAGTTTCCAACAATCTCGCACCGGTCACCATAGCTCTCCCTCCACTCAATCAGTATTCTGGAGTCACCGGCACTTGGACTGTCAATAGCAGCGGCTCTATGACGCTTTCCGCGCAGGATCGCCGTGGAGCTATCACCTACACCTTCACGCTCACTAGCCCCGGGGTGCATGAAGTTGTCTTGTCCGCTGGAGCCATTACTGCCACAAGTCCTTGGCTCACCAAATCTCTTCCCATCACCCTTTCCATTGATGGTTCGTCCATCGCTCGCGCCACCCTCTTGAGCAAAGACAACAAAGCGGACACACTGCGAGCGATCACGCCATGGCTCGCAGCAGGCACTCATACGGTTACCGTTTTTCATGAAAACTACAATTCCCAGATCCGCCTGCGCATCGATTCACTCACCCTCAAGCGCCTCGGTGGTGACGACATGGACTCAGATCAAATTCCGGATTGGATTGAACAAAAAGAAGTTCTCGCCAATGCGCTCACACGCGTGCCCACCACCAGCCGCACATCACCGGTATCCATAGAAGGAATCACGCGGCAACTTTCCTCCACCACGATCACTGCCCTAGCTCCCGCTGCTACGGTGGCATCCGTCATTCCTACGGAAACTTCCGTAAATGACTCTTTCTACGCCAATGTGCCGCTCTCGGCTGATGGCTCAGTCACTTTGAATGCTTCATTCCTCAGCGGAATCATCACAGACAACACTCGCTCCATCACTTGGGTTCCTACCAACTTGCTGCAATCCTACACCAACAATACACTGCACATCCGCATGGGTGATTCGCTGCGCGTCACTGCGCACGATCCGAATGCCCCCGCCGCTGGTACCTTTACACTCAGTGGGTCACTCTCTGGCCTCTCTTCAGGTCCGTTTAACTCCTCCAGTCCAGTAGTCATTACTTGTAACACCCCAGGCACTTTTTCCTTGAACTCGGTGTGGACGCCAGATTCTGGCCCTACTCAACCCTCCAATGTGATAATCGTCGTCCACACCGCCAACTTTGGTGCATCACATCTTGTTCAAGTGGGTAAATCGCGCAATTGGACTCCTACCGCTCTTGGTGCATCTCATGAAGTTGAAGCAGATCGCCGCGTGGTCTTCAGCGAAATCACCACCACTGGCGCACGTCAGTTTAAAGTCGCCACCTCAGAAGCCATCAACCGCCACGTGCTAGCCCGCTTGCCCAGCACCATCGATGGAGCACCGTCCGCAATCCTCTCCCGTGGCACCGTTCATGCCTTTGATGTGGTTGATGTCAGCCAAACTCTAGATGCTTCCATCGTCACCCAATACCCCGACGGCACTTGGCTGATGAGCAACACCCTTGTTGCCGTCAATCTGCCCAGCAACATCATCGTGCGCATCACCGCAGCGAACCAAGGTACGCTGTTCACTAACGGCGCCACCAGCTTGGATCTGAATTCCACCCATTTTGATGCCAACGGCATAGCCAACGTCTATTACGAATGGTCTGGCACAGGTTCACCTACATTGTGCCACAGAATCCAACTGTTCCTAGCACCTTGATCGATACTCTACCCGATGATCCTCACCCAACTTCCAACTTCTTCATTCATGAAATCAGCACTTATCCTCCTCACCTCCTTCCTAGCTCTGTCTTTGAGTAACGTTCCGCTTCAAGCGCAAACCACTTCAATGAGTGCATCAACAGGGAATCTCAACCCCCCACCAAAAGCCTGTTGCAAATGCATCACCATGTCTGTGAATGGCAAAATTGATACTGATGGCCATGTAGTGCAAGGGAAACTATTTTCCAATCCAGATGGCTCTTATGCCGCTACTGTTGTTGTGGGATATCTTGTTCCCGCTCCCCCAAATGTTGTCTGCGAAAATCCGCTTGCTTTTACGATCAAGGCCACGCTTATGCGCGATAATTTGCCAGTAGAAACGAAAGAGCAGTCGCAGACATTATCATCGAGTAACACAAGCGCGACTCTGCAATTTCTTTTGTCATCAGATACGGCCAAGGCGGGTGATACGTGGGAATTCGAACTCGAATGCGGAGGGCCAGGAAATTCGCCAGAGGCGGATGACACCAGTGCCAAATCTGAACTCGGAGCCACCGATGCCTGCTCGCGCATCGTCTTAACCTTATCGAGCTGTTCCGCTTGCGAAGTAGCTTGCCCAGCAAGCGCCTCGCAGAATACGTTCTCCGTAGAAATTCCCACTTCTTCTTCCTATGGCGGTATGACCACTGGGCAACTAGTATTTTACACCAAAGACTTCACCAACCCTGGTCGCGCTAACCTTTTGACCAATCTTCCTTCCGTTTACACGGTCAATCGCACGGCAGGTCTTCTTACCTCCGTAAACACCGGCAATTCGGTTTTGGAAATTGCACCAGCTGATGCACTGATCCTTGCCGAGGACCCTGACGCCTTTACTGTCACAGAAAAAAACCTTGCTGGCACAGTCATACGCACCACCACCATTGCCAAAGTCACTGTCGCTCAAATCCCGCGCCTACGCATGGACTCCACGTATGATGGTGCCACCATCCGCCACGAACAAACGCAGCCTTCCCCTGGCACTCTCATCCTTGAGAAAGGCCGAGTCGTAGCTAACGCATTTCAGTCTTTATCCCGACATGAACTCGTGAAAACCGAAATCACACCTGGTCTTCGCATCCATCGCAGCAAACTCTTTGATCGCGCCACACACACAGCGAGCTGGAACCTCGTTGCAGATACCGAGTCCACATGGGAGAAGCAATCTACCTCATGGGTGCAAACCAAAGAAGTCATCAATCCCAGTGGAACTGCGCTCACTACGGGAGTGCCACTCACCACAACATGGTCGTACTACCAGCCAGGAGAAATCACTGGCCCTGGTGGTTCTACCCACGGGCTAGGACGCGTTAAACAAATGGTGCGCTACGACGGCTACGTGTCTTTCCATACCTACAGCGTCTTCGAATCCACCATCACCACTCCTTACGCGGGTAATCCTGCAGCTCAGGTGGTGACCTCTACATGGGATCCTGGAACCCAAACGGGGACAGAAGTCACCGCCATCAATGGTATCATCGTCGCAAAATCCACGTCAGCTTACACGCCCACGACAGAAACCAATACCACCTACACTTCCGCCACTGACACCCTCACCACTGTTACCCACTACGTTCCTTCTGGTCAAGACTTCGGCGGGAAGCCCATCCGCATCCATCATCCCGATGGCACCCTCACCACCTACGCCTACACCCGTCTTGGCGGCGGCGGCTACACCACCGTGATGGAAAATGGAGCAGCTTCGGGAAATGTCGTCAGCAAAGGCACCCGCACCACCTCCACCACCAATTCTCGCGGCACCACCATTCTCAGTAAGACTGAAGCCATCGGCTACGGCACAGGCAGTGCGCTCTTCAGCTCCATGGCCGTCACCGAAGTGGACATCCTAGGCCGCGCCCTCACCACAGCGCATCATCCCACCAACCTCGTCGCCGCAGGCGAACAAGCCACCGCTAGCGGAGCCGCCTACACTACCACCACCGAATATTCCTGCTGCGGCGTCGCTAAGGAGATCGACATGTATGGCATCCCCACCTACCACGCCTACGATCACCTGCAACGCCAAATCAAAACCAACCGCCTCGGCGTCACCATGGAAACCGTGCGCCTCGGTCTCACCACGGAGACCCACCGCTACCCCGAAACCGTCACCGCGTCCCTCAGCTCCACTCTTGCCGGAACTTCCAGCACCCTTATCGGCAGATCTGTAGAAAACCTCTCCGGCACCGAGAGCCAATCTTGGTCGCCCGATCCCACACCTGATACCAGAACCAATCCGCTCACCGATCCGCCAAGACCTCTCATCAAATCCAGCACCACCGCCACCACTTACAAACCCGCCGCCGGACTCTCCACCCGCACCATCACCACCACCGTCGATAACTTCTCCCAAACCACCGATAGCTACCTCGACGGCTCCACCTTCCAAACCTACGGCGACCTCAGCCCCGCCATGGAATATCGCTACAGCGTCAACACTACAGGCCATTTCAATGCCCAAGCCTATCTCGATGGCACCACCCACCGCGAAGTCACCGCCACCCAGTCCGACTGGGCAGGCCGCACCATCGCCAGTGCCTCTCTCCCCGCGCTCAATTCACTGCTCACTGCTCACTTAGCACTCACCACTAACGATTACAACTCGTTAGGCCAAATGGTAAAATCCACCGACCCTGATGCCGTCGTCACCCTCATGGCCTACAACGCCCTCGGCGAACAAATCATCACCGCCATTGACCTTGACCGCGATGGCACCATCGACTTCGGTAGCGACATTGTCAGCGGCAGCGAGCGGAACTTCCTCGCATCCTACGCCTACGATGGCACCACCAGCCTGCCCGCCATCCACTCCATCAGCAAAGTCTGGCAACCCGATGCCGTAGAAAACACCCCCACTATCACCAGCAACAGCTACAGTGCCCCCAATGGTCTCCACGCCGCATCGACTCAACTCGGTGTCGCCAACCCCAGCCTCCAGAAAACCACCCTCAGCGGCAACGGCAACTGGATCACCACCAGCACTGCCCCCGATGGCACCCAACAAAAACAAACCTACACTGCAGGCCTCTTAACCGCTTCTTCCACATTAGATGCTTCATCATTCATCCTTCATAATTCATCCATTTCCTACGATTCCCTCAATCGTCCCGAAGGAACCACTGACGCCCGCACGGGTCTCACGGAAACAAAATACCTCAGCGATACCGCCGACATCGTCGAAAAAATCACCGCCCCCGGCAACAGAGAAACCAAATTCACCTACGATTTGCGCGGACGCCAAAAAGAGGTCGATGCTCCCAACTCCCTTGATGCCAACGGCAACACCCTCACTAACATCACCAATACCCTCTACTTCCCCGATGGTAATGTCCAAGAAACCAATGGCGCGCAGACCTACCGCGTTAGTTACACCTACGACTACGCCGACCGTAAATCGACCATGACCACCTACGGCACCGTCCCCGCCACCACCACTTGGCTCTACGATGGCCAACGCGGCTGGCTCACCGAGAAAAACTACCATGGGGAAATCGACAACCCAGCCACCACCCCCGCCGATGCCGACTACACCTACACCAATGCAGGCCGCCTGCGCACCCGTACATGGGAACGCGGCACCACCACCACATACTTCTATGATTTCGCAGGCCGACTCGAAACCACAGACTACAGCGACACCACACCCGATGTCACCATGGAATACGATTGCCTCAATCGCCCCAAAAACCAAACCAACACCATCGCCACCACCGTATTTGATTACGATGACACCGCCCTCGTCCTCGACAAAGAAACCATCACGTACAACATCCCTAATCAACCCGCCTTTACCCGCGTTATCGACCGCAGCCAAGACAGCCTGCAACGCTCCACAGGCTTCCAACTCAAAAACGGTAGCGCACCCGAGCAAACCGTCACATATCGCTATAATGAGAACAACGGCCGCCTCGGAGCCGTCAGTTCCCAGACCATCGGTTCCGCCGATACCCAAGACTTCATCTACGGATACGAGCCTAATAGCAACCTTCTCAAAACCACCCAATCTTTCACCAACTACAACTTCAGCAGCAATAGCGGCACAGGCATCCACCAAGTCACCAACACCTTTGAAACCAATCGAGATGTTTTATTGACAAAAGCCAACACCCGCGCTAGTAACAACACCGTCATCAGTGCTGTGAACTACACCGTCAACAACATCGGTCAAAGAACCAACGCCACTCGCAGCGGAGCCGCTACGAACAGCACCACATGGGGCTACGACTCATTGGGGCAGGTGACATCAGCCGACGACAGCAACAACCCCGCCGACCGCGCCTACCAGTACGACGGCATCGGCAACCGCATCTTCTCTGAAATTTCTAATCCTCAAATTTCCGATCCCGCAGGCACAAACACCACCGCCTACACCCCCAACGCGCTGAACCAATACGATGCCGTCAACACCTTCGTCCCGTCCTATGACCTCGACGGCAACCAGGAAGATGCGCAAATCAAAGGGAGCGCGGGACTTCAGCCCGCAACATTCCATTGGGACGGCGAGAATCGTAAAACCGCAGTCAAAGACAGCAACGGCAACACTCTAGTAAGCTACCACTACGATTCCCAATCCCGCCGCATCGCCCAAACCACCGCCACCAACACAACCTTGTATGTGCTTGACGGCTGGAACTGCATCGCCGAATACCAACTTCATCATTCATCATTCATCCTTAATACTTCTCTCCTCTGGGGCCTCGACCTCAGTGGCACCATGCAAGATGCAGGCGGCGTAGGCGGTCTTCTCTCCACCACTGATCACAGCTCACTGATCACTTCGCACTTCCCTATTTACGATGGCAACGGCAACATTACCGAATACATCGACGCAAACGTCACAGTAGTCGCCCACTACGAATACGATCCCTTCGGCAACACCACAGTAGCTACAGGCACAAAAGCCAACGACTTCTCCTACCGCTTCAGCACTAAACCCCGAGACACCATCAGCGGCCTCTACTACTACGGCTACCGCTGGTACGATCCCTATACTGGGAGATGGCCATCCCGTGATCCGATTGATGAAGAAGGCGGTTATAATTTGTATGGGTTTATTTCCAATAATACGAACTATATTGATTATCTTGGCCTTAGAATTAGAGATTGGCGTATATGGCCTTGGAATTGGTGGGGTCGCGGTAAAGGCGGTGGCGGTAAAGGCGGTGGCGGTAAAGGCGGTGGCGGTAAAGGCGGTGGCGGTAAAGGCGGTGGCGGTAAGGGAAATGAGAGCAATACGCCATTTCTCAAGAGTGTAAATTCAGGAACAAAATTGGAGGTAACTTTTATAAATACCAAGAAGACTAAAGAAATGTCCCTGAAAGAAATTTCAGAATTCCTTAAGTCGAAAGAATGCTGCCCTATTTCTTTTAAAGCATCTGGAAAGGTAATGGTCGATGTGGATGGCTCGGGTGGGTCTCACAATGATCCGCATAAGCAATGGGAAACTTCATATAAACCGAACGGCAAATCACTTAATGCAGATATTACTGCATTTGTTGTGGCTCCAAGACTACTAAGTTGGGATGCAGGGAAAGGACTATCTATACTGCGAGGAGGTGATCGCGCGACTGCTACTGCAAATGGTAAAACTGCTGAGTCTATAGTAGGAGATTTTGGGCCTAATTCGATTGCGGGAAGATTTAATACCATCTTTGGAGAATTATCATATAAATTAGTACAAGATCTTAACATTGAAATCAAACCCACAAAAAATGGGCCAATTGTTGATTATCATCCTGTGACAATTAACTATTTTCCTAAATGTAAGAATAATAAATAAATAGATATGTCTAAATTCACAATACTCAAATTCATAATTTTATTTTTATCCTTGTTTGTCCTAGCACACGGCGAAGAAGAGCAATTAAGTGTATTATCTCCAGATGGAATGAAAGTTATTTCTACGAAAGTTGAGTCCAAATCAGCGGATCAATTTGAAATGCGAACTAAAATTGAAATAAAAGAAAATGGCGACGTTGATCCAACTGTATTGGTATATACAAACTTTGCAATTATTGGTGTCAAGTGGCATTCTGATTCAGGCTCTGCTTTAGTAATGGAACATATATCACGACAATGCATACTTAGACTAGTAAGCAAGAAAGATGGTAAATGGATTGCTACAGAAGTGACTCAATTTTTAAATAGTCCAAACTATTTTTCTCTCGTGAATTGTGAATCAGTGGATAAGTCATTTTTGTGCTATTATTCAGCGACGGATGAAAAAGGTTCTGAAACCCACTATTCTTTGTTAACTAAATTAAATATTGCGACTGGAAAGTCAGACCTCCTTGAAAAAAATATTAATTTACAAAAAATTGGTTTTTATTCTTTAAGCATTCCAACGGGATTGCACCGATCTTCAAAAAATGCTAATGAGAACTATTGTGTGTATTCTCCTTCAATTTCAGATTCAGAGCCACCCTGGTATGCATATGCAAAGTAACCATTTGCGTCAGGTTAAGGCGAGAATGCCTAATTCTATAGGGGATCATAAAAAGGGCGTGTTGCGCCAATGAAAAATGACACCGGAGGGGTGAAGTCGTTGCGCCAAGGTTCATGACACCAGACGTCTCAGGGGTCTCAGGGGTCTCAGGGGTCTCAGGGGTCAGTCCTCTCTCAGGGGTCAGTCCTCTCTCAGGGGTCAGTCCTCTCTCAGGGGTCAGTCCTCTCTCAGGGGT
>JAIYDP010000388.1 GCA_027487435.1 Verrucomicrobiaceae bacterium | reverse complement strand
GGGGTTGTCAAGCTGGTGCGCAACTACCGCAGCCACAAAGAGCTCCTGTCGCTCCCCTCCGCGATGTTTTATGAGGGGGAGTTGCGCGCATGCGCCAACCAAAACGAAGTGGGCAGGTTTGTCGGCTCCCCGTTGCTCCGTGGCGCCAACGACAGCGTCCCGATGCTGTTTGTTAACGTCGAGGGCCGTGAGGAGCGGGAGGAATACTCCCAATCTCGATTCAACGGCGCCGAGGTTGAGGTGGCCATGCGATACGCGATCGAAGGGGCAGCGACGGTTGGTGCGGCGGAGGTGGGGGTCATCACCCCGTACCGCTTGCAGGCGGACAAAATGAAGGCGGCGCTGGCAAGTCGAGGGATTTCGACGGGAGGGGACGGCGTGCGCGTAGGGACGGTTGAGGAGTTCCAGGGGATGGAGCGACACGTCATTGTCATTTCAACGGTCAGGGCACTAGAAGATGTGAGTCGGAAGTTCAACTCCAAAAGAGACATTGGGTTTGTTGCGGACGCAAAAAGATTCAACGTTGCGATCACGAGGGCCCGGAGCCTCCTCGTTGTCGTCGGCAACGCGTTCGTGCTGGCGCATCAACAGTAAGGGGGGGGATGTTGCGCCTGACGCGCTGAGATGCTGGCGCCGATTCGTTCTTGATTGCATCGATCGAGGCTGCGCCAAGAACGTGCGGCGATGCGACGTGGAGGCGGTCAACGCCTCCAGCGCGGCTGCTGGGCCTACCTTGCTCGAGCAGAGATGAGATGGGTTCTCTAGAGCAGCTATTTCGGGCCTTTTAGTACATCAAATCTCGAGCGGTTGAGTCTCCATTCGCCAAAAATAAATTTGAGCTGCCTGCACTGCAGCGACGCCAGAGCGCCCGCGGCTGCCGGTGCCAACGCGACCCTAAACTGCAATTTCGTCTCTGCTTCAAGCTACATGCAGCTCAAAAGGCCTTGTTCACGTTTGCTTAGGGGTTCCTCCCCCTCCGGGAACTGAAGCTGAACATCCGTTGAATCAAACTACTGTCGAGCCGCTGTGCAAGTGTCAGCAAGGACATAACGCTTCAGAATCGGGACAAGATGCCAGCTACGCATTGGCATGGCCAACAATCTGCGCCGTTGGCTACTTGTGTGACAAGGAATCCTGAGCTAACAAACTCTTTATTTTCTTCAATTTGCTCGTTAACAAGGGTTCTATTTGCGCCATGCTGAACATCAGCGAACTCTGGACACAGCTGCGTCTGTCCACTGATAGTGACGAGCTGATGTCCGTTTGCTCTGACCTTTGCAGTTTCTGTTGACAGCTCTGATGGCAATTACAAGCTGCGTGTGTTTGACGTCAACGTGAGCGAGAAACGAGCGGCAATGGGGCTTTTTGACGTCTACCTCGCTCCGTCAACGGGGGGGTGGGCTTCTCTCCTCTCAGCTGCACTCAGAACCTTCATCGAAGCCTGTGGCGATGATCGCTTCCGAATGTTCACGCGCCGGCTCCTCTTAGGCAGCGACGATGGACGATTTTCCATCGACACCCTCTTTATAAGGCTCCGGTTTCAGAGCCACCGATTTGCCGTCACTTGCAAGCACGTGTCCCTCCTCGTTGACAGAAGCTCAGCCGCTGCGCAGTTCACGTCGGCTCTCCTCCGCACCGCCTCCCCCCTCAACCCGCTCGCCTTCGACGCCGCCTTCGACGCGCAGTCGCGCGACGTCGCCTCTGTCGCTTTCGACGACGATGTCCTCCTCAGCGCGACGGACGTGTGTGCATCTGCGCGTTTCGCAGATGCACTCGACGTCGACCTCACGTTCGCGACCATTCGCGCGGTGATTGATTTCGACACGGCAAACACGTTCATCAGCGCAGCACCCCCCCCCCGAACACTTCGCGGTGCGGCCCTCCTGCGCGAACTCAGCCGCCACTACGTTCTGCGGAGGACGCGCTGTTCCAAAAATAGCCTCATCGAAGCTGCGCGTGCTGTGGGCGGCTACTGGAGGATTTTAGCGGCGGCAATCGAGCGCAGGCTCACTCCGTCGGAGGTCAGCGCCGCCGCTGCGTTTGAGGTGTCGGCTGATGGCGAGGTCGTCTCGCTCCTGCGTGCGCGCTTGTTGTCAACGATACCCCCCGGCGAAAATCAAAGCTATCAAAATCTATTTTTAAACCAGCTTGCGATCCTAGGTGCGGAGATGGACATTGGGACGGGTGATGGGACGTCCCCACAAGCTGCGACACCCGCTTCCGCCCGCTTCCGCGCTGACCACATCTCCGTTGTGGTTCGTCGTTGTTACGGCAGCGACATTTTTGCCGCAGAATTCGGCACTTTCGTCGCCAAAGTCGAAGGGGCGGGTCACGTGGTTTCGCGCGAGGTCAGCGCTGCGTCGTTTCAGGTAAACGACTTATGCACATCAATCAAGCCTCAAGTCATCATCCATCACGATGAAACGTCCACAGCTTTTCGACTCGCTTCGCGTTTCGTTGTCGGCGGGGTCCCTTTCCGCGACTTTTCGCTCGCCAAGCTTGTGGTCGACGTCAACGCTTTGTTTGTCCGACGGCTCTTCATTGCCATCTCAGACATAATTTTTGAATTCCCCGCCATTGCGGCAGCCTCTCGACGCAATGCTCGCTCGGCGATTGCCCTCTTTGACCTCTCCCTTCGCTTCTCCTCGCGCGAGCTCGCCAGCGCGTCGAAATCCCAATTGGTCCTTCGCGTGCCCCTTCCAAAAATAGTTTTCAGGACGTCAGCCGATTCTGCCGCTCTGGATCTCGGCTTCTTGCAAATTCTTGTTAACAGCGACGAATCACACGTTTTTATCGCCTCGTGGGAGAAGGCCGGCCTGGAGCTGCACGGCGCGAAGCTGCTGGAGAATTTTTCCGTCCGCGCCACAATTTTGGCTCAAGATAAAAGCGATAGTGCACAAGGATTTGTTAAATCGCTGCAGGGCATGGTTGACTTTGACCTCTGTGGAATCTCGCTTTCATTTCCAGACGTCGAGCGCCTGTCGGCCCTCGCAGCTGCCGCACGTGAGGCAACCGCCGGCACGTCCAGCGCGGGGCAACTCTTCGGCGAGTTTGCGGCTGTGGCCAACTTTGCGACGCTTCGACGCGTCTCTTCGGGTGTTCGTAAGTTTATGGTGTCGAGGGGAGAGGAGTTGTCCCTTCGTCTGCGTGCGACAAAATGCGACGCCAACGTCCAAGTCCTCGCGGACGCGCGCATTGTCGCGACTTTGGCGAATCTTGTCGCTTCGCTTCGCTTCGCTTCAGAGGAGCTCTCGCTTCACTCCTCGCTTGATTTCGCTTCGCTCTCCGTGCGGAAATCATCAGCCGCTCACAGCTCCGAGCTGACCTTAACAGACGCGTCGCTAAAAGCCAATCTGTTAGAGCTCTCCACCCGCAACAAAGTGGCTGCTGTCGGTGGCTTTTCAGCGGCTCACTTTGCGGTGGAGCCTCACTCTGTCGCTGCCCTTGTCGCGCTCGTGAGAAAATACGCCCCTCCGACAGTCACATCATGGCCCTTCGCGCTCGATGCGTCCGTTCGCATCAGCGCTGTGACGGCCGATTTGTTCTCATTGAGGCCCCACGGCCGCTCGTTTGCGTCCCTTCGCGTCGAGTCAATAAATTTGGACTCCCGCGCTGGGCTGCACTCGCTTCGCTTCGCCTGCGCCGACGTGGTCGGTAAAGAAAGCGGTGCAGAGTTCCAGTTATTCTCCGCTCACCCCCCCCCCTCCTCCTCCGATGTCGAAATTCTTTTCGGAGGCGGGAAATTCAATTTTTTGGCGGGTGACTTGACAGCCCTCGCAGTCTTGGGGTGGTGTTTTGAATTGCAAGAGGTCGTCGATTTTTGGACTCCCCCTTCCCCAACGCCCCCATCAGACGACCCCCTCCTCTTTGCGCGCAGCCGCAGCATCAACGTGAGAATCGCCGCAGCGACGATTCGCTTCGCCGAAGCGTCGCCGTACCTTTCCAGCCTCAGCGTCAGTGCCGAGGGGCTGTTTGTGGCCGGGGATGGCGTCGCTTCGCTTCGCTTCGGACACGTTGGGGACATCGTCCTGAGCGCAGTCCGAGCCGACGGCGACGTCAATCCGATCGCTTCGTTCCGAAGCGAAGCGAGTGCAGATCTGAGCGGCTCTCGAGAGCGCATCAACGTGACTGTGTCTGCGATGCCCATCACTTTGACTTTGATTGACATTGATACAATCATCTCACTCGCACGCGGCTCCATCCTCGAGGACCGCGCCGCCTCGCGCGATCACCCGCGCCCCCTCATTCTCATCCATTCCCGCGTTGACCTCTCCCTGAGCGCGCTGGGCACGTCTCTTCGCGTAACAGACGCAGACGAGCTTCTTTTTACGTTCGCCGTGGGTGGCCTCACGTTCGCCGCAACGGGCGCCGACCAGAGCGCCGAACTCTCCGTCGCAGCCATCGCCGCTGATGGCCCCCGCGGAGGCTCCTCCCTTCGCTTCGACGCTGACCCTGCGCTCACCGCAACGTTCCAAAGCGAGGGGGGGGTCCAATCCGCAGCTTTGACCCTTGCGCCAGTGCGGCTGGACGTCCACCCCGACTTATTTTCGCTCGGACGACTCTTCGAGGGCGTGACAACGGCGGAGGTGGCCGCAGCGGCTGCAGCCCCGGTGGGGGGGGGGGTTGCATTTTCACTCGCTGTTCCGGACATCCGCGTTGGCTTTTCTTTGGACGGGTTTTGTTTCCTCGCTTTTAAGTGTGGGGTGAGGTACAGCATGGCGCAAACGGGGCGCATTGTTAAAGAGCAATTGCAAGTCTGTAATTTTGAGACGTCGTCGGGAGGCATCGAGGGCGACATTTCGGCTGCCATCTCCGCGGACGTTGAGGAGACGTCCGACGAGGGGGGGGTCGTTTGTGGCGTCAGCATCACGTGCGCAAATTGATGTGACTCTTTTATAGTTATTTTGCTTTATCAGAGACATCTTCTTTGCTCTGATGTGCTTTTTATCAGTTTGACCTTGTCAGGCCGATTGTGATAACAGCGCCTCTCCACACTTTGAGCCAATTAGTTAACTTTTACAAAGCAATCCCCCCATCCTGCTCAACAGCGATGCGCAATTTGTCCAAACTCTCGTCACATCCCCCCCCCCCCCCTGAAATTGTCAACGTCAAGACCTCCCTTCGCTTCAGCCTTTGCGTCGATTTTGGTGATGGCCGCGCCAACCTTGCCCTGATTGATGTGAGTCCAATGTCCACATCATCAACAAGTCACTTTCTTTATTTTTGAGTGTCATGTCATTCAGATAATGACAAGATAGATCAGCGATTTCAGCGCGGATATCAAATACAATCCGGCCGATGACAGCACGGAGCTAAAATTAACAAGCGCTTTGTCCGCGGACATTTTTAATTTTACCACCGCCAATTTTGAGCCGATTGTGGAACCGTTCCGCTTCGCTTCTTCCCTTCGCTTCGCTTCCGAGTCCTCAACGACCGTCTTCGTGGAGGACGTCATCAATGTCAATGTCAGCATGGTGACTTTGGCCGTTTACATGCTAACAGCGAAGTCCCACACCTCCTCCATCAGAGTTCTCAACTCAGCCCTCACAAACATCAGCGCGTTTGCGGACCAAAACGTCGCGTCGACTTTCAAGCCCTTTCAAATTGTAAACGACTCGGACACCGACTTCCTGTTAAACTCTGCCCCCCTCCCCGTCTCCTCTTCCCTTCGCTTCGCCGATGCGACCGTAACCCTTGCGCTGGCGTCGGATCCGTCCGACGCTGTGTCACTTCGCGCTGATTTTTCTGGTCGCCGCATTTCAACGCTTCGTTCAAAACTCGTCGTTGTCGCCGATGCAGCCGTGGAGGGCCCGACTCGAGTCATGCGGCTGCGCGGCGCTTGCATCATCCGCAACCGAACATTCATGACCCTTCAACTCGCGCTCGTCGACGACACAGACGACCCCCGCATCGCCGCGTGGCGCCCCCGCCTTCTCCCCGGCGACCGCACGTCTGCGCCGCTTCGAGCCGCGCACCCCCTTGTTGTCGTGCGGCCCGACACCGGCGCTGAGTTTCAATTCTCAGCTCCCATCCCCCTTCGCGCTGGGGTGGGAGTTGTTGCCGCGACTAGTGCCGACCCTACCGCCGCTGTTCGGCGAGTGTCCTTTCGCACGTTTGTTTCCATGGACGGTGATGGCCTTGTCAATTTGATACTATCCGAGCCGTTGTCACTTGTCAATGCCCTCCCGTGCGATGTCAGCCTCAGCCTCAGCGACGATTCGGGTGCCCTCGTCCTCCGCACCACAATTTTCTCTGGGTCGCGCTCGTCTATTTTTGGCGCGGATGGCTCGTCTCGGATTTGGGTCCACTTGAAGTCCGACGCCTTCAAAACTTCCAACGACGCGCTCCTCTTCGACCCGTCCTCCCCCTCCCCCTCCCCTCAAGTTCTGGCCGTCGAGTCGTCGTGCGGCGCTGTTCGTGCGATTGATGTGGCAATCATCCGACATCGCGGCGCTGCGGAAATCGTTTTGTTTGCGTCCGCGTGGTTGGTTAACGAGACTGGGCTTCCTCTGTTTGTTAGCGTAGACGGCGCTCAAGCGTCGCGTGCAGAAACCTCAATGCCGTTTTCTGAGTCCGAGGCGCGCGGGAGATTTAAACTTCGGTTGGAAACGTCTGATTGGTCCCCTCCCCTCACCGCACACGCGTCGGCCGACGTTTCCCTCCGCTCTGAGGCTGGCAAGTTTGACTTGACCTTTCGCGCATCTCAAGGCGACGGGGTCTTTGCAAGGACCCGTTTTCTGACTGTGACGCCACGTGTCAGAGTTGTCAATCAGCTGTCAAGCGACGTGTCACTGTCATCCGATGAACGCCACCCCCCCGTTAAAGTTTGTTCAGCGCAGACAGCCCCATTCTACTTTTGGAACAGCGCATCCATCCTTCGCATTGACATTGAGGGGGTAGGGTCATGCGCTTTTTCCGTCGCATCCGCTGCGAAATTCCCTGTGCGCATCCGGACTGGTCATGTGGTTCGAGTTGATATCTCCTCCGGCGGAACCGGCCTCACTGTGACCCTTCGCCTGGAGAGCTCATTGCGACCTCTCATTCTTTTGAAAAATGAAACTCAGCGAAGCGTGGCGTTTTTGCAAAGCAGCTCACCCGAGCAGCCTCAAGTTGTGGCTGCAGGAGTGTCGCAGCCGTTCGGTTGGGATGATCCTGACAGCGCTCGAAGCATCGCCGTCGTCGTTGATGACCACCTCATTGCGGTTCCTCGCTTCAAAGAGCTGAGGCAGTCACTTGGGCAGTACGTTGTACTTTCGACTCTTGAGGGCGCATCTCAGGTCATTGCGATAAGGACCTCAGACAATCTCATATCCCCACCCGAAGTGACCTCAACGACGGTAACGGTCACGCTAAAGGGCATTGGTCTCTCTTTGTTAAACTTCGCGGCTCGAGAGATTTTTTACGCCTGTGCGGGTGGAGTTCAATTCGGAATTGCCAAGTCACGTGACCCGGGGTCCATCAGTGGTGGGGAGGTAATTGCTGCTACTTTGACAATAGCGTCTCTTCAAGCGGACACATCCATCGGCCCGCATCAAGTGGTTGTCGCCACAAGAGCGGCACCTCCGGCCCTGCATGTCGCGTCCGTTGCTCGCGGGGTGTTTGTGCCGAGCTCTCGCTTCCACTCCTTTTCGTTTTCTGTTAAGCTTGCAGAGGTTTCTCTTCGGATTGATGGGGAGTGGCTTGTGGCGCTGTTGAATGCAGGACCTCCTCTCGATGAAGATGATGTCCATCCCTTAAAAATTGAGGAGGAGGAAAGGGGTGATGTTGAAGAGGCCCTCCTCTTCGAGTCCGTCCAAGTTGGCGAGCTGGGCCTGTGGCTAACTCTCACATCGACCCCCAAGCTGATTGACTACGTCATCGCCCACGCTGACGACAGCCGCACAATCGCAACCCTTCGTTCCCTTCGCTTCATCATGATTGACTTGTCCCGGCTGCACTTGACCGCTCCTGCGCTTGACCTTCGGAACGAACTTTCGGAACCATCACACGTTGCGGTTGCGGTCAGCGATCACTACGCTGACGTTGCCCTCCAGCGGGTCATCAAAGCAATCACAAAGGTTGACGCCCTTGCCGCGCCGTTCCATTCTGTGGCGAATCTATTTTTGGATGGGAAGGTTTCAGCTGAACTCGCTGACCCAACCCTCGACAAATTATCATCTCTTGTAGCTGATGCCTCCTCAAAGCTCTTGTTGTCAAAGCCGAAGGGGGTGGTCCCGTTCGATGACGCATGGGGCCTGCTACGTCCGCTCCGAGTTGCGCCTCTCGACGGGGTACTGAGGAGGTATGTTTCATGACGAAGCGGGTTGATGTGATTAGATACGACTGGACCGCTGCAGAGACCCGGCGCATCATCTCTTTCGTTCGGAGGGGGAAGTATGGCGGAGAGGGAGTTGAGTTTGTGGTTCGGGAGCTCGACAAGATTGTTGCAGTGACTGACGCGCACGTCGTTGTCATCCAAGGGGTTGAAGCCTTGTGGACGGCAAAGCTTTCTCGCATATTGCGCACAACTCTTCGCGAACTGGAAGTGGCTGTTACCGTCCCTGCAAAGAAGACCCAATTTTCTATACTCCGCGCTTTCGGGGGTGGAGGTAGTGATCGAGTCAAGACGGTGACAATGTTCTCAAAAGACTCAGCGGGAAGGGTCTCTGCTGCAATCTTGGCTGCGGTCGAGGCTGCGCAGGCTGCGCAGGCGATTCAATTTTAGTGTCACCGTTTGTGACGCTCTCTCCTTTGAGTCCATACATTTATCTGCGTCGATATTGACGGTTCACGATGTCTTGGCCTCATGTATTGTGTACATCACCGTGTCCGTTTTACTCCGCTCGACCTATGTCAACCAAATTAAGAAACTGTGTCCGACGAGTGGCAAGAAAACTTCGAGCTCTCGCCCTTAAACTCAATGTCAGGCCTTCCCCTGAACGTGTCATAGACCTCCTCCACAAGCTTCTCCGCAACCGTCGCAACCGACGCGGTGTCGTCGGCGACAAGGACTTGAGGCATGTCCAGCAGCAACTTG
>JAIYDP010000172.1 GCA_027487435.1 Verrucomicrobiaceae bacterium | reverse complement strand
TGATTCTAGCTCGGTCTTCATGCGCTTTAGCACCTCTGGTTGCTTCGTTGCTAGATTTTTGCTTTCTGCGCGATCTTCTGTTAGATCATAGAGTTCCCATTGGTCCGCCGTTACTTTGACGAGTTTGTAGCGATTGTCGATCCACGCGGATGATCCGGAATCACTGCTCAAATTCGTTTGTTTGCCAATTTGCCATGAACCGAACGGGCGAGGTCGTTCACGCATCTTTCCCTCGATCAATGGAACCAAGCTCACGCCATCAAGGGGCACTGGTCTTGCCGGTTTTACTCCCGTGATTTCTGCTAGGGTCGGAAAGATGTCCAGTGTTGCGGCAGGTACCTCGCTAGTGGCTGGCTTGGCGATGACGGATGGCCATTCGATCACGCAAGGCACGCGAATCCCTCCTTCCCAGACTTGTCCTTTATGTCCACGCAAATCTAGATTCGTGCCGTGAGCGTTAGGTTTTTTGGCTTCCAGAAGTCCACCGTTGTCACTGTTGAACCAGACCAAGGTGTTCTCGGCCAACTTCATTTCACGTAGGCTCGTTCTCAGCGTTCCGATGCTGCGATCAACCGCAACTAGCTCGCCATAATAGCGTGAGCCACCAGCTGCGGCAAGGTCTGCGGGCAGTGGCTTGTGCGGGATGTGCGGGCTGCCGAACCACACCACTGCAAAAAACGGACGTGGATCCGAAGATGCCTTGCGGATGAATTGCAGTGCCTCAGCTACGATCACTTCCGATCCATCACCGCTCGTTTTTTCAGGCACTCCGTTTCGGCTGAATGTCCAGTCCATTTCAAAATAGTTAGAAACGGAGAATGATTCATCGAATCCCATGCGCAGCGGCGAGCGTGGATCGTCCGCTTGGATGACCTTGCCGGGGCCTGAAACGCCATTGAGATGCCACTTGCCGAAGTGCCCAGTGCGGTAGCCCGCTTGTTTGAGTAGTTGGGCAATCGTGAATTCTTCCAGTCGGATTGGCATGCCGGGGGCGAATACGCCCATGCGATACGAGTGTCGTCCCGTCATGATCCCAGCGCGAGTCGGGGAGCAATTCGGCTGGGCGTAAAAGCGATTCAATCGCAATCCTGCTGCCGCCATCGCGTCAAGATTCGGGGTTGGGATTTTCTTTAGCCCGTTGTAACCGACATCTCCCCAGCCCTGATCATCGGTCATGCACAGGATGATATTTGGCCGCTGACGCGAATCATCAGTTGCCGCAAAACCAGCAAACGTGCCTAGCCATGCCACAACAAGAAAAATACCGGAGCGCCAAGAGCTATCGTTTATCATTTCACGCATACGCTACCGTCCTCGTTTGTCTTACAGGGTGGAAAAGCGATTTCTAGTGGGCTTATTTTGGCAATGCCACTTTCGTTTCGCTTAGCGGAGCTAGCGGTTTGAAGTCTTTTGGCGCAAGCGATCGCATTTCAACGAGCTTGGCGCGGAAGTCAGACTTCGCAGCAAGATTCGTCCATTCGTAAGGATCGTTGGCGATGTCGTAGAGTTCCTCGTCACCGCCTTGGTAATGAATGTAGCGCCAATGTTCGGTGCTTACAGCGTAACTCTCAGGCTGATCCAGCTGGGTGATCGCGGCATGCGGCCATGGCGAAAACGGATCGCGCAACAAAGGCACGAGGCTGTGCCCCATCGCAGTTGGTTTGTTAGGAAGTCCGCACAAATCAGTTAGAGTTTGGAATAGATCGACCAGACTCACAGGGCGCTCGCACACGGCACCAGCACGGGTGCCTTCGGGTAAACCTTGCGCACCTTTCGGAACACAAATCATCAGCGGAACACGCGCACAGGCACGCCATCCCGTGAATTTTTGCCAGTGTTCTTTCTCGCCAAGATGCCAGCCATGATCGCTCCACAGCACGACGATGGTGTTGTCACGCTGAGGACTTTGTTCCAACGCATCAAGCACCCGTCCCAGCATCGCATCGGCGAAATGAATCGAGGCAAGGTAGGCTTGGATGCCTTTTTTCCACTGACCTTCATTTTTGATGTGGGCGAAGTAGCGGTTGCGCCCAAGCTTTTGTCCTGCTGGCGGCACATCGTTGAGATCCTCCTCCTTGTAGCCGGGGCCAGCTTGGATCTTGTCTAACGGAAATGGCTCAAAGTATTTCTCTGGAACAAACCACGGCTCATGTGGCCGATAGAGTCCGCAAGCGAGGAAGAACGGCTTTTCATGCGAACGTCGCAGTTGCTCTCCGATCCATTGGGTCACGAGCCAATCGCCGCCAAATTCCTCGTCTGTCACTTTCAGGGCCGCCCAGTCCGTTTCCCCATACTGCCAATCGCCACCTCTGGGCAAATTCACAGGACGCGGCTTGGGATCGAAGGTGCGGGGAAAGGGATTGTCCTTTGTTTTATCGGGGAAATAGGCATCCCATGACGGAGGGTCGATGATGTAATGCAGCATCTTTCCCGAGCCAGCGGACCAGTAACCGTGGCGCGAGAAATATTTGGGTAGCAATTCCACATCCGGCATGACCTCGCGCATCTTCTGTCGGTTCGTGTAAAGCCCCGAGCGATGGGGTTCGATGCCGGAGAGAATGCATGAGCGTGATGGATTGCATGATGCGGCTTGACAGTAGGCGTTTTTGAACAACATCCCGCGCGCAGCAAGTCGATCAAAGTTCGGCGTTTTCGTCTGTGGATGCCCGCCCAGACATCCAATCCAATCATTGAGATCGTCCACAGCGATGAAGAGCACATGCGGTTGCTTGCTTATGCTCTCGACGGCATGCAACGGCATGGCGATATGGAATAGAGAAACGAGGAGCGTTAGTTTCATGGCGCGATGAGTGGGATTTTGTAGAAAGTGTGTGTTGCTCGGCAGTTCTCTTGATGCATGAAGAGGCCATGATGCCAGCTCGCTACCGCTGGGAGAAGCTCTTCAAGTTTCGGTAGTCTATCGATGATGCCTTGTTTCATCTCCGCTCTTATGGGCCGAGGTAATAAAAGAAGATGGGGGCACTACTGAAGCGCCGACGCGCAGGCATGTCACCCTTGATGGAATAATCTTCGCCATTCAAGGTCAGGTCTGCTGTGATGTGAAGGATCGAGTCATTCTTAAAAGGAATCGCCTTCTTCGCTCTCTCGGCATAGCTACCCGTTTGCTGCGTCCAGGAATCCTTGGGGAAATCCATCAACAAGATTTTCTCTGGTCCATCGTCCAGTCGATAGGTGAACTTGTGTACTTTCATCGACCCGATCTGTGGGTTGCTACCATCTTTTGTTCCCTTTTTTCTTACATAAAACGAAAGAGCGACATATTCATCAGTTACCATCTTTACGTAAACAAGGGGGATGTTGACTTCCTGTTTTGGAAACCAAGCGGGATGCGTGCTGACCCTTAGTTCATTCTTGTCGTCGAGTTCGCGCACATATTCCTTATACTCAAGGTTCGTAATGCTTGCACATCCTACGCTCAGTGAGCACAGCACGCATGGCAGTGCGATGCCCTTAAGTATGAAATGTTGTTTGCTATTTTCCGACTGTGTGATCATTTGCATCATCTTCCTTTCCTTAGATTGCTGTGTTTATGGCTGAATGTTAGATGTAGAGGCTCGGCGGAGCAAGCGCCGATTCAACCCGAGATCCAACGATGCTGCCCCAAGGTCTGAAATGCCTTGTGTAGCAAATGACGGCGGCGAATGGCGGCGTTATATTTCCGACTTCGGGCCAATTTTTCTTGATCTTGCAGAACGTCAATGAGCACGCATCTCTATCAGCGTTAGCACTACTTTTCGATCTCTGGCGCGACAACGATGGAATAGGTGTTCCCGCCCGATACAAGTACATCATAGATCTTCCCCGGCTTCATCTTCAACGTTCCTCTGGAAGAATGGTCCTGATACTCGACAGAACGATAGCCAACGGGCTGCGGTGGTTGATTGGGTTGACTGGTTGTGATCACCGGAACCCTGAAACCAATCGAGTAGCTAAAAAGGATCATTCCGTCCTTCTCCTCCAAGGTTCCGGTAACGCTGAAATTGGTCGGCGTATCAGAAGAATTTAGCGGACCTGATAGGAGAATTTCCGTAGAACACGTCAGTGTTGAGAGAGTGCCAAGAGGCTTTTCTTCAGACTTGCCGGAGAACGTGACTCTGTAGTTTGTGCTGAGTGTCTCGGCTTGTTGAGTTGATGGAACCTGCAGACCCGGGGCACTGACTCTGTTTCGGGGCTGATTCTGCCCAGTGACGAGCAAACTGGACACGGCGAGAAGGACGATGGATAACGGCAGTACAAATGGCGATTGGATCATAACTGTGGTGAAACGGATTGGGATTGGGATATATTCAAATTTCTAACGTCAAAGAGCACGCAACCCTATCAGCGAGCGTCGATCACTTGGTTAAGGTTGCAATGACCTAAAATCATCGAGACAGGATGGCTGGTAGTGGTTGTCACGGCGCGGCTTGTTGGGCATTCTGTTTTATTCTGTATTCCCGCATTGATTCTCTGTCCTCAGGTAGAACCAATGGATTAAGAACTCCGTCTAGCTCATCCACTGCGGGGAGGGAAGCCCGAATTTAAAGAAGGACGTTGCCCGCCGTTGGATGGAGCGTCTTGTTCGCTTTCTGTTTGGTCGTTGGGTATGGTTCGAACTGCATCAAGAATCGATGCACGCCAGTGCAGGTCGTCAGGTGAAATCACAAGCGCACGGAAACCGAACTTCTTGGCTTCAACCGCCACGCCATAAGAATCGTCGATATGCAGATCAATCCCAAACAGACCCGGATGCTTGCTGGGAGGACGATCGTGCCTGTATCGTCCTGCTATGGCTGCCTCGTGGATTGCTGAGTTGATGATGATGTCAGGATTAAGCCCGTAGCAACGCATCCAACGTCTGATATAGCCGACCGACCGCGACGAAGTGGTATAAATGCCTACGCGACATCCGAGAGTCCTGAGGTCGTTGCAAACCTGAACAAACCCGATGCGGATCGGCTCACGATAGAAAATCCGGGAAGCCCATGAGATTGTGGGGTGCTCCGACGGTTGGGAACTACCGTGCAGCCGGATCGTGTCGTCTATGTCAAAGGTGATCAGCACAGGGAAATTTCCAAGCAGAACGTAAAGGCCATGCGCGCCGGTGTGAAGCCCCAAAATGATCAGACGGCTTCCTCGGCGTCGCATGAGCTGGCTTGTTCGGTTTCTTGTTTAATTTTGCTTCGTATTGCGGCTGCTTTGGCTGATTGGTAGCGGTAATCTGCGATATTATCGTGGCATTTGATACAACCTACGACCAGAAAGAAGATGACAAATATCAAGGCAGGCCAAGGCATCGAGAACGCCGTAAGTCCCGATACAAGCAGAACAATTAGCAAGATTACGACCACAGCTTCAAATACAAAGCCGTCTCGATGAACCCGCATCTGTCCTTCGACCTGAGGCAGCACACGCCTAGGATTCTTTGCGCCGAGTTCAGCGTTTATGTCGATATTGATTGGTTGGAATATCTTCATTGAATGTGAAGGCTGCGCATAGTCTTCTTAATTATCTACCGAACGAATAGGTGTGGCACAGCTAGGTGTTAGCGGGCGCACAACGGAGAAATAGAACAAACTGTAACCCGAGGCAAGCGAAACAACAGCGTCCTAGCTGTTGTCACTACTGGCTTGTTCTCCACTGGCTTTTTCGCTCTGACGTGTCGGCATGATGATCTTCATCGGTATGGCGAATGAGAAACGATCAGTGAATGTCACGTGCGCAGAACCCGAGCCACAACTCT
>JAIYDP010000193.1 GCA_027487435.1 Verrucomicrobiaceae bacterium | reverse complement strand
GCGGCACACCAAATCCAGTGGAACATCATAGGCGAAGTCTACAAACAGCGACGGGTCCAACAGCACAACGCCCACGACGACGACGACGCGATTCCGCATGAAGCGCTCCCCGTCTCGCCTCCACCCGTCCCGCCTGACCCGCATTGAGTCCCTTCAGCGAATCGACACGTGAGAATAGAAAATGTCTTAATTACGGAAATATTTTTCGAAAACTTTGTTACGTGAGCGCTGTGTTGACATTGGCGTGTGAGTAAACATCCCCCTCACCTAAACCCAACGTCAGAGCCGGTAGTGTGTGAGCACCTGAACCTTCTCGTTCTCTTGGCCCTGTCGCAAGCGGACGTAAAACGACAACATCCCAGCTGCCACGCTCACTTTTTGGCACCGCTTGGCATATCAGGCCCTGCACTAATGATACATTAAGGTACAGCATTGAGGCAAGTAATCGGAACCCCTGTAGGTGAACATTGGCTTCGGTCGCGTTCGCAAAAAGCAGTCGTAAATGGAGAGGCCGAAACGCCAAGCGATAGGAGCCTTCTTCGGTGTCCATTAAGTCTTACCCATGAATCTTCCAAAGATGTCACCTCAGCAGAGCTCCATAGCCTTTCTGCAGCTGCGGCAGCCCGAGGCCATATTTTCTGGTCAACAACGGTGTCGTCAACCATTTCGCCCCACATGCATACTTCTCCACCTTTAACATGCTTGGCCTCTTCGGGCGTTAGTCCCTTCGTAGGCTCGAATTGATAAATAATGTCCCACTGGCACATCACGTCATGCCGATAAAATCCTACCGTCTTGAAAGGATCACACCAACTCTGAGAGAAGAACACATAGTTACCGAAGCCGCAGTCCAAGTACCAAGAAGAGTACGTCGAAACAATGACATCGTACCCCATAGAGGCAGCCTTTCGGATCCCGTCAACATCCTTCCAAACCTGAATGCATCAATGAAATCCGCTCACTCCAACCTGAATCATGGTGCTTTCTCGAGGGAGTGAAATTTGTTCGTCAACAATTTCCTGCCAAAAGATGGCCTTCTTGCCGCTGGATACTGCGATCGAGTGAACTCTTCGTTCAAACTCACCAAGCAAGTCGGATAGGCTCATATTCCGAGATGTAACATAACTACGAACAGATGCACTTAAATTCCAGCAATTGAAGTTGACCTCGTCGGCACCCAAATGAACATATTCATCTGGGAATATGCCACTTGCCTCAGAAAGCACAGAGGCCACAACATCAAACGTGAGAGGGCTAACAGGATTCAAATGACCACAGGGAGGACCATTGCAATAACTTGTCCATGGCTGTGCGTCACCGCAAACTGTCAGATCTTGAATGTTTGCCCCCCAGGAGCGGGCGTGTCCCTAAATATGTCAAAATTCCCAAGAAAATGCGTACTGGCATGTCAAATTCCACAATGACACGAATTCCTCGGAAATGTGCGAATGACACTATGTCTCTAACATCTGATTGTGAATACGTCTGATACTGAGAATATGCTCCTTTTGTCAGCTGAGGATATGATAGAATTTCGAGCGGAAAGCTCTCAGAATCAACAATGTGCCAGTGAAGCACGTTCATCTTGGAATGAGCCATTGCTTCAAGGGTTCTTAGTATGCTTCCAACCGACAAGAAGTTTCTACTGGTATCAATTAGAAGTCCTCGATGAGAGAATCGGGGAAAGTCAAATATTTGAAGAGGGCAATCGCGAATCTCGAAAGTGTCATCCACGCGATAAACGAGTTGGGATATTGTTTCAAGGGCACGAATTGCTGACATGTCAAAAAACAATGACCACAAGACAACATGCCTCCAACCCAACTAGAAGAATTAATGGAGATAAAATCGGAAACATGATTAATCGAGAGGAGATAAGATTCATCTGTGCTGCTTGACAAATTTGCATCCGGCGAGTTCAAGTAAATCTGGACAGAAGCAATACGAAAGGAGCCCAGACAGCTTGGCCCAGCTGATTGAGGGCTTTTAAGGATATTTTGTTGAACTCTTGAACATGCTGCAAGGAGGACCTGTCGAATTTCGCTGCGCCCTACTCCGTGTAGATCACAAGACATTGCCTCTGCGTCAAACACAAAACATTCATGTCCATTTGTAACATTCTGGGGTAGAGGCCACAGCAACAATGGTTCGGCGCTGTCGAGGACCAACGCAATGAAAAGAATTTCATCAAGCCGCATCGCCTCTAAAATATTTATTTGTTAGAGCTGTCGGAGAGGTTCTACGTAAAACATGTGCAACCTACAAGCCGGCTCAATTCCGAAGATGTCTGGAAAACAAGGGGCGGCACGGGGAAATGGGCTACAACAATTAAATTAGAGCGTCGAGAGTGCTCTGAAGGGGCTATGGGATTCATAACTACAAACATACCTGAAACATGTAAGCTACCCCCCCTGTCGAGGTATTAAGCAGAAATGGGTCAGCTTCAGGGATTTGCAGAGTATCTGTTCTGCAATAAAGAATTTCTCGATCTCGTAGTTCCAAACGGATCAGCAGATCGCTAAACAACACGAGACGCTGAATTTTACATGTTGAATGTACTGAATGTTACAATGCTGAGACAATGAAGAGCGCATCTTTTAGAATTTCAATGCGCAGAACAAAGCGACACCGCGCTTGATCCAATGCTTTTGAGGCAATTGAGACGGTAGTTCGATCCAAAGCACGAAATTTGTCGAATGTCCCGTCGTAGACAGCGTTCCTGTTTCATCAGAATATCAAGTTACTGAGTCCGAACCAGCTCTAGTGAGAGTTTTGTAGACAGGACAATTGTAAAAGCCTGCGATGGGAGCTTTTCGAAGTACGACAGGTTTCAGCCAGATAATCGGCATTTCTGAGAATAGCTC
>JAIYDP010000287.1 GCA_027487435.1 Verrucomicrobiaceae bacterium | reverse complement strand
ATTTTCGGGCTTTCCTTCGCTTGGCAAGGCGCGGACCTCGATGGGTTGATTGGCTGAAGTCAACGTGACTTCTTTGGCAATAAAATTTCCACCAATGCGCATGGAGGGTCGATTCCGCATCCGCAGGGATGGCTGGCTATCATCTGCGACTTGAAAAACGGCTTCGATGGCTAAGGAAACATCCTGCTTGCCCGCCTTGGTGGCTGAAATGCCGCCGAACCAAGTGAGCGCAATGTAGGGTTTGCCATCGCGCATTTCTTGACTTTGCTGCGCTTGTTGACTGACATTGTGCAAAGTAAATCCTTTGCTGACGGGTTGAATTCCACCAAGCCGTTGCAATTGCGAATCTGGGGGGAACCATGCGCGAATGATCACAGGAACAATCTCGCTGATGTAGGCGTGTTGTCGTTCGGGTGCGGCGAGTTCTAGGGTGAGCAAGCTTGCTTTGTCAGGGGTATCGGCTTTAGGCTTTGGAACTTGCGGCGAGGTTCCGTCATCGATCACTTTCAACGTAAGAGGCTGTGTGGTGTAGGTTTGGCCAGCGATGGTCAGCGGAATGGCTGGGATGGTATAGGTGCCTGGAGTGTAAGATCCGATGACATACTGAAAGGTTTGCACGGACTCTGTGCGGCCATTCATCATGTTGATCATCTGATTTTGCCCCTGAAAGTGGACGGTGAGATTTTTGATCTCGGGGAACTCCAATTGCTGGGTTTGTCCGCCTTGAATTTGAATCGTATAGATCACGCCATCACCGGGATTGACCTCGGTAGCATCGAGCGTAGCAGCGACTTCCACGGCACGGCAAAATGTCGCGAGTAGCAGCGTCATCAAAAGCGTCTGTAGGAAATGTCTTACCATGTTTTTCCTTTCGTGGTGTTATCGGTTTTGCCATCGCGCCGACTCTGTTGCGGGATGGGGATGACCTGACGTTCTTCGTGGCGCAGGGATTGGAGAAGTTGCATGGCTTCCTCTTTGGTCATTTCGCGTTGCTCCATGGCTTGGGCTTGTTGCTGCTGCTGGTCTTTCGGATCTTTTCCTTCTTCCGCTTTTTGCTGCGCGGCTTGTTGTTCTTCCTGCTTTTTCTGCTCGTCGGACTTTTCGCCCTGTTGCCCTTGATTTTTCTCGTCCTCCTTTTTCTCGCCGTCTTGCGATTGTTGCTCCTTTTCCTGTTTTTCCTTCTGCTCTTGCTCTTGCTTTTTTTGCTCCTCGGATTTGTTGTCTTGCTGCTCTTGGTCTTTTTTCTCCTGCTCTTTCTGCTCGTCGCTCTTCTCTTGCTTGTCGTCTTTTTTCTCGTCTTTTTTATCGTCTTTGTTTTCCTGATCTTGCGGTTGCTGCTGCTGGAGTTGATCGAGTTTCTTCTTCACCAGTTCGTGATTGAAGCGCGCATCGGCATCGTTGGCATTAAGCGCCATGGCGTCCTCGTAGGCCTTCAACGCATCTTGCCAATGCTTGATCGTCTTCTTTGGTTCTTTCTCTAACGATGCCTGGCCGTGACGATAGAGAGCATTGCCAAGATTGTAGTACGCGCGTTGTTGCAGGCTGGTGTCGGGTGTTTTTAGCGAAGCGCGAAGGGAATCGGCGGCTTGGGCAAATTCGCCACGGTTGTAGGATTCGGTGCCTTGATTGTAGGAAATCACGCTGTCGCTGCTGGCTTCACTGTTAGCGGTAGTGAAGAAGAAACAAGCTGCGACAAGTGCGGCGGTACTGGCGACACCAGAAAATTCGCGGCGGCTTACTTTGCTGCGATCGGGGAGAAAAAATTCGCACAGCAGCAATGCGATCGCTAGCGCAAGAGACCATTCGTAGCGTTCCAGCGGCACGCGTTCGAGGCGTTGGCTGGAGTCGGTCTTCGGAACGAGGCGAAGTTTTTCCTGATAGATGGTGTTGAGTCCCTCCGCTCCACGGCCTAACGCAACATAAAGCCCCTTGCTGGTCTCGGCGATTTTTTTCAACGTAGCTTCATCCAGCGTGGTGCGAATTTCTTTGCCTTGCTCATCGCGCATGACATCGCGTCGGCCGTTGTTGTATTGGATCGGTATGGTTGCGCCATCGGGGCTACCCACGCCGACGGCGTAGATGACCAGGCCGTCTTCACTGGCTTTGCGTGCGGCGCTGAGCACATCGCCTTGCAGGTCTTCGCCATCGGTAATGAGCACGAGGATTTTCTGGTTGTTTTTGTTTTCTTTGAACAAGCGCTCAGCCTCGCGAATGGCGCTGGCGAGGTCGGTGCCTTGATGAGGGATCATATTGGTGCGGACGCTTTGCAGGGATTCGAGAAAGGCATCGTAGTCGAGCGTCAGCGGACACAGGGCATACGCACTACCCGCAAAGGGAATCAGACCGATGCGATCGCCTTCGAGCCGATTGACAAAATCGATGATGCCCAAGCGCGCGCGTTCCAGGCGATTCGGCGAGAGGTCATCGGCGAGCATACTTTGTGAGGTATCGAGCGCGAAAAGCAGGTCAATGCCACGACGTCTGAGTTCACGAAATTCCGCGCCGTATTGCGGACGAGCCAGCGTAACGAAGATGAAAAATATCGCCGCGATCCAGCAGATGCGCTTGATCCTTTTCAGCATGGGCGATGCTGCCGCAAACAACTGCGAACGGAAGCGAGGGTGAACGAGTTGCGCGAGATCCCTTTCGCGTTTTCGATCAAAGAATCGATAGAGCAAAACAATCAACAAACAGCAAATCCCCCCCGCCAGCAGCCACCATGGTTGCGCGAAAGTGAAGGTGTGATCATAAGCGGCATCAGTCATGGCAAGCGGCGAAAACGAGTGTGGCGGAGAATCCATTCAACGAGCAACAGCAGCAGTGCAGGATAGAGAAAGTAAAAGAAGAGTTCGTCATAGTTTTCATACTTCTTGATCTTGCGTTCGGTGGTTTCAAGTTGGTTGATGACGGCGTAAATTTTTTCTAACGAATCCGTATCCGTGGCGCGGAAATATTTCCCTCCAGTGGAATCGGCGATGGCGGTGAGAGTTTTCTCGTCGATCTCGACTTTCATTTTCTGCATTTGCGTGCCAAATAATCCGCGCACGGGATAGGGAGCTTCGCCATTGGTGCCAGCGCCGATGGTGTAGATTTTGATGCCCAAGGCCTTTGCGGCCTCTGCGGCAGTGAGCGGATTGACCGAACCGCTGGTGTTCACTCCATCGGTCAACAGGATGACGATTTTGCTTTTGGCTTCAGATTTCCCGAGGTGATCCACCGACGATGCGATTGCAGATCCAATCGCCGTGCCGTCCTCGACTTGACCAATCTCCACATCACGCAAACGACTGACGATCCAATTTTCGTCATCGGTCAGCGGGGCTGCCAGATACGGACGACCTGCGAAAGCCACCATGCCGAGGCGATCATCGGGGCGCGAGATGGCGAATTTTCCGACCACATCTTTGACGACTTCCAGCCGATTGACCTGCTTGCCGTGAAGCGTGAAATCCAGCGCCTCCATGGAGCCAGAAACATCCAGCGTGAGGATGATATCGATGCCGTTCGACTCAACCTCGGTGGTGCCTTTGACCAAGCGGGGGCGAGCGAGAGCGACGATGAGCAAAGTGAGAGCCAGCAATCCGAGAGAAAGCAAAATCCCGCCGACACGAGATCGACTGCGCGCCCCGACGTGGACGGCATCATCGGTGCTGGGCATGCGCAAGGCCACTGGGCGACCGAAACGCCCCTTCCACCATGCCATCAGCGGCACGATGGCAAGCAGGGCAAGCACCCATGGGTAAGCGAATTGCAGCGAACTTGTCATGGCGGCGTGGCAAGTGGTTGTGAGGTTTCTAACACAATGACCCGCGCTTGTTCGACGAGGTCTCTACGGATGTCCTTCGACAATGGGCCATTGGCAAATTTTGCTCGGTCGCACGATTGTAAAAATTCCCGCAGTTTCGCCTGATGGGAACCGAGGGTGGAGTCACTTGCGATTTCCGCGAGAAATTCTTCCGTGCTGCGCTGCGTGGCGGCGATGGAATGCCGTTGCTGGATGTAGGTTCGCAGAATGGCGGAAACTTCGTTAGCGAAAGATTCATCCGGGCGATCAAGCGGCAAGGCCTTCAGCGCCTGCAAGGCAATGGCGTAGGCCGTGGGTGGCGTGTGGGATTTCTTCCACCATTTCCAGAGGAAAAAAGCGATGCTAAGAAATGCCAACACACCAGCGGCGATCCACCACGGCGTGTAGTCTGCGGGTGGAGGTGTAGGGATTTCGATCAGTTCACGCGGGCCACGAATGTCTTCTTCAGGCTCGGCAGCGTAGGACATTGCCACAAGCACAGCCGCGCAGATCACCCGCAGGTGGCTGTGTGAAGCTGGATGTCGAAATGGAGCAAGCATGGTTCAAGAAAAAATTCGTTAGCCGGAGCGTTGGCGACGTTTGAGGAAAAAGCTCATGAGTTGTGGCATCCAGTTTTCGCCATTCATGCACTCGAGCAGATCGATGCCACGCGAGCGGATTTTGTTGGCGGTGAGTTCGCGGCGGGCGCGGGCTTGAGCTTGGTATTTCTGGCGAACGTGCGCTTTGCTGGTATCGAGTTCCACAACGCGACCTGTTTCCGCATCCTCGATGCAAATTCGTCCGATGTCTGGCAAACATTCTTCGCGCGGATCCGTGACCGAAACCGCGATGACATCGTGTCGTTTGCTGGTCACTTGCAGCTTCGTCAGCAAGGGCTTCAAGCGATCCTCAATGGGCGAACCGACGCAGAAGTCAGAGACTAAAAAAATCACCGAACGGCGGTGCAGCACTTGATTGGCAAAGTCGAGCGCCTGCGGCAGGTTGGTGCCTTTTTTTTCCGGAGAAAAGAACAGCGTCTCGCGAATGAGGCGCATGATGTGCATGCGACCTTTGCCCGGCGGGATGTAGAGTTCGATCTGATCGGAAAAAAGAATCAGCCCAACTTTGTCGCGATTGCGAATCGCCGAAGCCGCCAACACGCCAGCGGCTTCGGCAGCGAGTTCGCGTTTGGAACTTTCCACCGAACCGAAGTCGGAAGAACCGCTGATGTCGATCAGCAATAAGATCGTCAACTCGCGCTCTTCGGTAAATACCTTGATGTGAGCTTCGCCCGTGCGGGCGGTGACATTCCAATCGATGGTGCGAACATCATCGCCCGCGACGTAATTGCGCACGCGGTCAAAGTCCATACCCCGACCCTTGAAGACACTGGCGTAACGTCCGGCAAGGGCATCGTTGACGAGCCGATTGGTGCGCACTTCCATGCGCCGCACCCGACCGAGAATCTCGGCAGCGCGGGCTTCATCGGCGGCTGTGGTGACAGTGTTAGGCTTTTTCCGGATCATGGCACGGGAAGCTCATTGAGCAGGCGCGTGATGACTTGTTCGCTCGATAAACCTTCCGCCTCGGCCTCGTAGGTCACAGTCACGCGATGGCGTAGCACATCCATGGCGATGGATTTCACATCGTGCGGCGTAACATAAGCACGTCCCTCAAGGAAAGCATGGGCACGAGCCGTGAGTGCAAGATTGATGGTAGCACGCGGCGATGCCCCAACGCGAATGTAAGGCGCAAGCGGAATGCCGTATTCATCGGGGCGACGAGTCGCATGAACCAAACGAACGATGTAGCGCTTGACCTTTTCATCGAGGTGAAGGGAGTTGACCACCTTGCGAGCTTGTTGCAGCGCCTCGAGGCTGACCATGGCTTGCGGCACGGGCATTTCCTCGGTCGTCGCGGCGAGGTCTAACACCAGCATTTCTTCGTCCTCCGTAGGATAGTCCATGATGACCTTCATCATAAAACGATCCAACTGCGCTTCTGGCAGCGGATACGTACCTTCTTGCTCTAAGGGATTTTGCGTCGCCAGAACGAAAAACGGCGATGGCAGCGGAAAGGTGAACTCGCCGATGGTGACTTGTTTCTCCTGCATGGCCTCGAGCAAGGCGCTTTGCACCTTCGCAGGGGCGCGATTGATTTCATCCGCGAGAATGAAGTTGGCGAACACCGGGCCATGCTTGACGCGGAACTTCGCTTCCTTCGGGTCGTAAATTTCAGTGCCGACAATGTCCGCAGGCAACATATCGGGCGTGAACTGAATGCGGTGAAACTGCGCATTGACCAGCGAAGCGAGCGTTTTCAACGCTAGGGTTTTCGCAAGCCCTGGCACACCTTCCAGCAAGATGTGACCTTTGACTAACAAGGAAATCAACAAACGATCCACCAATGTCGATTGGCCAATCAAATAGCGGGCGATTTCTTTACGGAGTGGCTGGATCCACGCGGAGGAAGCTTTGACCTGCGCTTCGAGCAGAGCGAGATCCGAGGGCCCTGCTTGTGATGTTTGGTATGGAGTAGTCATGCGTGCGGCGATGTCGATGAATCACCTGCGAGGAGGATCACGGGCGACGCAAGTGATATCGACAGAACATCATCGATTTGTCTATGGCATTTTCTCCCGAGCGAGCCGGGGAGTTTTCTGGAAAAACGACATTCTGCGGGTTTTTCTTTTGCTATCGATGGTTGATTCGAAGAGTATGATCGGCGATGAAGGCTCTTTCCTTTCTGCTTTTGCTACTCCCCTTCCCTGCCCTCGCTGCAGAATTCCGCGTAGCGACATATAATGCCTCGTTGTTTCGCGAAACGGCGGGCGCTTTGATCACTGATTGCCAAGATGCGCAACATCCGCAAGTGAGCGCCGCAGCTCAGGTCATCCGCGAAGTCAATGCCGATGTGATCTTGATCAACGAGTTCGACTACGATGCCGAAGGTCAAGCCGCACGGGCATTTTTAGAAAAGCACTTGTCGGGTAAATATCCACATTGGTATGCAGCACCGGTCAATACCGGAGTGTCGAGCGGCGAGGACTTGAATCGCGATGGCGACACCACCGATCCCGAAGATGCCTTTGGCTACGGCAAGCATCCCGGACAATATGGCATGTTGCTGCTCTCTCGATACCCTATCGACACGGCGAACATCCGCACGTTTCAAACATTTCTCTGGAAGGATCTGCTAGGAAATCTTTTGCCCTCAGCCCACTATGGCAGCGCGGCGGAAAAACTTCGCTTGTCATCGAAAAACCATTGGGACGTTCCCGTCAAAATCGAGGGGAAAACCTTGCATTGTTTGTGCAGCCATCCCACGCCACCAGCATTTGATGATGGTCTTCTCAAGGATGTCACGGCAGCAAAACCCGTCGATTGGAATGGTCGTCGCAATCATGACGAAATTCAGTTCTGGGCAAAATACATCGATGGCACGGACAAACCTTGGCTCGCAGATGATCAAGGCCGACGCGGCGGTCTCGGTGAAACGGAAGCCTTTGTGATTTTGGGCGATCTGAATGCCGATCCCGCCGACGGCGACTCTGTGCAGCAGGCCATCCATTTGCTACTGAAGCATCACAAAGTAGCTGACGTACCAGCGCCCACGAGCGAAGGGGCGACTCTGCGAGTGCGAAAGACTCTGCATTTTCGCGAAACCAAGACATCCGCGTTCGGGCTGCGCTGCGATTACGTTTTGCCGTCGAAGCAACACTTGCAATGCCATGCTTCAGCGGTGCATTGGCCAGCAGAAGATGCCTTGGTAAAGAAAGCCAGCGATCATCGTGCCGTCTGGTTCAATCTTTCCTGGAAAGAGGCAGATCCGAAAAAATGATGCCCGTGGGAGCGATCTGCTAGTTTGCATGCCAGCTTGGCAACTCCTTTCCCTAACCAAACGGCGACTCTATTGATCAGACGCGTCCAAGACTCGATCAATGCCGTGGATGATGCCATTGAGTGCGACAATGTCGAAACTGTGGAATCCACAAACTCGGTTAAGCGAGATCTTTTCTGGCGTAACCCATATTTGTAAGGGTTTTTCGGCTAATCCTAAAACAACCGCCATTTTCATCAAATCGCTGCGCTTTGCGGCACTTCTGATGAAATGATATTTGACCCACTTTTGCGCCATTTCGCTCTTAGGGTCATCCGTGAGGAACTTCTTGGTTTCATCCGGCATCGCGTCGAAGGCTTTATCGCTAGGAGCGAAGCAGGTGAATGGCCCATCTGCCCCAAGAGTTTCGCTGAGTTCGGCGGCTTTTACGACGGCCGCGAACTTTGTGAAACCTGCTGCTGCAAGAGCCTCGGGCATTTTCATCTTGCTTGTATCAGTGGGTGCCGCAACTTCCGCAGGATCTGGCTTCGACTCTTGATCCGCACGCGCGATTGTCGCTGTCAACGGAATGAGCAGCGCAAAAAACAGTGCCTTCAATGATGCGTTTTGTAAATTGTTCACGGATTTTGATAAATGATTGTCGGTGCTACCTGGCAATATCATTTTTGCAACAAAATCGTCACATCTCCAGCAGAAACCTCCTCACGTTCCCAATCACTGCCAAGCTGCACACCACGCAAAAGCAATGCAAAGAACTGGAGAAAATGTTACAATGGATGACTAACCCCTGAGATGCCCCCTGAGACGACTTGTGGATTTGAGCCTTTTTTTGAGTATTGATAAAAGTGCTGCCGCTGATGAAGAGTCCACTATTTTCGTAAATCTTTCGCGATAAACTCTTTGACATAGGTTGGGAAGCTTGAATAGGATAAGCGCACTTTCAAGAAGTTTGTTTTCCTGACAAATGATTTTCATTATGAAACATAGCAATTTATCTCATTTACTCCGTTGTTTCGCGCTACTGTTTGTCACATGCGTGCCATCTATGGGTCAGAGATTTCTTACCACAAGCAACTTGTCAGGCTTGGGAGGTCGGGTCTCTGCAAGCGTCATTTACCAAAGCGAAGTGATGAAAAATCAGGGACTCAAAGGAATTACGATCAATGCTCCTGACTGCTTTACGCTCGAGTATGATGAAAACAAAATCATCAAAAAAATCAGTTGTGAACAATCCAACATCGAATTCAAAGCCAGTGAGGAACCATGGACCAGCGAGGATCCGAATGCCTTTACCTTACATTCCACCGTTGATGGTAAATTGATTCGTCGCACCACTACGGCTCTAGTTACGCTCAATAAACGTCCGACATTTGTCATGCGAAGTATCTATCTTGGCGAGACAACCACCAGTAGAAATGGTCAATACCTTGAACATGGAAGCGTGAATCGGAACGAGTTGTACAGCCCCGCTAAAGGTGAAAGCATACTGACAATAGGTATCGAAAAAGACGGAAAATTTTTGGCTACGAAACGCAAAACACGCAAGCGATTTCAAGAAGACAACAAAGCAAAAATCTATCGAGAAATTTTTGAGTCCCGAGATGATCCTGATGATGAGTGGGCCACCGATAGTGACACGCATTATGAATTCAGGAACATTACGGGTCTTATGACTGAGACGCTCAAAATCACAGATCCCGATGGTGATGCCTTACGTGAAGAATGGATTTACTACAAACAAGGAGAAGTAGGCGGGCCTGATGGAAACAAGATGATTGCTGCGCGCATCAAGCTTCACAAAGAACCCGACGGCACAGAAACGGCCTATCAATACTTAAAGAACAGTTCCACCGTCGAAATTCGCGCCCCTGGTAAACCTGTGAGAAAAACCACCTACATCTCGGAAAACAAAGGAAGTTTGCAGACTGAAGTTCAGGAAGTCAATGGAGTAGAAACGAAGCGAATCATTGAAGAATTCGAACCAACACGTACAATGAAACTCATACGTCGCCCCGATGGCCCCGATGAGGTTTATGTGGAAGAATTTTACCCCAGCGGAAAAGATTTCGGTGGCAAAAAGAAACGCATCATACGCCCCGATGGGAGCATCACCACCTACGACTACGAGATGCTATCGGAAGGGCGCATGAAGCTAGTGGAAGAGGATGGCAAAGGTGATGGCGAAAAAGGCATAGAAGGCACCCGTGAAACAACCATCCGCGCAAACTCCGGCAAGTTGCTCGAATCAATAACTGAGGAAATTACGATAAAGTAGCACATTCAACGATGCAGAGCCAGCCCATGGCTAGCTCCCCGTCCATGAGATTCCCAATGCAAGGTGACCAATGCAAGGCGACACACAAAATATTATATTTGATGCGTGGGATGAGACTTCAAGTAAATCACCAGGGCAACATCCTGATCAAGGATTCCGCAAACAATTTCCAGTATATGTGGAGACTTCTATCAGTGATGCGGCACACCTTGGTTGTTTTGGGAAAGGAAATTGGGACCTCGAGATAAAATACAATGAAAACTAAAGATAAATCAATTCGCACTTCCCCAGTAATAATTATTGGTCTGATTTTTTTTATTATTTTATTTTCTCTTAATATAGTTCAAAACTTTCTTGAGGCAAAAGAAAGAAAAAAAATACTAAACTCAATTAATTGTTTATATTTTGCAAATATTGTTGCCATTGATAATACAAGTAATCAACGTCTAGACGCTAATTTATTGTGTGATTATGAAAAATATTCAAGATACACAAAAGGCGCGGAAGCAGCAAAAATAGTAAGTTTAGAGAAAGGTGAATTTATATTTGCAATGACTGCGAGATATTTTGAACAAGGTATAGAGATTGAAGTTGTATGTGATGGATATGATTCAAAAAAAATTTTTGTAATCGCACAAGATGGAGGTGTAAGTAGCGGAATTGATAAAGAAAAAATTACAATTACATGTCCTATGTCACGGAGGTAAATGCATGCAAAATAAAGTCAATAAAAACTCAAATTTCAGGGGTCAGTCCTCGCATGGTAACTTTTGAATTTCTGTTAGCCTAAAAAAATTGATTTATCCAAATAAAAATTCCCGCAGAAGTTATAGAGACCCAAGCAAAATGAAGGGATTCCGTAAGAAGAGTCGGGGAGAGCGTGCAGCCCACCAAGTCACCAACACCTTTGAAACCAATCGAGATGTTTTGTTGACAAAAGCCAACACCCGCGCTAGTGATAACTCCGTCATCAGTGCTGTGAACTACACCGTCAACAACATCGGTCAAAGAACCAACGCCACTCGCAGCGGAGCCGCTACGAACAGCACCACGTGGGGCTACGATGTCCTAGGCCAAGTCACCAAAGCCGATGACAGTAACAACCCCGCCGACCGCGCCTACCAATACGACGGCATCGGCAACCGCCTCTTCTCTGAAATTTCCAATACT
>JAIYDP010000430.1 GCA_027487435.1 Verrucomicrobiaceae bacterium | reverse complement strand
GTACGGTCGGAGCGTCCATCGGTACGGTCGGAGCGTTCATCGGTACGGTCGGAGCGTTCATCGGTACGGTCGGAGCGTTCATCGGTACGGTCGGAGCGTTCATCGGTACGATCGGAGCGTTCATCGGTACGATCGGAGCGTTCATCGGTACGGTCGGAGCGTTCGTCGGTACGGGTTCGGGCGTTCGTCGGTACGTCTCCGAGGTCAGTCCTCGCACGGTAGAATTTTTACTTCAGACGTTTCGTTTTTCGCTTGCAGCCTAAAAAGGCTCCATTGATCAAAAATACTTCAATTCAAAGACCAGCACCCTAGCTACGCCTCCATTTAGGCACTTCACAAGAGCTTACGTAAAATCAATTTTTTGTAGGCAGAAACATCTATAACAAAAGAAACAGGCGGGACGCCCGTGTGCCGTGACAGGCTGGAAGCGCTGTCTTCCTATCACAAAACTTGATGACGCGAGGTATGTCTGCAAAGTGCGCGTATTTGCCTCGAATGGTGTGCAGGTTCAAGGTAATTCAACCTGCTCCATCAGGGACTACTTCTTTTTTTTGCGCAGGAATGCTGGGACATCGAGATCATCAGTGCCGAAGAGGTCGTCCTCTTTGGGCTCATGAAATTTTCCACGAGCGGTGGTAGTGAACAGTTCTGGTTCGGCGGATCGGGTGCGGCTTTTTTCTGTAATATCGGCGAAATCGATGTTGGCAAACGATTCTTCGCGCGATTGCCGAGACGAACTTGTGGGTTTGATCGCATCGCGCAGGTCTTTCGCGGCGGTGGCGGCCAGGGAAGCAGGATTTGAATCAGGATCAGCCACTGACTCGGCGAAGGGGGCATCGGACGAGAATGCATCGGCGAAGGTGGTTTCGCTGGGGCTAGGCGCAGACCAACGATCTATGTCAGAGATGCTGGGGCTAGAGGGCGAATACGTTGCTGCTGGGCTAGTGATTTGCGGTGGCTTGGCGAAGGAATCGCTAGGTTCGAGGTCAATCTCGACATCCGCTGGAGCGATGGGCTCTGGAGAAATGGCGGGTGCTTCAGGCGCGATGGGCATAACGGTTACCGCATCAGGAGAGGGAGCGATGAATGCGGTGCTTGGTTCTGGATCGAGGGCTTGTGGAATTTCATCCGGTTCATTTGCCGCGGGCGAGGGGATCTCCGGAATTTCCGCTAAAGAATCAAAGGACTCGTAGCCGATGCTTGGATCGAGTTCCAGCATGGGTGAGGTAGATTCTTGAAGCTTGTCTTCTGGCAGAGCGCTGATGAGGGTAATGCTGATATTGTCTTCCATCTGCACATCGATGGCGGCACCGAAGAGCACGTGGGCTTTTTCTGGCACGTACTTCATGAGTTTTTGCATCAGCAGCTCGACTTCAAATAAAGAAAGGTCTTCACCTCCGCAGATGTGAACAAGAACGGATGATGCTTCTTTCAGAAGAGAGCCTTTGTCCAGGAGCGGGCTAGCTAAGGCATTTGTAAGTGCTTTGGTGGCGCGGTCTTTGCCGTTGGCGCTACCGGAACCGAAGAGGCAGCGGGAGCGCGTGGTGCGGAGAGCGGTCATGAGGTCGTCGAGTCCTACGTGAATCAGTCCTGGACGAATGACGAGACGGATGACGGCTTTGATGCTATCGGATATCATGCGATCTGCAGCAGCAAATGCTTCGTGAATGCCTTGTTTCGCGACGACGAGTTCGCCCATGCGATTGTTATCGAAAGTCACAAGAGCGTTGGAGAGAACGGCGAGTTCATTGAGAGCGGTTTCGGCTTGTTCGCGGCGACGTCGGCCTTCGAAAACAAAGGGCATGGTGGCAAAAACGACGACGAATGCTCCTTCTTCGCGTGCGATTCTGGTGAGAATGGGTGCGGCTCCCGAACCTGTGCCGCCGCCCAATCCTACGCAGAGGAAGACGATTTTTCGGCCTTTGATGACGGCTCGCACTTCGTTTTCTGCTTCGAGCATGACTTTTTGCCCGAGTTCGGGATCACCACCGGTTCCGAGGCCTTTGGTGAGATTTTTCCCGAGCTGGATGCGTTCGCGCACGACGGTGGAGTTAAGCGTGCGGATGTCTGCATTGAGGGCGAGCATTTCTGTGCCGTCCATGCCTTCGAGGCAGACTCGGTCTAGCATGTTCGCTCCGGCGCCCCCGAGCCCGATGATTTTTACATGGGAGGAAGGGATGCTGTTTTGTGGGTCGCGGCTGTATTCGATCATGAGATTTCGGAGGTGAGGTGTCGCTGTGTGAGTCTATCGTTTCTTACGCCCAAACGGCCATATTGACCATTTCGCGCTTTGTTTTTTTTCCAAGTCGGACAACTGTGCATAGCGGATGAGTCCAAGACAGGTGGCGTATTTGGGATGGTTGTAGTTTTCTTGGGTGTCACGAAATTCGCTAGCGTTGGCTCGATAGACTTCGCAGCCAAAGAGGTGCTTCGTGAGTTCATCGAGACCTGCAGTGAGGCTGGCACCACCGCTGAGGAAGATCCCTTTGTGGATTTTTGCAAGGGCTCCCTTGGGTAACGCATCTTTGACGAGTTCGAGAATTTCGGTCATGCGCAGGCGAATGACTTCATTGAGAGCTTCGCGTTTGATTTCTTGCATGGCGAAACCATTGGCATCGACGGAGACTTTGATCATGCCGATGGAGCGGTTTCTGTCGCTCGATATGTTGCCTTCGCTGATTTTGATTTTTTCGGCACGGGTGAAAGAGAGGTCGGTATAAACCGAGATGTCGTTGGTGATATGCTCCCCGCCAACGGGAAAGCTACCGCAGGCTTCGATCTTGCCGTCGAGGTAAAGAACGTAATCCGTGGTGCCACCACCAATGTCGATGAGCAACGCTCCACGCTCGCGGGATGGGCGGTCTAACGCATACTGCGCAATGGCAATGGGAGCGAATACCACGTCATCGACTTCCATTTGCAGTTCGCGTACGCATTTCATGCTATTGAAGACGCGATTGCCGATCCCTGCGACCACATGGTAATGCGCGGTGACTTGTTTTCCAAACATTCCCACCGGGCTTGAGTCATGGAAAAATCCATCGACTTCGTAGTTTCGCAAAATGTGATGAATGTAGTGGTGTCCGGTGGGGATGGTTAGCTCTTTGGCGATCTGCGTGGCTTCATCGACGTGTTCTTGACGGATTTGTCGTTCGTGCTCAGCGAGGCGGCAAGGACCCGAGTGATTTGCTCCATAAATGTGCTTGCCCGTGACGGAGAGAAATACCGAGCCAATTTCTACGCAGCAGGCATCCTCTGCCATAATGCGCGCATGTTTGACGCATTCGTAAACATTCGGGTAATCGACAATTTCGCCTTTGCGGATGCCCGCCGAAGGGGTAGCTCCGTGCCCGAGAATTTTTACCGAGCCATCTGGCTTGGCATCGCCGACAAGCATGCGGACTTCGCTAGTGCCAATCTCTAGTGCAACTTTGATGTTATTTTTGGCCATGGGTTGATGGAAAAAAAGATTAGCGGAAAAGGGGTTGAGGCTGGGCGTTCTGCAGCACGACGGGAAGATTTTTGCGAGGGATGAGGTTGATGGATTTGAGTCGTTGGCCTAAGCTTTTTGCATGGCGTAGAGCAATTTGGAGGTCGTTCATTTGCCGCTCTTGATCATCGAGCCCGAAGGTTGCCTCCACTCCATCGGTAGTCGTCAATACGATTCCCCAAGTACGATAGGGGGAGATACGTGCCACCCAAGTCGAGGAGTCTTGGCTTGCGTTTTGTGCGATGGAAAGAAGTTGTAACGCGCGGCGTGCGCTTTTGGTTTCGACTTTTTTTCCAATGACCAGTTCTTCTGCTTCCTCTCTGGCTACTACGATTACGGGCAAGGATTGTGCGGCATCGAATTGAAGAGCGGGGCAAGGGTAGAGGATTCCTTGTTCGTCGATCAGGTGCCCTTGTTCGAGTTTTTTGGCGATGAAATTTTTCGGCAAACACTCGACCCATGCGATGGGATTGCGAACTTCTAGTTCAAATTGAAGCGTGCCTGGAAGGTGTCGTTTCACAGAAGCGCTGATGATCTCAGGACGTGAAGCGAGGGTTTTTTCCATTTTTGCGATATCCATCGCCATGATGCTGCCATCCAGTGGGATTTGCACAATCTTGGCGAGGTCGCTTTCGTTCATGGCGGTATTTTCATTAAGCTGAACGAGACGAAGTTGGTACTCAGGATTCGAATGATAGGCATGGATGAAAGCATTGTAGCCAAAATGAATCAGCCACGCAGCAACCGCGACGCAAAGAGTCACTAACGTGCCTTTTATGGCAAGGCGATAGCCGACAAATAGCAGCGTTTTAGCTGTAATGACACGATGATGCACAACCGGCGATCGGTTGTCTGAGTGGGAAATCTTTATTTTCTTACTGCTCTGCACTTAGGTGCGTAAGATTACTGAAATATCAGCAATACGCAAACATAAATCTCCAAAAGGTATTCCGTGGGCTGCCGCTGCTTTGGGCAACAAGCTGGTCTGAGTCATGCCGGGAATCGTGTTTGCCTCAAGGACGTAGGGGCGATTCTGCGCGTCGAGCAAAACGTCAACGCGGGAATAGACTTCAATGCCGAGTGCTTTGTGTGCCTGAACTGCTGCATTTTGCACGAGTTTCGTGGTTTCCTCATCAAGGTCTGCGGGGCAATAGTAGTCACTGCCATCGCCACCGCTCATCCAGGGGTATTTGTTTTTGATGTCGTAAAACCCGCTGCGAGGTGCGATGTGGACTATGGGCAAAGCCTCGCCATCGAGCACTCCTACGGTGAGTTCTTTTCCCGAGACGAATTGTTCTACGAGCAAATCATTGCTGAAACGCGCTGCTGCTTCGATCGCTGCTGCGGCTTGCTCAGCGGTATGGACGATGTGCACTCCGACGCTCGACCCTTCACGCGGTGGCTTGATCACATAGGGCGGGGACATTTGCGGGAATGTCATGCCAGCAGAAACATCGAGGATTTCATGACCGGGAGTCGGCACATGGGCTTGTAAAAATTTTTCTTTCGCTAGGTTTTTATCAAACGCCAATCGGCTGCTGGCGACTCCTGCACCTGTGTAGGGCACGCCAAGTTTTTCAAGAATTTCTTGCAGTGAGCCGTCTTCGCCAAAAGTGCCGTGAATGACATTGAAGGCTAAGCCTGTGCCGGCGGGTAGTTGCAAGACATCGCAAGACGTGACATCGACAGGCTCTGCACGAAAGCCCATATCGCGGAAGGCTTGCAGCACCGCTGCGCCAGAGGCCAATGAGACTTCGCGTTCAGAACCGGGGCCGCCCATCAGGACAGCTATGAGTGTGGATCGATCCATAATAGTATTGGGAAAAAAAGAGAAAAGATTCTGTGTTTATATTAAAAAGAGCATTCATCTTCGCCGAGCAGTTTTACTTCCATCTCGATTTCGATCGAACGTGACTGCATAGCGCGGAGTTGGATTTCTTGCACGAGAGAAATGACATCCGTGGCGGACGCTCCGCCGGTATTGGTGATGAAATTGCCGTGTACCATGGAAACTTCAGCGTTGCCGTGACGCAGTCCTTTGAGTCCAAGTTCGTCAACAAGTTTCCCTGCGGGACATTCGGCCGTAGGATTTTTAAACATGCATCCCGCGCTTGCGGCAATTGGCTGCGATGCTTTGCGTTTGGCTCGTGACTCGTTCCATCGTTGTTGGATGTTCTCAGCTGTATCAGGAAACCCTTGCAGCACGCACAGCAATGCAAAATTCCGTCGCAATACTGGGACGTTACGATACTGTGCATCGATGTCGCCACGCATCCGCTCGCGAATTTCACCATCTTCATCGAGCATTGTGAGTGATACGACTTGATCAAACATCTCGATGCCCATGGCTCCCGCATTCATTCGCAAAGCTCCACCCACATTGCCCGGGATTCCTTCCATCCACTCGAATCCACCGATACCATACTGCTGTGCCACGCTGGCAACTTTTTTCAATCGCGCGCCAGCTCCGGCTATGATGAATCCATTTTCCATCCGCACTTCGGAAAAAACGCCACCAGCCGGATGAATTACCGCGCCACGAATTCCACCATCTCGAACGATCACATTGGAACCTCGGCCCATCACGCGAACAGGAATGCTGCGTTCACGACAATAGCGCACAGCTGCCGCAAACGCTGCAAACGTCTGCGGTTCCAGCCAATACTGAGCCGGACCACCCACCAACATCGTCGTGTGACGGCGCATCGGCTCATAGAGTTTGCCGAGCATTTCTCCTTGCGGCGCAAAACGAATGATCTCTTCTAACACTTTTAGATCAGCCACAATTTTCGATCCCGCTTCATGTACATTGCCCGCGCCGAGAGTGATCAATAAATCTCCTTCTTGCAAAGCATTGCCCACTTCATGATGCGCTGTGGACAATTGCGGCAAATATTTCACCTTAGTATCGCCATGCTTTTTCACGGCATCCACGATCAACTGCCCGCTAACACCTTCGATCGGCAGCTCGCTGGCAGCATAAACCGAGGTCACAAAAACCTCATCGGCGTGTTGCAATGCCCTGCCAAAGTCATCCGCTAACGCCTGCGTCCGGCTATATCGATGCGGTTGAAAAATCACCACCACGCGTTGCGGCTTCAGGGAGCGCGCCGTTTGTAGAGTTGCGGCAAGCTCCGTCGGATGGTGTCCGTAATCATCGACGACTCGGCAAAACGAAGAAAAATGCTTGGTCTCAAAACGCCTTTTTGCTCCAGCAAACGTAGAGAGTGCCCTCGCGATCAATGGGAAAGCTGCGCCCAAAGAATCCGCAAGCGCGATCGCGGCTAAGGAATTCAAAATATTGTGCCTGCCCGGGATTCCCAATTCGATGTGGCCGAGTACTTCGCCATCTTTTAAGACACGAAATGCCGAACTCCCACCCAACTCTCTTACCTCATCAGCAACATAGCGCGCATTGGTCCAGCCATACGAGACCGACCTCGGGTGCGAATCTAACAACTTTGCCGCCACAGGATCTTCTTTGCAATAAACCAACGCTCCCCGCGTGCGTTCCACCAGAGTTCGGAACACTTCACAGATATGATCGATGTCGCGATAAAAGTCCAAATGCTCGGCTTCAATGTTTAAAACAATCGCACATTCTGGTTGATACAGTGCTAGGGTGCCATCGCTCTCGTCTCCCTCAGCCACCATGTATTCTCCATCTTCATCCCACTTAGCGTTGGCACCCAGCACAGGAATTTCTGCGCCAACATAATGCGATGGACGCATGCCAGCCTCACGCAGCACGTGCGCCGTCATCGAAGATGTCGTCGTCTTTCCGTGTGTCCCACTTACCAAAATCCCTTTGCGTGAAGCAAGGACTGCCGCCAAACATTCCGCCCGAAGCATCATTGGAATCCGCAAATTCACCGCCTCGGCAAATGCCGGATTGCTCGGACGAATTGCAGAACTAAACACCACCAAATCTGCCCCCACAACCGATTCTCCCGAATGTGGTGACGAAAACACCAACCCATTTGACTGAAGTCGCTGGGTTTCTCGACTCGTTACCCGATCAGAACCACTCACCCGATGCCCCATCCCCATCAGCAAAAGCGCAAGCCCGCTCATTCCCGAACCTGCCACGCCGATCAAATGAATCCGCAAGGGCTTCTCTTTGTTGAGCATGCGCCCACTCCACTGCCGAATCGTTTCATGTATATCCATAAATAACGCAGATCAACCTTTCATCGTTTGTTCGATAGCATCGCACACCAAGCCTGCGGCATTCGGTTCATCCAGCGAAGCAGTCGCTTTCACCATCGTTTCACGGAGCTCTTGCTGTTGCAAAATCTTCGAAACCATACCCGCCAACTTCGCCGAAGTCAGATCGCGTTCTTGCACCAACTCCGCAGCACCAGCGGCCGCAAAAACCCGTGCATTTTTTGTTTGGTGATCATCCGCCGCATAAGGATACGGCACAAGAATCGATGGCACCGCCGCATGCGCTAGCTCAGTAAGACTCGATGCTCCAGAGCGGCTAATGCACAAATCCGCACAGCCATACACGGAAGCCATATCATCGCAAAATCCCAGAACGTGGTAATCCGCCTTGGTGCCTACCGCAGACTTCACCTCCTCCTCATCCCTCGTGCCTGCCACATGCAAGACTTGCGCTCCTTCAGGGAAATCGCCAAACGCATCCGCCACCAATCGATTCAATGGCCTCGATCCCTGACTGCCTCCCATCACCACGACGATCGGACGTCCTGCATCCAATCCAAATCTTGCCGCCGCCAGGTTTCGTTCGGGCAAAATCTGCATCTCTCGCCGTACGGGCGTTCCCGTCACCACCACACTCATGCGGGGAAAATGCACCGCGGCTTCTTTCATTCCTAAAAAAACCTTTTGGCAATACCGTGAGGTCAAAAGATTCGCCCTCCCCGGTAAAGCGTTCGAATCATGCACAAAAGCCGCCAATCCCAAGCGACTTGCAGCATAGACTGGCGGCAACGAGGTAAACCCACCCATGCCCACCACCACATCCGCCTGATTCTCACGCAACAACTTTTTGCAGCGACGAATCGTTAAAAAAATCCGCCACAAAAACGCTAGCATCTTCAGCGAAAATGTCGCGGGCTTCGCCACAGCAGGTATCGTCACAAAATCCAAATCGCCATATTTTTTCGAAGCCTCCTTATCCACTGACTTCTCCGAAATCAGCAACAACGGACGATGCCCACGCGACTTCAATTCTTCCGCCACCGCAATGCCCGGAAACAAATGCCCTCCTGTGCCTCCACAAGCAATTACAACATGCAATGATTTCACTCTCTCGTTTGATCTATCGTTCTCCACATTCTGCGATTCAACATCACGCAGATCCTAGCGTTGCCGCGCGCCCATCATGCTCCCCATTTGTCCCGCCTGCAATCCTGAAAATACCAAACTCACGCTTCGGATTCCACTCTCAATCCACCTTGCGATTCTGCTTTTTCAAAAGCCATGCCGCCACTCCCGGGAAAATCAAAACAATCAATCCCAAGATCCCGCCGTTCCGATATAAGGTATCCACCCACTCATCCCACATTGGTTGGCGCAGTGCCAAAAAGATCTCCCGCTTCTTCTCATTGCGATAATCTGTCCTGTGCGACTCTGCTTCTCTCATCGTCAAGTCAATCCGGGAATTCACAAAAAAATCTGCCACAGACTTGACTTCATCCTGATCTCCTTCCTCCGGCCACACCGGTAATGCTCTGCATTCTTCGCGGGTCCCTCGTTTCGCGATGCTAGCTAGCCGATCGATCAATTCTAGCCCTTCTCCCGGTGTGCGTGCCCCAGCCGCCAATAACTTGGTTAGCCCCAGTTTTAGCACTTCCAACCTCTGTGCTCGTTGCTTGTCAAGTTCCTCGATCTCCGTCAAATCCTCAAGCCGCCGCTGCAAGCGGATCCGCTCGCGCTCAAAAGGATTCTTCGTTCCCTGGGCTACCACCATCGCTTCGTAGGCATATCGCAATGGCATCACACTCGCAGGTACAGGTGTTCCTCCACGCTCGCGACTCATCTCGACCTCTTCGTAAAACGCTCGATTCATCTCCTTAAACGACACCAACGCACCAGCTAACAACATCTGCGGCACCAACAACAATGGCACCGCCGTTAGCGCCGCGCGTTCCGTGCGCACCATCGATGACACAAACAACGCCATGGATGTCCCTGCGCATGATGTCAGTGTCAGCCACATCCAATTCTGCAAAAACATCCCGCGAATCTCCAAAAATGGATGCGCCACGACCACATACACCGCACATTGCAGTGCTGCCACTATCCCGAGTGTCAGCATCTTCCCTGCCATATAGAGCGATGCGCCCGACTGCACATTTCGCTCTCGCCGCAGCACGGCTCGATCCCGTAATACCTCAGTCGCTGCGTTCGTCAGCCCTAAAAACATCGCCACCGTCACACTCAAAAACAAAAATGCCGGTATGTGTAATGCCGTGGAAAAATCATAGCTTCCCTCCGGCGAAGCTCGCAAGGTATAGCCGATCAGCGCTGCCAAGATCGGAGCCTCTAACAAAATGGAATACCACGTCCCTCGCGTGCGCATTTTGCTAAAAAACGATCGCTGAAAATGCGTCGCAAATAACACAAACGAATGCCGCACCAATCGCCTCCGAAGTTTCGGAAATGGCAAGCCCGCTACTGGCTCCGCTCCTGTCATTCTGCTACTCGTCGTATCGCTATTCAATCGCAAGGACTTCATCAACGACGCGCTCTCATACCGCTCCTGCCAGAAACTCGGCGGAAAACGCCGCGCCGCCATCGGGTTCACTCCTCCGCCTATCGCATTCAACGGCATCTCCAAAACATCAAAGACAAAGTCCGCCCCTAACGGTAAGCCTCCCACCAATGCCGGATGACTCATCCCCAACTCCCCGCATGCTTCGCGGAAATACTCGGTCATCTCTGCTGGCGATCCAAAATACGCCATCCGCCCGCCACTATCCAAAAGTAATACCTTATCGAACAACCGCAGCACATTCGCCCCAGGTCGATGCAGGGAGCAAACCACAATTTTCTCCATCGCCATCGCTCGTAACGTTTCCGCCACATGCTCGCTGTCCTTGGATGATAATCCAGAAATGGGCTCATCAAACAAATATACCTCCGCAGCTCCCAGCAAATCCAAGCCCAAGTTCAAACGCGATCGCTCTCCGCCCGAGAGTGTCTTCTCTCCCGCAGCTCCCACCCGTCGATGCGCTAGGCCCTGCAATCCCAGTTCCGCCAGCACCACATCGATCCGCCGCTCCCGATCCGCCGCCTTCTGCCCTGGCCTTCGAATCGATGCCGCATGCCGCAAGTGCTCTCGCACTGTCAGCTGAGGAAATAACGCCTCCTCCTGTGGCATCCGCGCTATAAATCGCACCAATTCTTCACGCTCTCCATACAGCGATGTCCCGTTCAACCGCACATGCCCACGCAACGGTTGCAACTGCCCAGACATCGCGGCCAATAACGTCGATTTCCCCGAGCCACTTGGCCCGATCACACACATCATCTCGCCCCGTCGCACCGTGAAATTCAAATGATCCAACGCTCTCGCTCCACCACCAAAATCATGCACTAGCCCATCCACCTCCAGCGTCTCTACCAACTGCCGCACCTCATCGATCATCGGCTCCGAGAAATAGCACCGCAGACTGTGCCGCGTTGACAAACGCACCGTGCCGCCCTCTTCTACCTTCACCTCGTCGCCTACGCGCTGACCATCCATTTCCGCAGAGCCCTCAAGCAACCGCACATATCCCGCACCTTCTTCGGGTACATACCGCACCTCCAGCACCACACGCGGCGCCAAGCCGGCAGAAATCAACAAATCCCCGCCACTCAGTGCCGATGGATCATTCGATACCCGAAATCTTCTCCGCTTGTTGCTGATCCGGTAACGTCTCCCCGTCTGAATCGCCAGCTTCCGCAGCTCTTCCAGATCCACCGTCGCACCATCAGGGTCGATCAATCGCTCTCCATGCTGACAATGCATCACCGACCCTGGCAATAATACCTTGTTCCCCACGCGCAACCCGCAGTCCTTCATCGCCTCCAGTTCCACGGTCGTTCCGAAGCGTAAGATGACCACACTTCTTCGCGTCCTCGTTCGCTCCATCGTCAGCCCTTCCTCGCTTACCGCGATGTAGATCCGCGGTAACGTGCCGGTCCGCTTGACATTGAGAAAATGCACCAAATCATCATACATCAGCGTCCACCCTGGCAGCACCAATACCTGCCCCATTCGCACGCGTAAAAATTCTCCACACTCCAGCGAATGCCCGCGCACCCACAGCGGCATGCTTCCCGTATTCCGCAATACCACCACCTCCCCTACGCGATACACCCGAAATCCATACCCTTGCGCCGCCTCTGGCAACTTCACATCTGCATAACTCTCACCACCAAAACACACCCGCTCAAACACTGGCTGCTCCTCCAGCGGCACCCCATCATCCATCTCGCGCAAGATCGCATGACCGTAGTCCGGATGCCCCAAACGCCGCATGAAAACATCAAACGTCGTCCGCAACTCCTGCGATCGCCCCGCTCCCGCGACCAAAATCCACAATTGCAAGCCCAGAGCTAGCTTCCCCTGATCATCGAGCTTCCCATACAGGTCGGATGCCAAGTTCGGTAGCGCCGTTGGCCACCGCACTGATCTTTGCAATCGACGTGCCAGCCAGCCATGATCCACCTCTGGAAAAGCCGAACGTAACAAATCCAGCACCACATCTGCATCATCCTCGCTAAAATTCTGATCTAACACCGCAAATGCCGCAAACACATCCACCAACGGACCCAATAAAGCATCAGAACCAGGTCGTAAAAACCTCATGCCTCCCAAGCCCGGCACGCCACGCATCAACGCGTACATCCGCTCTTTCCATTTTCCCCCACTGTTCCGTTGCTCCGGCACAGCCCCACCATGCTCCTCCCTTGCCCATCACGCCAAGCAAATTTCCGCCCCGCAGCCCCATTTCCTATACCAAAAGCAATTTTTCCAAGACAAGTTTGCCAAGCGGCGGCTTTTACCTCAAGACCTGCCTTAGCACCATGATGGAGATTTTGCTACAACCCGCACGCCGCAGCGGCTGCGATGACCTCGCCCAACTCGAAAAAGTCATCGAAGACTCTGCCTCTAGGCAAAAGTCTCCGCTCGATGACATGCTCGATGCCAATGTCCTCGACGAGGAAAAATATCTCCGCGAACTCTCCCTCGACATCGGTATTCCTTGGCTCGATAGCATCCCTCCCGCTGAACATCCCTTGCCCCTGCGCGAACTCTGCGGCCCTCGCATCGCCCTTCGCTATCGCCTCCTGCCTATCGCTATCACCGAAGAACACGGCAAAAAACGTCTCCAGCTTGCTACTTTCGATCCTTTCAATCTCGTCGCCCGCCAAGCCGTCGCTCAGGAACTCGATGTCCCTATCGACTGGTTTATGGCCTCCCGCCGTCGTATCCACGAAGCCCTCCGCCGTCTCTACGGCGTCGGTGCCGACACGTTCGAGCAAATCCTTGAAGGCCGCGAGCTGGACTTTGATCGCCTCGAAGCTCACGATGAAGCAAACGTCATCGACGACAACGACGACGAGGAAGCCAGCGTCGTAAAATTCGTCAACCAGATCATCCGCGAAGCTCTCGACCAACGCGCCACCGACATCCACGTCGAACCTCTCGCCACCAACCTCCGTATTCGCTACCGCATCGATGGCAGGCTCATCGAGGTCACGGTTCCGGAAAACATCAAAGCCCTGCAAAGCTCCGTCATTGCCCGTCTGAAAATCATGTCGCGCCTTGACATCGCGGAACGCCGCCTCCCGCAAGACGGACGCATCAACCTGCAATTCGAGGGGCAAACCATCGACGTCCGTGTTGCTACCGTCCCTACTGTGGAAGGCGAGAGCGTTTCTCTGCGACTCCTCAACCAAGAAAAATTCAGCATCGAGAAACTTGGCATGGAGCCCTTTGTGCGCAGTCGCATTGAATCCCTGCTCCATCTTTCGAACGGTATCATCCTCATCACCGGCCCCACGGGTTCTGGTAAATCCACCAGTCTCTATTCCTTCCTCACTGAGGTCAATCATCCCGACCGCCGCATCGTCACCGTCGAAGACCCGGTCGAAAACAAGCTCCCCGGCGTGATGCAGATCGCCGTGAAAAGCGAAATCGGCCTGACCTTCGCCGCCGCGCTCCGTTCGATTCTCCGTGCCGATCCGAACATCGTAATGATCGGGGAAATTCGCGACCTAGAAACCGCAGAAATTGCCATTCGCGCTTCCCTCACCGGTCACTTGGTCTTCTCCACTCTGCACACCAATGATGCCCTCGGCGGCCTCAGCCGTCTCATCGACATGGGAGTGGAGCCTTTCCTCGTTGCTGCCGCCGTCCGCGCCTTCCTTGCCCAACGTCTGGTCCGCCGCCTCTGCCCCCACTGCAAGCTGCCACGCCACGTGAGCGACGAAGAAAAAACCGAACTCGGCATCCCGCTCGACCTCCCTGGGCAAATCTTCAGCCCCAAAGGCTGCGACCGCTGCCGCAATACCGGCTTCAGTGGCCGCCTCGCGATTTACGAAGCCGCCCTGATTTCCCCCACCATCCAAGAAATGGTCACCCAACGCGCCCCCGCCGCCGACATCCGCGCCACCGCGCTGAAGGAAGGCTACATCCCCATGCGCACCTACGGTTGGCACAAAGTCATGCAAGGCCTCACCACCATCGAGGAAATCATTTCCGTCACCGCAACGGACATCATCGATTAAAATCTTTCAGCCTTTCAGCCTTTCAGCATTTTCTTCCCACCATGCCTGCATTCACCTACAAAGCCGTCAACAAACAAGGATCCGTCAGCCAAGGTGAACTTGATGCCGCAGATCGCTCGGATGCCATGCGCCTCCTTGACAAAAAAGGCCTACAACCTGTCTCGCTTAAAGAACTCAGTACCCACGTCGGTAAACAAAAAACCGCCAAGCCCACTTCCCCCGCAGCAGCGAAGCCTATCGAACGCACCAAAGCCGCCGACTCGAAAGCGAAGGGCAAAGATGCCCCGTCCGATAGCTTGCTAAAAATGAAAAAAGCCGATGTCGTGATGTTCACCGAAGAACTCTCCGACATGCTCGGCGGCGGCCTGCAACTTGAGCCAGCCCTTCTCGCCATGGAGAATCGCCAAGAACTCGGCAACCTCAAAGCTGTAGCCCAGCGCATCCGCCAAGACGTGCGCGATGGCATGAACTTCTCGACCGCCCTGCGCCGCACCAGCGCTAGCTTTGACCAACTTTATTGCAGTCTCGCTGCCGCCGGCGAAGCCTCTGGCGCGCTCGATACCATCCTCCGCCGCCAAGCCCACTATCTCAAGACGCTGCAAGAGCTGCAATCGAAGTTCATCCTTGCTCTGATCTATCCCTCCTTCCTCGCTCTCTCCTGCGTCGGCGTCGGCATCCTGCTCGTCACAACTCTCATTCCCCAGCTCACTCAGCTCATCCAAAGCACTCCCGGAGCGAAAATTCCCCTCGGTGCACAAATCCTCATCTCCCTCACCGATTTCCTAAAAACCTGGTGGCACGTCATCACCCTCGTGATCGTCGCTGGCGCGATCTTTTTCAAAGCATGGAAAGATAATCCGGCCAACCGCTTCGCTTGGGATGGCATGAAACTCCGCATGCCGCTCTTCGGCCAGCTCATTTCCAGTCGTTTCTACGTCCAGTTTCTCGAAACCATGGCCAACCTCGCTGCCAACGGTTTGCCGCTGCTGCGGGCCCTAGAGCTCTCGCGCGATGCCACAGGCAACCTCGTCATGCGCCAGCACCTCGATGGAGTCATCAGCCAAGTCGGTGACGGACGAGCCATCACCAAGGCCCTCACCCGCAGTGGGGCTTTCCCGCCACTGCTCATCGACATGGTCGCGGTCGGCGAGCAAACCGGAAAAATCGACATCTCCCTGCGTCGCGCCGCCGAACGTTACGACCGCGAGATGGGCAAATCCATCAGCCGCCTCATGGCCTTGATCACCCCCGTGATCCTCGTCATCATGGCCGTATTGATTGGCAGCATGATGTATCTGATCTTCACCTCCATCTTCCAAACCATCTCCAACCTCAACGGTGGAAAATAACCTGCGCATTACAATCACTTTTTCCCCAAGTTCTTGTGCCGCGTTCACACGGGAAAAGGAAACCTTAGCTTAGTAAATGGTCAGCGGCAAATCATACACTTAGCTTTCGTATCCAGATTTGTAAATCACTCGATCCTACATCTTTAGCATCGCCTAGGCATTTTTTTGCTTCCCTCACGTAACGCCTGCTGTTATTCGTCCGCCTATGCCATCGAAGCACTTTCGCGACGCCATCAATGCCCTCGAAAAAGACGAGCAATCCAAGATTCGTCGCCAGCTTGATGCATGGAAGGCACAAGCCACACCATCGCAGTGGGCGCAAATCGCCGCCAATATCGAGAACGAAACCGCGCTGCCTGTACCGAAGTTCACCGCGCTCCTGAGGGATTTCACCACAGCATTGACGCACCACTCAACCCCTGAAAATGCTTGGACGCAGACATGTATCAGCCACCTTTTTTCCGGTCAGCCCCTGGTTCCATCGGTACGTCCCAAACGGCTCGGGCGCGCCTGCAAGTCCGACATCTTCGTAAAATACGCAAATACCACCGATAAAAGATTCAAGGACACGCTCACCAAATACGCAGGCAAGAATCCACCCAGCTTCTGGAGAAACGTCCTAGCGAAACAGAACCTCGGCGGCGATGTCATCTTCGCTACCTTCAATCAAAACAACACTGCCGATGATCCCTTTGCTGGCCTGCCGCAGGATCGGGAATCCATCCGCACTGCCTTGGGTCTCGGTCATACTAGCCACTCCAGCCCAGACCCCTATCTGCTTTTCACCTACACCAGCGATGAGCCTCCTAATCTGCCCATCCACCGTCCTACGATTGCTGACGCTGGCGACTTCTGCCACTTCCGGCCAGCAAAGTCTTCAGCTGCAAAGTGGGGATTTACCGGCCCTCTTGCGCCGAATCCTCAAAACCTGCCACCCTGCCCAGAAGTCGTCCACAAACAAATTGTTGGCGTCCGCTTGGTTTTCCCTTACAATCTCTCCACGCCATAACTCATGCCCGGTTCTTTACATTTCCTCGATGGACAATCCCGCGACCACATCGTCGGCTGGCTGCGCGAGGCGCTGCATGGCCGCACCTCCGTTCCCCTCGAATACCGTGACCAACCTGTTTCCGCCGCCATTTCTGCCGCAGCTCCCGCCCTTAGTGATCTGACGCGCAACGATCTTGCCGCCGCCGCCATTTTACTCCTCGCCGAGCTAAAGAAAGGACGCCACCCTCACTCCTACATATCTGCGCTGCTACGCCTTGTCACCGACCTCGATCTTCGCTCCTCTGCCGTCCCCATCCTGCGAGACCTTGCAAAGTCCATCCCCGCCCTCAAAGACCGCCTCGGTTGGGAATCCTGTAGCGACATCCTTATCGCCCAGCTCAACCTCCGCGATCTTCAGGACGAAGCCTACTGGCGCCGCATCTGGGAATGCAACAAACGCTGCTTTTCCCCCGTTACGCTTGCCGCCCTCTTTGATCTCGACCCACAGTCCGCCCTCTCTTTCCTGCCAGAACTGCCAAATTCTGCCGACCTCGGCGATCTCGTCGCCCTCACCCTCGATCATAGTGCGGATGCCTATCAAGGCCATGAGCGCAGTCAGTTCCGCCGAGCTGCTTCGGCTATTGCCGAACGTTGCAAGAGCCACATCCGCCAAGCCATCAAGACATGGCATGAAGAAACAGCCCCGTCCAGCTTATCCGCTGGCAGGGATCTCTCGCTTCTCCACACTGCTCTTGGTCCGCCTCCTCAGGGCTTTATCCGATCATCATCTAAGCTTGTCAACGAGACAGCAGCCTAAACCCACTCCATGTCAGGTAATCCCAAAAAAAGCGCTGCGTTACATGAGCCTACCCCCATCGTCACCTTCTACTCCTACAAGGGCGGAGTCGGTCGCAGCATGGCCGTTCTAAACGTCGCCTCACTCATCGCCTCTCGCGGTTTTCGTGTTCTCATCATCGACTTCGATCTCGAAGCCCCCGGACTCTCCCACCTCATCGGTCAGGAGGCCATCCCTGAGAAAGATAAATCGGCACGCAAATCCCCCTCCAAGCAAATCCTCAAACCCGGTGTCGTCGAGCTACTCGCCGATGCCGTCCTCCGCGGCGTAGAGTCTGATCTGCTCTCGAAACCTTTCCCGCAAGTCGCCGACAGATACACCTTCAGCTACAGCCCGCCCGCAGGCCTCAAACAACATCCCGGAGCTAAGCTCTCCATCATGCCCGCTGGACGGCTTGATGAAAAATACTCCGCCCGCCTGGATGAGCTTGATCTGCCCGGCCTCTACAAGGAGCCAGAAAACTCTGGTAAACTCCTTATCCTCCGCTTCCGCGAAATACTTATCCAATCAAAGCTTTACGACTACATCCTCGTGGACAGCCGCACTGGACACTCCGATGAAGCGGGCATCTGCACCCGCGATCTAGCGGATCACCGCATGATCGTCTCAGGTCTCAACACCCAGAACATCGCCGGCACCGCCGCCTTCCTGCGCAACCTCCGCAGTGCTCTGGTTCACGAGAAGAAGGAGCTGAACAGACCAGACATCATCCTCTCTCCCGTGCCCAATGGCGAGGACGACCTCGTATCCCTTCGCGAGGAAAAAGCCGACAAGGAATTTCGGAAAGCATGGCAAGACCCACAACTCCAGATCAGCCTACGCATTCCCTATCATCCCCGGCTCGCTCTCACCGAAGAAGCCTACGTCCCAGCCATCACCGCCAGTCCACTCCGCAACGCCTATCTGGCGATTGAAGAGAGTCTTTTACGAAGTTTAGGCCATACGCCTAGAAAGCTACTTGATGTCTTTCGTGCCCAAGTGAAAGAAGGAAATGGAACTGCCGCTCTTTCGTCGTTGCGCTTGCTTGTAAGGCTCGTTAGCGCACCCCGATTCCCTGGACAAGCTCCTGTTGATGCATCTGCTTACTTGGGATTGGCATATAATGATGATTTCATGAAACAGATTCTACGCCTCGATGAGGCGCTAGATATCCTCAGGTTATTTGTGGAATACAATACAGACAGCTTCGAAATCATCGAAGCGGCGAAACAAATTCATGAACTAAACCCGGCTCATGCAAGCGAGTTTGACCAGATGATCCTGAAGCTGGCGTCTCTGAATCCAGATTATCTAGGCGACTACGCAAACTTCCTCACTGACGATCGTAAGGATCATGATGTTGCGGAATTGTTCTACAAACGCGCTATCGAATCCGATCCCAAACACGCCGACAATTTGTGCAACTACGCCATCTTTCTCACTGACGTTCGCAAGGATCATGATGCTGCGGAAGCACTCCACCAACGAGCCATCGAGTCCGATCCCAAACACGCCAACAATTTGGGCAACTACGCCATATTCCTCAAAGACATTCGCAATGAATATGATACTGCGGAAACCAACTACAAACGCGCCATCGAGGCTGATCCCAAACATGCCGGCTACTTGGGCAACTACGCCATCTTTCTCACTGAAGTTCGCAAGGATCATGATGCTGCGGAAGCACTCTACCAACGAGCCATCGAGGCCGATCCCAAACACTCCAACAACTTGGGCAATTACGGTCAGTTTCTCATTGGGCGTAGCAAGATCGAAGAAGGATTAAAGCACCTGCGATCTTCATGGTTCCATCGGAACGAACAGAAAATTGGCAACAATGCCGAGATCGCCTACTCTTTGTGGCTGGCCACCCTGATCGCGGGAAAAGAAGAAAAGTTATGGGAGCGAGTCTTTAAGCACTTCATCAACTTAGGCTTCGAACGCCATGAATGGAACTTTGATGCCATGCTCGCGGTGGCAGAGAAGAAATTGGACTCTGCGGATTTCCACTACGCCAAGTGCCTAGCAAAGGCATTTTTGGATGTTGCCGAGGTTGCGGCACTGGAGAAATTGAAGCGTTGGAATCGCCCTCAACCACTAGACCCAGCACTCGTGAATCCCGATGGGACAATTCGTGCGGTTTGAGCGGTTTTTATCTTCAGGGAAGGTCTTGCCGCTACACGTAATCATCGCAGCATGCTGTACTAGGTCGTGACTCGATGCTGTACCGGGTCATCGCAGCATGCTGTACCGAGTCATAGCAGCATGCTGTACCGGGTCGTGACTCGATGCTGTACCAGGTTGTGACTCGATGCAGTAGAGGGGTGTCGCTGCGTATATGTCAGAAAAAGGGGCAGATACTCTGCCCCAAGCTGGGCAAATTCTTCAGTACCAGCATGATGGATCTGATCTTCACCTGCATCATTCAAACCAGCTTCAACCTCAATGGCGGAAAACGGATTTCTCCCTGCTTCTCTACTCCTCAAACCTTGCCACGGCAGTAGATTGAAGCTGAAATCCGAAGGAAAAGCGCCGTCATAAAAATGCCTTGCTAGTCAAAGCCTAGCTTCTGGTAATCTACTTCGAATCTCGATTTTAAAGATTTCCCTTCTTCATTTCTGAGACTGCGAAGTCCACCGCTCTCGCAGTGAGTGCCATATACGTGAGGGAGGGATTTTGGCAACCGGCGGATACCATCGCTGCGCCGTCAGTGCAGAAAACGTTAGGCGCGCCCCACACTTGGTTATGGCGATTCAGAACGGATTCCTTCGCGGAACTGCCCATGCGTGCAGTGCCCATTTCATGAATGCCAAGTCCAATGCTAGGTTCTTTATTGAACCCTACAATGTCTTTCGCTCCCATCGCTTCTAACATTTCCAAGGCGTCGTGTAACATGTCCTCACGCATCGCGTTTTCGTTTTGCTGAAACTCTGCATCGGCGACGACGAGGGGCAAACCCCATCGATCGGTTTTGTCTTTGCTGAGAGAAATGCGGTTGTTGGCGTACGGCAGGCATTCGCCGAACCCGTAAATACTCATTCCCCATGGGCCGAAGGAGGTCAGTTCCTTTTTGAACGCTGCGCCGAATCCATCAATGGGACGCGACCATCCTTGGCGCATCCCTTCGCCTTGGTAGCCGAAGCCACGAAGGTATTTCGCCTTTTCCGGTTGTTCGCTAAAGTTCCGATACCGCGGAATGTAAATGCCGCCGGGTCTGCGCCCGTACTGCACTTTGTCTGCATGCGTTTCCAGATGGCCTTTCGCGCCCACTCCTAGGTGATGATCCATCAAGTAACCACCCAAAGATCCGCTCTCGTCCATGCCGTTGGGAAAGCGTGAGGAGGTCGAGTTCATCAGGATCGCTGTGGAGGCAACGGTGGATGCGTTGAGGAAGATGATCTTCGCAAAATATTCCGTTGTCTCCATCGTGACTTCATTGATGAGTCTCACGCCAATCGCCTTGCCTTCCTTGTCATCGAAAATGATGGAATGAACGATCGAATGCGTACGCAGGGTTAGATTTTTTGTGTTGGCTGCCGCCTTCAAGGTTGCCGACTGGCTGCTAAAGTATGCACCAAAAGGGCATCCTCTGATGCAAAGGTTTCGATAATTGCAGGAAGATCGGCCTAAGGCAAGTTGCTCAGGAGTCGGTTGTGTTAGATGCGCGATGCGCGCCTGAACTACCTTACGGCCTTTCCACTTGGCTTCCACACTTGCCTTGAGATCCAGCTCGGGTGGCGTCAATGCCATGGCGGGTTGAAATTCACCATCGGGTAGCTGCGCTAGGCCATCGTTGTTGCCGCTGATGCCTGCAAATTTTTCCACATACGAATACCATGGAGCAATTTCCTCATATTTGATCGGCCATGGGATGGCGATACCCTCCTTGGCGTTCGCCTCAAAATCCATCGGACTAAGCCGATAGCTCTGCCTGCCCCACATGACGGAGCGCCCTCCTGTGTGATAGCCCCGCATCCAATCAAAGCGCTTCTTTTCCTCGTATGGATGATCCTCGTCATCGACAAACAAGTAACCTTGGGATGGTTTCACTGTGTAGCCTGTGCGGTTTTGCTTCGCCTGTTGAGAAATCATCTCGCGCGATGGCCGATTCAGCCATTGCAACTGCCAAGGCGCGGAATGCATGGTCTTGTAATCGACGATGTGATCGAGCTTATGACCACGTTCGAGCACCAGTGTTTTGAGTCCTTTTTCGCACAACTCCTTTGCTGCCCAGCCACCGGAAATGCCAGAGCCTACAACTATGGCATCAAATGTATGCTCCGCTTTTCCCTTCGTTTGGAGATTCATGATCGTATGGTAAAAAAGTTGTTAGATGGAGTATGCTTTCATCCCTGGTTCCAGAGGCATGTCTGGCACCCATTGCGCGGGTATGGGAAGGAACTGGAATGCCTTGGTTGCGCCGATCTCTGAGTTCACGTAGCAGAATTTGGTCAGCTCTTTGAATTGCTGGAGAAAGGCTCTCTTGGGATCTCCTTTGGTGAGTTGCAACGCTTTTTTCTCCTCGTTGTCGTAGGCTGTAAGAAAAGCGACTTGTTGCTCGGGGCTGAGCTTATCCAGGCATTTGCCATGGTCTTTGGCGCAGCGCATCATGATCGCAGCCAATCCATCGGTGATGATTTTCTGATCTGCTGGTCCTAGGCAGTCTTTCACAATGATTTCAATCCACCCCGGAACACCCGCCTCAATCGCGCCCGGTGTATCGGTTGTTGGAATGATCGCTTCTGCTAGAATTGCCACTTGCTCTCGTTGAGCCGGACGGAAAAATGTGAGATCGGATTCTTGATAAGCCTCGCCGATTCTTGCGAAGACACTCTGCGGCAGCGCGATACTGCTCCCCAAAGTCACGGCCATGATTTTCAATATTTCTCTGCGTTCCATATTTCTCCATTTCATTCTATCACCAAGCCCTGCGTATGCGAGAAAATAGTATCGCAGCATCCGAAATCGTCTCAGGCGTAACTCCGTCGAATTTCAGTCACCATCCACAGATCAGCTCGCCGCGTGCCTAAATCAGCCCGAGAATGCCGGCGAACCAGTCGCTATCTTGGGCAGCCTGATAGGGAATCGCGCGAGGTAAGATATTCATAAAAATCCTTGCAATATCAGCATAATCCCCACATCATCCTGCACCCATTCCCGTCGTGATATACGATCACGGGTGGATAAGATTATAATCTGTTAGCGTAAGAAAATGTATTTGAAGCTCGCCGATAAGTTAAGCCCAAAGAAGGTGGCAGTCGCGCTGCTTCCCAATCTGCGCCTAGAGCAGATCGAATGGGACTACGAGAACGTGCATGAGTGGGCATACGTTGATCTCCCTGAGCTTACGTTCAGCCTAGATGTTACGCGGGAACACGGCATGAGCGATGTCGACGACGAAGTCCTCGACGGGCTTACTCCGGAGGAGATCGAAGCCCTCCCTACTGCTGGACCTACTTACATATTCGGATGGAACCGACGAAGCGACTATTACGTACAAGACTTGCCTGACAGCCTTATTCAGAGGATTAGCGACAGCGTGCAGTCCGAGATTCTGATTTATCCGGGCAGGATCAACGTTGATGCTGTTGACCCAGAGCCAATCGGTCGAACCAAACCAAAACGCTAACAAGCCGTGAGTGGCAACCGGTGATAAAGTCTCTATTTGAATCGAAGCTTGATCTCGCCGGTGCCACCACTCATCGTTCGCTTCAAGAATATGCTCGATACGATGCCCAAACGAAAAACCGAGTTCATCAGTGTCGAAATTGCTATCAAGACCGATTTTGACTCGTCCGTATTCGTGAAGTGGTTTGAGGATCAAGACAATTACGTCGCCAAGCTGGAGTGCGATTCCCACAAGTGGTATATCTACTTCGCGCCGATTCCTAGTAAGGATGCGAACACTACGATTCTCCGATTTTCTGAGATGATTCGGGAGCTTCCCCCTGAAGTACGTGATTGTTGGGATAGGGCTGGTCATCGTGAGTTTTTCGCAGGCTATCACGTCGGAGGAGATCCATTTTGCTTCGCGGAGCACCTTGACCCAGACACCCTAAAGGCTGCGTTGGATCTGAACGCGGGAATCGGCTATGCGCTCTATCCAGCACCTCCCAGCGAGATCGATGAATGAACCGCAGATGTCACAGCAAAACACAAAGCGAACAAGCCTCATCATGACAACTACTATCAGCCTCCCTGTTTGCATGATTTCCCGTAACTACAACCCTAACCCTGTAAGTCACTTCCGTTCTCGCCACTAGGGTTGCATGTGCTTTCCGTTAGTCCATAGACAAATCATTCGATGCCATGCTCAAAAGACTTTGCATTCCCATAGTTCTCGGCTCCTCTTTGCTCACTCAGACGCAAGCACTCCGACCTGAACCTCCGACTCAATTGGGTGTGGCGCATATCGGAGGGCTGTATTCCTTCACCGAAAGCGACTACCTTAACGAAGGTGCTGAGACCGCGCAACAAATTGGAGCAAAATGTATCAAGGTCAGTCTCAGCCTCGACACCGACAACCCATCGCAGAGGCTTTATCCTTTTCATTCGCAGTGGCCCTCCGTAGATACTCTGGAGGCGCTGGCAGGCACTCCCTACTACCGTGCCCTTTTTGCGCGCAAGTTCGATACGTTCATCCTCATGTCTTTTCGACCGGGACGCTCCGCGGGTTATTGGCGGGAAAGTTTTTCATCCGATGATGAGCATGCGGAGGAAGAGTGCTTCGCTTCGTTGACCCGTCATTTGCTCCGCACCTATGCTGAAACCCGCAAGACGTTCATCATCCAGAACTGGGAGGGCGACTGGGCACTGCGTGGCGGCTTTGACCCTGCCACGAAACCAACACCGACCGCGACGGCGGCGATGATTCGCTGGCTGGCCGCGCGGCAACGCGGTGTCGCTCGCGCTCGTGCCGAGTTCGGCTCCGGAGGGGCACGGGTCTTCCATGCGTGCGAGGTCAACCTCGTCAGGCAGGCACAGGTGCATGGCACGCCGAGCGTTACCACGGACGTATTGCCTCATGTGCCTGTTGATTTAGCATCCTACTCTGCATGGGACACGAAGGACTCTCCGGTTCAGTTCGCCGAGGCATTGGCTTTCGTTTCGAAGCATAAGCAACCAACGGAACCATTTGGTAATCACGGTGTGTATGTAGGAGAATTCGGTCTCTCCGAATCAGAGGCGTCTCCGCAAGTTGTTCTTGAGCGCACCAGTGCACTGCTCGTAGAGGCCCAACGATTCGGTTGCCCATATGCTGTTTTCTGGCAGATCTATTGCAATGAACCACTAACGAAGTCTCCGAAAACGAACGCTGATTACAAAGGTTTTTGGCTGGTGCGCCCTGATGGGACGCGTAGCCTCGTGTGCCACTTATTCAAACAAACCAACCCAGCCCAACAAGAAGGAGGTGAACAACCCGTTACCCGCCCTGATTCGAAATGACACTCTTGACTACAATCTTTAACTATGTTGCGGAGTGGCGTTCTCGGTAGCGGGTGCAAGGCCTCGTCTTGGTAAGAATATGAAGATGCGAATCATACTAATCTTGTGCCTCGCGGTGTTGCTTTCGAGTTGCGCGTCCGATCCATTTTCGCGTCGCTTTCCTGACTCGAGTGTAAGCGAGCGAAGGTTCGTAAAGTTCCTTTCTAGTCGCAACAAGCTCACCCCGTGGGAAGTTCGCAGTTACCTTGAAAAGGAGAAAATTCGTTTTAAGCTGAAGCAGAATAGTTGGGAAGGGCAAGATATTTGGCAGATCGAAGGTTGTGGTGTATGGATTTCAGATTATACTGGAAAGAGAGGGGAGCCTCAAATGATTCCAATGGATCTCAGCTTGTTTTATAGCCAATCCGTTATTCCCAAAGCCAATCAGCCGTTTCCACTAATTCCGCTGCATGCCGACCACTCAATGTTTGTGCTTTATGACAAGATGACGGAAGGCGCGAGGGGCTTCACGGTAAACTTTAGCCGTCAAACGAACAAAATACATATCCAACAAGACGGTATATCCAACGGAGGGTACGCGTTGACTCATCGTTGGGTGAAAAACTCCTTGACATCATGTTGCAGATGCAACACATTACGTCAATGAAGACTGCAGCAGTTCATACTCGGATTCAGCCTGAAATTAAGGAGCAGGCAGAAGGCATACTCCAACGCCTTGGGTTAAGCCCTACCGAGGCGATTCGGATGTTTTACACTCAAATCGCATTGAGAAACGGACTTCCCTTCGATGTGTCTATTCCGAATGATGAGACGATTAAGGCTCTAGAAGACTCTAGGAATGGCCGCAACCTACAACAATTCAACTCTACCGATGAACTTTTTGAGAGCTGGAAGGCATGAAGGCGATTTTCCAGACCAGCCAATTTAAAAAGGATCTTAAGAGAATAAAGAAGCGAGGCAAAGATTTGAGTAAGCTCAAAGACATCGTTAGCGCCATTGCCCATAGCGAATCGTTAGAAGAGAGACATCGTGACCACGCATTGATTGGCAACTGGTCAGGCTCAAGGGATTGCCATATCGAACCAGACTGGATTCTAATCTATAGAGTGGACAGCGATTTCTTGTTTCTTGAGAGAACCGGTAGCCACAGTGACCTATTCAGATAAAAAAGACACCCAACAAGACGGTATATCCAACGGAGGGTAACGTCTCAGTTTGATTTCAGGCTTTCCTTTCCGCGTGGATGAGCTAGACGTTTTGTAATACTATGAAATGGACGTGCCAATCGTGTGGTGAATGCCACGAAGACCAATTTGACTCATGCTGGAGCTGTGGATGCGTTAGAAATGACCATATTCAACTCGGTATCGCAAACAGCAACAATTCTGATCCTGAAGTCGTGTGCGATAAGAACGTCGTATGCTCTACGACACCGTTTATTCCTGGGAGAAAGATCGCTGGGATCAAAGGTATCGTATGTGGCGAAGCCGTCATGGATGCAAATCTCCTCAGGGATTTCGTTGCGGGAATTACGGATCGAATTGATGGTCGGTCTGGAGTTTACGAGACAAAACTTCGAGAAGTACGATCCATAGCGTTACAGAAAATGAAGCGCGAAGCAGAAGATTTGGGAGCGCAAGCCATCGTCGGCGTTACTATTGATCACGAGACAGTGGGCGGTACCATGCTAATGATCACTGCCTCGGGTACAGCAGTGATTCTTGCATCGGCCATGGACGAACATGCAGCATCCAAGGATCGATACGATAACACTCCAGTTTGATTTCAGGCTTTCCTTTCCGCGTGGATGAGCTAGACGTTTTTCGCGCTATGCTTCATCGTATCAAACTGACTTCTTCCTTTGCTTGCATGCTAGCCATGAGCAATTGTGCGACAGTATTTGTTCGTTCGGATGGAGTCAGTCCTCCAACTAAAATTTTTCCTGCAACCGTGCTTGATGCGGAGGCCTTTTGGTTTTGGAGCGTCAAAGGAGAGCCTTTGTTGTTCATGGGTGATCCAAATCAAAAGAACAATCTTGGCGAAAGATTGGCGTATGGCGCTGGAGCAGTGATCGACTGCCCGTTTTCCGTCGTCAGCGATGTGATTTATCTTCCAACAGATATCGTTCGGATGGGTGAAACCAAAGCACCTAAGAAAACGCCAAGCGAATCAGCGGGCTCTAGCAAACAGGCTACCGCTTCGTTATCGAAGCCCTAGGGCGAATCGACCTCTAGGCAAGATTTGGAGATGCGTTCTCATTCGCGCATTCCAAAGAAAATTGATGCGAAGATTTTATGTTAGACCCGAAATCAGAAGTATATCGCCAGCAGTTTTCATGGCATATTTGACAAGAGGTTTCATCCTAAAATTCAGCAGTTGCGACCACTCATTACGCTGACTTTACTGATTGATAAAAGAAATGAATTTCGATTGCGAAAAATCCTTGCGATGCATCGATCTACCAAGAAAAAAGCAGTTTGAATCAGTCTGATTCGTGGTCAATTCATGCAATAAACGAAGCCCGTTCTAACGCACCAAAGGTGCCATTCATGGCAGCCTAGCCCATCGGGCTAGGGATGATGAGAAAAAACACAACGAAGGCTGAAAGCACGAACATCTTGCTCGTCATGAAACGGGCCTACAGCCCTCAAGAATGTCTCTGAATTCGAAAACCTAACCCGTTGGACTAGGCTGGTCGCGTAAGAGGCTTCGCCTCACGCGATTTGAATCGCGGTGCGCCGTTGGCGCGGAAGGGTGACATGCAATCAAAGCAATGACCATACCTTCCGCTCTTAAACTGCGGATTTTAGGTTCATGCGGAAATGGAATAGAATCCCTTCAGGAAAGAGATCGAATTTTTTGCTTAATGGTGCCTTGCTTCATGATCATCCGTGGCGGTAACCGATACCGCGAACGGAGAGAATGATTTCGGGTTGCGAGGGATCGCGTTCGATTTTTTTTCGTAGCAAAAGGATGTGTTGGTCGAGCGTGCGGGAGTCGGGGTAGTAGTCCAGGCCCCAGCAGATGTCGAGGAAGGCATCGCGGCTGACGGCTTGGCCGCGGTGGGTGTGGAGCAGGCGCAGCAGGGAAATTTCTCTTGGGGTGAGATCGATGTTTTGACTACCGCGCCTAGCACAAAGAGCGCGGGGCTGAACCACGAGATCGCCTAGGGTAAAGTGATCGTCTTCAGCACTAGGATGCTGCACGCGGCGAAGCGCCGCGCGGATGCGAGCCATGACCTCAGCACGGGTAAAAGGCTTGCGAATGAAATCATCCGCACCAAGACCAAGGCCGGTAATGACATCGCGCTCTTCGTTTTTTGCCGAGAGGAAAAGGATGGGGATTTTCGGGTCGCCGTTTCGCACACGTCGGCAAACTTCAAAGCCATCGATGCCAGGCATCATGATGTCGAGGCAGAGTAGGTCCGGCTTGTGATTTCGCCACAGTTCGAGGGCTTTTTTCCCATCGCTGGCCCGCAAAGCAGTAAAACCTTCTGACTCCACGCAGGCAGCTAGAGCATCGAGAGTGAGCGGATCGTCTTCGGCGATGAGGATCGTCATGGAGTTGTGGGAGCTGGAACTTGAGAGGGAATGCGTAAGCGGAAGGTGGCGCCTTCATTGCTATCGATGAGATCGAGTACACCGTTCATGCGTTGGGCCAGTTCACGAGCGATGGCGAGTCCGAGGCCGGTGCCGCTGGAACCCTCGCTGACGCTTTGATGAACGCGGGTGAAGGCATCGAAGATGCGTTTGCGCGAGGCTTTGGGAATGCCTGGGCCACGATCGCGAACTTCCAATTCGAGCGAGGAATTTGCATGGCGCAAGGAGACATAAATCCAGCCGCCCGATGCCGCGTACTTTTCGACGTTCGAGATGAGATTGCCCGTGATTTGGGCGAGGGCATCGGGATCAAGGAGAGTGGGTTGATGGGCCTCGATGAGGGTTTCCATCTGAATGCCTCGCCTCTCCAGCGCGGGGCGAAAACCCTCGATGGTGTTCGAAACGATTTCGGCGGGAATGCATGACACCTGGTGGAGTTCGATGGCGTTGCGTTCCTTGCGCGAGAAGGTGAGAACGTTCGCCACAAGACGCGAAAGGCGACGAATTTCCTCCGCTACCAAATCAAGCCGATGAAGCGCAGCGGGTGGGGGATCAGGTAGGTGATCACGAGCGAGGTCGAGATTGAGTTCGATGTTCGTTAAGGGCGATCCGAGTTCGTGGGAGACGCGATTGACAAAAGAAACGCGCTCTGCGGCAAGTCGCATGGCGCGGCGTTGCTGTTGGTATAGGAGTATGCCAGAAATGCCGAGCATTGCCGCGAGGGCTGCCGTGGCGGTGAGGGTTGCGGTGTCGTGGCTCTTCTGGATTGTTACTCCGTCCCATGCCTCGATTTGCCATGTTCCGAGGGAGGTGGGAATGGGCAAAACAGCGGCGGCTGGACCGTGCTTGGATGGCCCAGAGGCGATGAGCTGCTGTCCTTGAGGGTCGGTGATGCAGATGCGCTCTTCAGCCTCGCGCAATGGGGCAAGTGGATGTTCTAGCCATGTGGTGAGATGTTTGCAGTTGAGTTCATCGACAATGTTACGATCAATCAGAAAGGCAACGGTTTCGCCTGTGAGAAGGGGAATCACACTAAGACTGATACCTTGCGCGGGTGTTTCCCGCCAGTATCCAGAGAAGGACACTTCTGGATCGAGGATCACTGCGAAATTGCTATCAAAAGGGCGTTTCTCCTCACCCAGCAAGACCTCTGGAAGCTTTGGTAGATTCATCAAAGCATCGTGCATGATGACTTTCCCTCGTTCCTTGAAAACATGCGCGCGAAGCACACCAGAGACGAGTGACATTGCTTCGCGAGCCTCGGCATTTGACCTTTTCGACTCGGCTACCCATTCGGCCAATTGTTGGAGATGGGATTGATAAAGTTGATCGAGACGCGCCAACTCGCTCCGGAATTTCGGGTCGAATTCATAGAGTCGCTCGCGATCAAGCGGTGTGCGGATTTCCATTTCACGTCGAGCCAACCGTTCGCCGCCTACAGTCACAAGAACAGCGGCGACGAACATCGGAACGAGAGTGATGAAAGCGGAACGCATCAGTGTTTCACGAGGTTGACCGTCGCGAAAGAGAACCAGACACGATTGGCCGCATCAGGGTCGGCCTTCGATATGGTGGGTCTGCTTACGGTGCCAAGCAGATAGGGTTTGCCGAGCAAAAGTTCTGCCGCTGTATTGATTGTGCGAACTTCAAATTCTGGCATTTTCGTCTCACTCAATTCTTGTCCATGTGTGATCTCATCGACCAATTGAACATGTTCGGGGACTATGTTCAAACTGGCTGTTTTTCGATCCTCCGACAATGTGAGCTGCATTTCCAAAGATTCACCGAGGTTACGAGTTTCAAACGCTGTGGGAGTGGCAGGAGTACGCAATCCTTCAAGAGAGATTATGGAAGAAGTCGCAACAGGCTCCACTGGCTTGGGAATGGTGGGTTGGCCTCCCTTATCATCGGTTTTAGGCGCGGCAACACCCAGTCCGACGTTTTGCGGTAGTTCAGGGGGTTCATACTCGGTTGCATAGATGTATTCGAGATTTGACTCGGTCTTAGCTTTTTGACCTGAGCGACATCTCAGCACCGCGCATGTTTCTTGTTTGACGGTTCCTTGATTGAGTTGCTCGATGAGATGTTTGTAGAGTTCTGTATCAGTGAGCCCCTTCCGCTGTAACGCGGCGGCTTCTGCCAGAGGAAGCATAAACACTTCGTAACAAAGCGACATGTCGGTTGACTGTTCGTCCTTCGTCAGTGCTATTTCTTCCTTGGGGAGATTGCCTTTGGTGTAGGGATCGGAGGGAGTCTGTGCGTGGAGGAAGTGCGCTCCGGCGAACAGGGTGAGTGCGATCAAGTGTTTGGTAGTCATCGTTTTTTTCATATCATGCATTGGTTCGTTTCATGGCATTCATTGCCACGACGCTGCCATGGTAGCAAGGGTATGACGCTGTTGTGTCAAAGGATTGTCAATTTTTTTTCTTCCTTGTCGGCATGCTCGGTTTCTGCAAATTTCTCGTCACTATGAAATTACTTGGATTGCGTGTCATTTTGATGTTCTGGATGGTAATGCTAACGGGGATAGGGCGAGCGCAGGATGTTGCCGCTGCGCCTGAGAGCATGGATAAGATGATTGACCGGAAATTCGGCGAGATCACCAAAGGCTTTGTCGATGCTGTTTTCTCATCGGTGAAAATTGGCAAAACAGACTTGCTGCTGGTGGTAGTTTGGTTGGCGTTAGCGGGGGTGTTTCTAACGATTTTTTTCCGCTTCATCAACATTCGTGGCTTTGCCCTTGCTCTCAAAACAGTGCGCGGAAAGTATAGCATGCCCAATGACCCAGGCGAAGTTACCCATTTCCAAGCACTGACTGCGGCGGTTTCTGGCACCGTAGGACTCGGAAACATCGCAGGGGTTGCCATCGGCATTCACAATGGCGGCCCTGGTGTGGCATTCTGGCTTTTTCTTAGCGGATTTTTGGGAATGACGACGAAGTTTGCTGAGTGTACTTTGGGGGTGAAATATCGGATCTTTGATCGGGAGCATCGCGTTCACGGTGGACCGATGTATTACCTGCGGCGTGGCCTGAGCGAGCGCGGCATGCGCCCTGTGGGCATGGTGCTGGCATTATTCTTCGCGATTTTTTGTGTTTTCGCATCGTTCGGCGGCGGGAATATTTTCCAAGTCAATCAAGTGACCACACAGATGATCAACATCACCGGTGGAGATGCTTCATATTTCGCGCAAAATCAATGGGTCTTCGGCTTGATCATGGCGCTCCTTACCGCGTTAGTCATCATCGGCGGCATCAAGGGCATTGCCAAGGTCACGGACAAGCTGGTGCCTGTGATGTGCCTCACATACGTCATCGCATGCATGGCGGTGCTACTTACCAATGCTGGTAGGCTGCCAGGAGCTTTGCAAATGATCATGACCGAAGCCTTTCAACCACGCGCTGCGGTTGCTGGCGGTCTGTTATCGGTCTTTATCTGGGGCATGCGCCGTGCCACGTTCTCCAATGAGGCGGGCATTGGATCGGCACCCATTGCTCATGCCGCAGCAAAAACTCGTCGCCCCGCGTCCGAAGGCATCGTGTCACTCCTCGAACCATTTCTCGATACTGTGGTGATTTGCACGATGACGGCCTTGGTCTTGTGCGTGACCATGCAATTCGATGGAGATTCGGGGCGCTACACCATCAATGGACTGCAACAGGTATTGGGAGAAAAACTGGCCGACAATAACAAAGTGGGCATCGCGTTGACATCGGCGGCCTTTGAAACCGTAGCTCCATTTTTCAAGTATGTTCTCTTTTCTTGTGTGTTCCTGTTTGCGTTCTCGACGCTGATTACGTGGAGCTACTATGGCTTGCAGGCGTGGCAGTACTTGTTTGGGAAAAACCTCATCGCGGCGTGGACGTATAAGGTCATTTTCTGCTTGGTGATTATCGTTGGAGCATCGGCCTCCATGGGCAATGCTACCGATTTCTCTGATGCCTCACTTTTCGCTATGAGCGTGCCCAATCTCATCGGGGTTTACTTGTTGCTACCCATCGTTCGATCAGAATTTCAACGATTCCTCACCCTAACGAAACGTGTTGACAGTGGTGTTTCCATAGAAGAAGCCGACCGATTGGATCGCGAAGAACACGAAAGTGGAGAACAGCATCGCTAACAACATGGCTCGGCAATACACCATCCATCGCCCGGAGACGAAGCTTGCCTCTGGCATCGATTACGCCAAGGAGCTCAATGCCGAGCAATACGCTGCCGTAAGTTCTCCTGACGGACGCGCCCTTGTCATAGCTGGTGCTGGTTCTGGCAAGACGCGCACCCTCACCTTCCGTGTCGCTTGGTTACTCGATCACGCGGTGGATGCCCGCAATATCCTCCTGCTGACCTTTACCAATAAAGCGGCAAGAGAAATGATCCAACGCGTGCGCGAACTCGTGCCGCAAGATACATCGGACCTTTGGGCTGGAACGTTTCACTCCATAGGCAGCAGAATCTTGCGCAAACATGCCGAGGAAATTGGCTTCACCCGCTCCTTTAGCATCCTTGATCGCGATGACCAAAAGAGCATGATCAATTCCCTCATCGCCGCCATGGATGTCAAAAAACAATCGCTCCGCTTCCCGAAAGCCGATGTGATTCTCGGCATCATCAGCCTGGTAGAAAATACGGGAAAATCGTTAGAAAGCATGTTGGAGGATGGCCATCCCCACTTGGAAAGTTGGTTTGATGAAATCGAAACCATTCATCACGACTACAAGCAGAAAAAAATCGATAGCAACTCGATGGACTTCGATGACTTGCTCGTCCGCACCGTTACTCTGCTTCAAGAACGCCCCGACCTGTTAGCTCTCTATCAAAAAGAATTCCGCCATGTCCTCGTGGACGAATATCAAGACACCAACACCGTGCAATGCGCCTTGATCGATTTGCTTGTTGGCGAGACGAATAGCGTCATGGTCGTCGGCGACGATGCGCAATCGATCTATTCTTGGCGCGGTGCCAACATGGCCAATATTCTACGTTTCCCTGAATCGGGCCGTCCCTGCCGCACCTTTGCCATTGAGACGAACTACCGCAGCGTGCCGGAGATTCTCGATTTATCAAACGAAGCCATCCGCGCCAACACCGAGCGCTTTGACAAAAATCTCCGCGCGGCTAGAGCCTCGGAAAATATCAAACCCGCGCTCGTTAACGTCGCGGATCCCTTCATGCAAGCCGCCTTCGTGGCGCAACGGATCAACGAAATCATGGAGGAAGATGGCATCCCCGCCGATGAAATCGCGGTGCTGTATCGGGCTCATTTCCAAAGCATGGAAGTACAAATGGCGCTCACCAGTCGCGGCGTGCCTTTTCACATCACCAGCGGTCTGCGCTTCTTCGAGCAAGCGCACATCAAGGATGTCAGTGCCTTTTTGCGTTTCGTTTGCAATCGCCGCGATGAAATCGCTTTCACCCGCATGGTGCTGCTTTTGGATGGTGTCGGGCCGACCTCAGCCGCCAAGCTCTGGCGTGCATGGTGCAACACAGGTTGGGCCGAACGCGAAACTCCACCCGAGTCATTTTCTACAACTCTGGCGAAATTTCCCATCCCCAAAAAGGCGCAAAAGGAATGGCGACAGCTCAGCTTCATCCTCGATGAAATGTGGAACGGCATCGCCTTCGCCAAACCGGCCGACATGATTTATTCCGTGGTAGAGGGCTTCTATGGCGACTTTATCAAAGACTCCTTTGAAAATAGCGAGCAGCGCCGCAGCGATGTCGATCGACTCCGCGACTACGCCAATGGCTTCGACGACATCCTCGAATTTCTCGAACAGCTATCGCTACTCAGCAATACCGATAACGATCAAGGCGGAAACAAAAAGCAAGACGACGACAAGCCGAAGATCACTCTGTCATCCATCCACCAAGCCAAAGGCCTCGAATGGAAAGTGGTGTTCCTCATCGGCCTCGTGGAAGGGCAATTTCCGATAGGACGAGTCATGGAGTGTCTCGATCACACAATGGTCGAAGAAGAGCGAAGGCTGTTTTACGTCGGCATCACCCGAGCGCGCGATCAGCTTTACATGACCTACCCCATGATGAATCCCAAGTCCTACACTGGCGAGTACATGCTCACGCCTTCACGCTTCCTCAGCGACTTCCCGCTCGAAATGGTAGAGACGTGGAACACTGACTCGAACTACGAGGAAGATGCGCCATTTTAGGCCGAGCGGCGAAACGTTAATTTTCGCAGCCCAATGACCATTCCATGATAGCCCCAATCAGCTTCCTTGGCATCAAGCGATCAAAAAGTGCCGCCATTCTGGGATATCTTGCACGTTATTGATCCGCATCGTGCTTGGAACCGAGACGGGTTGACGGGGAGTGCTCCGTAAAACGAGTCCCGCCTCCTCAGGGGTTCGCGCTGCTTTTTTCCGATTGATGTGCTTGCAAGACAATACACAGTTTTCCCATGAGTTCGCACCTCCACGCGAGCGCGGGATGACGTGATCAATGTTGCCCTCGCCGGGCTGCAATCTTCGCCCAGAATACTGGCAACGTCCCCCATCGCGCTCCCAAATGCCGCGCATGCCAAAGCTAGGCGACACCATGGGCACTTTGTCGTATCGACGAAAAAGAATCACGCGAGGAGCACGGATTGCACCACGCACGGTGCCAATCACGGGATCATTTTCACGAACAGGTAGTTCGATCCATTGCGCCCACGTGAGAGCTTCGAAGTTTTCGTCATCGATCCACATCGCGCGCGCAGCACCAGCTACGAGACGTAGCACTGCTTGCTCCACTGTCAGTGTAGCGATGGCTTGCCAATTGCGGTTCAGAGCGAGAACAACGCGATCCGTGAGTAAAGAATTCGTTTTCATGAAAAAAGCGGCTGGTGGAAAAAATGATCTAACAAAACAAAAAAACCCTGCGGCATGATCTGCGGCAGGGCGAAAGAAGCGGGGTAGCGAGGTGAAAGGTTACGCGACCCGTGAAGGAGAACATCCTTCGATTCTTGCCCTGCAAGGGTGATTTTGATCTATCAGAGAAAAAGAATCTGCTGACAGAACAAAATGCCATGCCCCTAGCATCGCACTCTCACTCTGTGAGGTGGCGGATGGTTTGGGATGTAAGCAATTTAGATGCATCAGAAGATTCGTGTGTCGCGCCTTTTGTAGAGTACCTCTCTAGGCAGTCAAGTCGGAAATGCCAAAAATTTTTCTGCCGGCTCTAAGGAACTTTACACGAGATCCAAAGCAGATCTGCGAGCTTCCGCGTTACGCATTCTCCACGGGTTGTGCAGATACGGGAACCTCTAACGGCACATCCTCCGTTGCGGCAAGCAAAGACTTTGACGAAGACCAATCTTCCACAAGACGGAATACAACGGCTAGCAATGTAGGGCCCAGAAAGACTCCCACCAAACCAAATGCGAGTGCTCCGCCTAACACACCCAATAACACGACGGCGAATGGAATCTTAGCTCCGTGGCTAATCAAATAGGGCTTGATGACATTGTCCACACCGCTGACCACAAACATGCCCCAAATCAGCATGAAAACAGCCCATCCTGGCTTGTCTGTCGAAAAGAGCCAGATCGTCGCGGGAATCCACACCAACGGCGGGCCAAACGGCACAGCCGAAAGGAAGAATGTGAGAAATCCTAACAACGCCGCAGCAGGCACGCCTGCCAGACCGAGCCCCAATCCCGCTAACAGTCCTTGGGCGACGGCCGTGCCGATGATCCCATAGACCACTCCTCGCACCGTGCTGCCAGCTACCTTGATCAAATTCTGCCCACGCGCTCCCGCGATGCGCTCTGCACCGACAGCGATGCGCGCTCCAATGGCCTGACCATCGCGCAAGATGAAAAAGGTCAGCATCACACTCAAGGCAATTTGAAACATTCCTTTGAGCACACCGAGCGTTGCTACCAAAAGCCACTGTTGCGCCCACGCGAGGATTTTTCCTACCATTTCAAAAATGCGCGAATCACTCACAACATCGGATTTTCCCTCTTCCGTGGGCGACGCCTCGGGTTCGGGCTTATTCAACTCGCGAACGATCGTCTCTTGCGGACTGGGAATGCTGATCTTACTGTCATCCACGACAATGGCCTTCGGCGGCACATCTTCCATGCCCTTATTGATCTGCTGTAGCCATTTTTGCTTGGTTTGATGAAATGCTACCCAATACTCTTCGACGCTTTCGCCGATCACCGGAACGCGCCGTGTCCACTCAGGCGGTTTCTCTTCGGCAGATTCGAGCCATTTTTTCGTGGTTACCCCCAGCAGCGCTGCATCATCGGCTAGGCCAAAACCGAGTAACACGAATGGTCCCACAAGCAGCAAGGAGACCGTCAGAGCCACAACCACGGAAGCTAGAGTGCGCCGACCACGGAACCATCGGGTTAGCAATCTCTGCGCGGGCCAAAGTGAGAACGCAAGAATTGCCGACCACATCAACGCCGTCATAAACGGCATCATCAAATAGACAGCCCCAATGATCAGTAGCGACAAGGACGCCAAGCCCAAATATCGCTCTGATCTAAATCCCACTGATTTGCTGTGCTGAGCCATTCCGAACGTGTTCCATACACAATTAACCTAACAATGACAAGAACAACCAAGGCGGGATTCGATCTTTCTTTTTCGATTTCGTCTCCGAGATCATTCTCGCCTTGGCAAATCGGCAAAACTGATGTAGTCATCTTGCATGTCACGCTTCGTCAAATGCTTCGCTTTGTTCTTTGCCCTAGTGAGTGGATGGATTTTATTTCTCCCCCTTGACGTGCCATTTTTTCTCGATGAGGCAATCGCCTTGCCGATTTTTATCGCCTCGATGAAAGCCCTTGGCTTCGATGTCACCCGCTGGATCCCGTTTCTTCGACGCGGAAAAAAATCCCTCGTCCCCCATGCAATGAAATCACATCCCCACAAGGATACAACCATCGATGTCTAGCAGTAGCATGGAATTTCCTGATAGAATGTTTCTTCACTTTTCGTATCTTTTTTATCAATGAGTAACGTCACAGAATCCACAAAAATGAAACGGCCCTTTATGCTCACGGTCATGGGTATTATCGTGTGTGCGGCCATGCTACTTATGCCTGGTTTGGTTGGTCCTCCGGCAGAGAATGTTTATCCCGACATTGTCAGATTTTTGGGGCGCTTCCACCCAGTCATCCTGCACTTGCCTATCGGCATGCTCGTTTTGGCTTTGCTATTGGAGTTTGGCTCGATCTTTACCCGCAAAGAAAGCCCCGCACTACAAAGCACATTGTTTTTCACCGCAGTTACATCCGTTGTGTCCGTCCTTGCAGGCTTCTTGCTCTATCAAAGTGACGACTTCTCTGATTCATCCAGCTTAACTTTACACCTCTGGGGTGGAATCGCATTCTCTTGCTTGTGCATCTTGACATTTCTAGTCAAAGCCTGGACAGATTCTGGAGCATCAGCAGCATGGCTCTACAAAGTTTTACTCGTCACCACATCAGGCGTTATGGCATTCGCAAGTCACGAAGGTGCTTCTTTGGTTCATGGATCGGATTACTTGGGTAAATACGCGCCTGAACCACTCCGAGAGATTCTCGGCGGCAAGCCGATCGAAGACAAAAAGCCTGACAATGCAGGTGATGCTCCCGTAGCTGAAACCCTTGTTTATCAAGACATCGTTGCGCCGATGCTCGAAGAGAAATGCTGGAAATGCCACAAGGCCGACAAAGTCAAAGGCAAGCTTCGCATGGACACCTACGAGCTACTCGTCAAGGGCGGCAAAGAGGGCTCGGCTTTGGACATCGGCCATGCCGAGAAAAGCAATCTGATCATCCGCATGGAGCTCGATATCAAGGACGAAGAGCGCATGCCGCCCGATGAAAAACCCGGCCTCAAGCCGGAAGAAATTGCCGTCATCAAGTGGTGGATCAATGCGGGAGCTAAGCCCGATCTTACTCTAGCGGCTGCCAATCCTCCGCCTGATATCGCCGCGACCATCGCCAAGCTGAAACCAAATGCGACCAAGACTGCTGCTCCAGCTCCAGCGCCTGCGACTACAACGAACGATGCTCCCTCTGCTGATACCTCCAAGGAGCGCACATCTATTCTCGCATCGATCAATGAATTGCAAAAATCCTTCCCCGGTGCTGCACAATTTGAGTCGCAAGCCTCCAATGATGTCCACTTTACCGCAGTAAGCATGCGTGGTACATTTAGCGACAAAGATGCCCAAAAACTCGCTTCCTTGGCCGCCCACCTTACCAGTGTGGACTTGACTGCCACCTTGGTCACCGATGCTTCTTTGGCTCACCTTACGTCTGCTTCCAAGCTTAAAACCCTTCGCCTTGGCGAAACAAAAATCACTAATGCCAGCATCGCATCCATCATTGGTTTTAGCTCACTCGAATCTCTCAACCTCTTTGGGTCCGAAGTGACTGATGAAGCAATTCAGCAACTCGCCGCTCTGAAAAACCTCAAAAATCTCTACCTCTGGCGGAGCAAGGTCACACCTGCAGGCGTTGAGGCTCTGCGCAAAGCTCTACCAGGCTGCGATATCGACATGGGAATTCCTTAGTCGCGAACCACTTGATTCAACTCCCCCTAGACATCAACTCCCCTCGCCAAAATCATTGCTAATAATTCGCTCGGCTTGTCGATAATGTACTTGGGGTTAGACCTCGTAAGAGACTCGCGCGAGTTGAACCCCCAAGTCACAGCGGCACAGTCAATTCCCGCCTTTTGTGATGCCTTCACATCGCGAATTTCATCACCGATGTAGAGCACCTCATTCGCTTCAAGCGAGAATGTTTTCCGGATCGCCTTCAAGTGCTTCGCCTTTCCTGTGAGCTTAGAGGTCGAGGAAAGAAACGTGAAATATTCTCTCATCCCGTGCGACCGCAAAAAAAGATCGACATTTTGGGTAGAGTTCGAAGTCAATACACCGAAAATCACAGACGATTTTCGCATCGCGGGAATGACGTCTGCCAATCCAGGAATCATCGGAATCGAAGAAATTCGTTCCCGCAACATTGAGGTGCCACGCGCCAAGAGCGATGGCACGCGAAACTTGGAAATATCCAGATGTTCCAATAGCTCACTCAAGGAGAAATCTCGCAAGGATGCCAAATCTTCTGCTGCCACCGTGCGTAGTCCATATTCGCCGGCCATTCGATTATAAATGCATCGTGTTTCCTCCAAGGTGTCGGCTATGGTTCCGTCAAAGTCGAAAATCAATGCTTTGTATTTCATATCGTTACGAAGTGAGCTTAGGGATTCGAGGGAAAAATACGAGCCAGATTTTCTTCATGGATCACATCTTTTGCCGCGCCAAAGGCGATTTGATCTGTCGCTAGCAATAGCGCCTCATCGAACAAGTTCGCGGTTGTCGCCAAATCGTGATGAGAAGCGATGATCAAACGTCCTTGCGCAGCCAATGTTTCAAACAAACTTGCTAGCCCCGCCGCCGCCGCGCGATCCAATCCCGTAAATGGCTCATCGAGCAGCAAAACATGAGCATCTTGCGCTACCGCACGCGCCAAAAACGCCCGCTGTTGCTGTCCTCCAGAAAGCTCGCGGATTTGCCGGTTTTGCAAATCCTCTAATCCCAACGCCACAAGCGCCGCATCCACCGCTGCATGATCGCAAGCACGATAGCGCCGCCACCAACCGGTCTGCGGATAGCGCCCCATTTCCACCATGCCACGCAAGGTGATTGGAAAGGACCAGTCCACTTCCTCGCGCTGGGGCAAGTAGGCAAATTCCTTCGACCACTGAGAAATCGCGCTCCCGCGCCAAGAAATCTCTCCTTCACTTCTAGGGATCAATCCCGCAAGCGACTTCAATAACGTGGATTTGCCGGCACCGTTGGCTCCGATCAATGCTACACGCCGCCCGCACGACGTAGAAAAATTCACTCCCCGCAACGCGGAAATATCGCGATAGCGAACATGCAAGTTCCGCACCACCAACTCATGAGCGTGATTGTGATTCCCTTCCCGATGTTCTTGTTTCTGTCCACTCATGGCATTTCCCACAAATCATCAATTCCCCCTGCGGAGTCAAACACCCGCTCCCGACTCTCGCGACCTGGTGGCTCCACACGCAACTTCGCGAAATACCGCGGCGCTTTCGCATCATCCTCCCACTCAATTTCTAAAAAAATTGCGTCCTCACCCGCTGGAAAATCTCCGCGTAAACCTGATACGACATGCGTTTCGTTCAACACAGTCGTCTCTCCCCGTCGCAATGTGACCCGCTTCGCTTCCGCTGACAAAATCAACTCAAATGGCATCTTGCCAACCTGCGCTACCGGATCGTGGCTTTGATCGTGACCACTGGAAATGGCGGGAATCTCATCGGCGACATGCCAACGCAACGCGACACCCACGACCACCACCACTACGGCAATCAATAGCGTGCGCATCAATGGGGATCCTTTCATGCACAGACTTTGCCAGCCTTTCTTGCTCCGTGACAAGCGCTGATCCTACAAAATAGCAATTTCCTATTTTTTCTGAAAAAATATTTCGCAGGTTGGCAAAGAATGAGCTATAGATTTGTCCAAGTAACGCATGAAACGCAAGAAAATCGTAATCATTGGAGCCGGCCCTGGCGGACTCACAGCTGGCATGATCCTTGCCCATCGAGGCCTCGACGTCACCATCGTCGAAAAACGTGACCGCGTCGGCGGACGCAATGCTGAGCTCAAAGTCGGCGATTTTTCCTTCGATACAGGGCCTACCTTTCTCCATCAAAAGTTTACTCTAGACGAAGTTTTCGTCGAGGCTGGAGCCAAAGCGGAAGATTATCTCGAATTCGTTTTGCTCGATCCCATGACCAAGCTCACATGGGGCGACTTGACGCTCGAGACCACCTGCAACATCGAGCAGATGGAAAAAAACATCGAGAAAGCTTTCCCTGATCACGGTTCGGGCTATCGTCGTTTCATGGCGGATCACGCACAAAAACTGGGCGCCATTTACCCTTGTTTGCAGCGTCCCTATCACGAACTCAAGGCGTTTCTGAGCACCACCTTGATGAAGGCCATTCCTTACGTGGCTACGGGAAAAAGCGTTGTCGATGTTCTCGAAAACTATTTCCACGACGATCGACTCAAGCTCGCGTTCACTTTCCAGGCCAAGTACCTCGGCATGTCCCCATGGCGCTGCCCCGCGCTGTTTAGTATTCTTTCCTACATCGAATACCGCTACGGCATCTACCACGTTCAAGGTGGACTGTGCAAAATATCCGAAGCCATGGCCAAAGTCTTCGAAAAAAACGGCGGCACTTTACGGCTCAGCACTCCGATGAAAGAAGTTTGCTGGTCGGGCTCATGCGCTACTGGCGTGCGTTTGGAAAACGGCGAATTGCTCGAATGCGATGATGTCATCATGAATGCCGATTACGGCAACGTAGTCACCAAACTGCTCAATGGACGCTCTCGCCCAGTGGAGGAAATTGAGAAGAAAAAATTCTCTTGCTCGACGTTCATGCTCTACCTCGGTCTCGACACCATTTACCATGACGAACCGCATCACCACATCATTTTTGCCGACGACTACCGACTGAATGTTCAAGATATTCAGGGCGAACGCATTGTCTCCGATGATATGTCCGTTTACGTTCGCAATAGCTCCATCACCGACCCTAACGTAGCGCCTGCTGGCCAATCTGGCCTCTACATTCTCGTTCCTACCATCAATGACCGCTACGGCTACGATTGGGAAGCCAACAAGCATAGCTATCGCGACAAAGTTCTCGACCGTATCGAGCAAAAAACCGGGATGAAAGATCTGCGCTCCCACATCATCGCTGAGCGCATTCTCACTCCTGTGGATTGGCGCGATGAAGCTGACGTCTTCATGGGCGCCACCTTCAATCTCGCCCATACGCTCGATCAAATGCTCTACCTGCGCCCACACAATCGCATGAAAGGTACGGAGAATGTCTATCTCGTGGGTGGCGGTACCCACCCCGGCAGCGGACTTCCTACCATTTACGAAAGTGGTCGCCTTTCCAGCAACATGCTTTGCGAGCGACATAATATTCCTCACACCCGCGTCGATCTCGCACCGCAGTTTGTCTAACGCAGCGGTTTTCTGGAGTTTCTGACCGTTTTCATGATTGCACGCAACGGTTGGGTGGCATACACAGTGCCCGTGATTGCCAATGTTTTAGCGCAACGATATGCCTCCGCAGCCATGCAAGATGTGTGGTCTGCCGAGGGTCGAATCCTTTTGGAACGTGAATTTTGGATCGCGGTGATGAAAGCCCAGAAAGATCTTGGTCTAGACATCCCCGCCGAGGCCATCGATGCCTATGAGCAAGTGAAACACCAGATTGATGCCGCTTCCATCATGGAGCGCGAACGCATCACCCGCCACGATGTGAAAGCTCGCATCGAGGAATTCAATGATCTCGCTGGCCAAGAGCACGTCCACAAGGGCATGACTTCCCGCGACCTCACCGAAAACGTCGAACAGCTTCAGGTGTATCAATCGCTGCTCATCATCCGCAATCGCTGTGTGGCTGCGTTGCGCCGTTTTCGCGCGCTCGCAGAAGCCCACCAAGAGATCATCCTCACTGCCCGAACTCACAACGTCGCCGCTCAGCCGACCACCTTGGGAAAACGCATTGCCATGTTTGGCGAGGAATTGCTCTCTGGTCTTACCTTGCTCGAAAGCATCATCCACCAATACGCCGTCCGCGGCCTCAAAGGTGCTGTCGGTACACAAATGGATCAGCTCTCGCTCTTCGAAGGCGATACCGAAAAAGTCCTGACTCTCGAAAAACGCATCACTGAGCATCTTGGCATGAACGCCGTATGGACGAATGTCGGCCAGGTTTATCCTCGCTCGCTCGACTTCCGCGTCGTCAGCATCCTCACAGATCTTGCTAGCGCGCCTTCTTCCTTTTGCAAAACCCTTCGCATCATGGCGGGGCACGAAACCGCCAGCGAAGGCTTTGCCCCGGGCCAAACGGGTTCCAGCGCCATGCCCCACAAAATGAACAGCCGCTCGTGCGAACGGGTCAATGGCTTTCACCTCATCCTCAAAGGCTACCTCACCATGGCTGCGAGCCTCGCCGGCGATCAGTGGAACGAGGGGGATGTCTCATGCTCTGTCGTCCGCCGCGTGATGCTGCCGGATGCCTTCTTCGCCCTCGATGGCTTATTTGAAACCTTCCTCACCATCCTCGATCAAATGGAAGCCTACCCGCAAATGATCGCCGCTGAGACCGCTCACTACTTGCCCTTCCTCCTCACAACCACCGTGATGATGGAAGCTGTGAAACGCGGCGTAGGACGCGAAACCGCGCACCATGCCATCAAAGAGCATGCCGTCGCCACGGTGAAGGATTTGCGCAATAATCTCATCGATCGCAACGACCTCATTGACCGCCTCGCCGCAGATGCGCGTCTCGGACTTGATCGACCCACCCTCGACATCATTGTCGCTCATGGCGAAAGAGAAACCGGAGCCGCCGCCGCGCAAGTCGCGCATTTCTCGAAAATGGTCACAGCTATCGAACAACAATACCCGCAAGCCGCTGCCTACTCGCCTGGTTCCATTCTCTAACAACCAAAGCCGTCTCCTTCAGCTCATGCAGACATCTCCTTCCATTGTTCTTTTAAGTGGCGGCATGGACTCCGTGACGGCGCTCTATCACACCCGAGAGGAAGGTGAAATCCAGCTCGCGCTTAGCTTCGATTACGGATCTAAGCATAATGCGCGCGAACTACACTACGCGGCATGGCACTGCCGCCACCTCGGCATTCCTCACCGCGTGGTTAATATCGATTTCATCGCCAACTTGTTCGATAGCAGCCTCCTGCAAGGCGGTGCCGACATCCCTGAAGGCCACTACGCCGAGGAAAGCATGAAACAAACCGTCGTACCCTTTCGCAACGGCATCATGCTCGCCATCGCCGCCGGTGTCGCCGAAAATGCGGGCTCCGGAAGGCTCGTGATCGCTGCTCACTCGGGCGATCACGCCATTTACCCCGATTGCCGCGAGCCCTTCATGCAGGGCATGGAACAAGCCGTGCGCGAAGGCACCTACGCCCGAGTCGAAATTTCCCGCCCTTTCATCCAGATGGACAAAACTGCCATCGCCCGCTGCGGTGCGGAACTCGGTATCGATTTCTCGCAAACATGGTCTTGTTACAAAGGCGGAGACACCCACTGCGGAGTCTGTGGCACCTGCGTGGAACGCCGCGAAGCATTCCTCCTTGCTGGTGTGCCAGATCCTACCCACTATCTCGCCACCCCTCCGCTGCCCTCCGCCCCATGCTAATCTCGGAAACATTTCACTCGCTCCAGGGCGAGGGATCTTTGATCGGCATGCCGAGCTTTTTCCTCCGTACTTCCGGCTGCAATCTTCGCTGCTCATGGTGCGATACTCCTTACGCCTCTTGGAACCCGACCGGCACGGAAATGAGCATCGCGGAAATCCTCAGCCTCGTGGACAAAACGCCCGTGCGCCACATCGTGCTCACTGGCGGCGAACCAATGGTCGCCAAAGGCATCCACGACCTCGCGCGCGAACTCGACCAACGCGGTCTTCACATCACCATCGAAACAGCAGGCACCATTCCGCCGCAAGGCATTGCCTGCCACCTCGCGTCGCTCAGTCCCAAGCTCGCGCACTCCACGCCCAGCATGGAGCAAGCAGGCCCATGGTCAGCCCGACACGAAGCCACTCGCTGGCAACCTGATGTCCTCCGCGCCTGGATGGATCATTGCGATTTCCAACTCAAATTCGTCGTCCGCCATGAAGCCGACGTCAGAGAAATCATCGAACTCCTCGAACGCAACAACCTCACCCCGCTTGCGCAGCACATCATGCTGATGCCAGAAGGAGTCGACGCAAAAAAACTCCACGCCACTGCGCCCATCGTCGCGGAGCTCTGCAAACAGCACGGCTTCCGCTACACCCCGCGCCTCCACATCGATCTCTACGGCAACACCCGCGGAACTTGATGGGCTATCATTCAGCCCAGTAATAAAAGTTGAGAGCGAGACAATTTTGATTTTTCGAATTGTAGAGTGTCGAAGAAGTCCTAATTGGATGAAAAAAAATTCCGCACGAAATACGAATGATGTCACCAAGCGAACGCCATCTGTATCGCATTTTTTACCTCTATTACGGCTGTTGGCAGAGGCTTCAAAATCAATCGTTTCTGTTGACAGAGCCACATCCTCACGAAGCCAAAGAAAAGGTAATTGCGTTCGCTGATCAGGAAGGATTTCTCCCTTGCTGACGATGGACTGGTGCATTACAAAAAGCGGCAGTGCGTCGCACTTTGCCATCTACACCAAGCCTGCCATGATGAAAAAGCAGAATCTACCAAACCACCCTCTAACAGTCCACCTGGGGATTGGTTACCTTGCGGCTACGACCTTGCCAAGCATAGCCTGGACTCCCGGAACTGCTAGCCCCAATGCCGTGGATGGTTTTACGGTGACCACCAGCAATCGGCGTGATGTTCTGGCCTTTTACCAAACGGTTTATACTGCGTCGGAAAATTATGCCGACCATGTAAATTGGACTGGTAATATCGCAACAAGCAACGCGGGCACCACGGGAGCTACATTCAAAGAAGATGTGCGGCGAAGGATTAATTTCTATCGTGCGATGACAGGGCATCCTGCGGATATCACCTTCAGCGCCACAAAATCAGCCAAAGCACAAGAGGCTGCGTTAATGATGTCTGCCAACGATGATCTGAGCCATTTCCCTCCGAATACATGGCTTTGTTACTCAGCAAATGGCTATGAAGCTGCGGGAAAATCCAACCTTGCTCTGGGAAACTACGGTCCCGCAGCAGTGGACGCCTACATGCGCGATGACGGTGCTGGCAACGAACCCGTTGGGCACCGCCGTTGGCTGGCGTATTCACGCGCTCAAAGCATGGGGACGGGTGATGTGCCCTCGCACCTCACGTATGGACACGCCAATGCCATCTGGGTGATTGGCGACTTTAAGGCCGCCCCCGCCGCAAAGTTTACCTCTTGGCCAAACGAAGGTTACGTGCCGGTCAATCTCGTCCCAGCACGTTGGTCTCTTTCGTATCCTGGTGCCATTTTTTCATCCGCCACCGTTACGATGACGCAAAATGGTAACCCTGTCACCACTACGATCATTTCCAACAATGCTTCAAACATCGGGGACAATACCTTGGTTTGGCATGTCAATGGTCTCCCAAATACAGTCATCGATGACGTGCCCTATCAAGTTACGGTCAACGGCATCAGCGGTGGCGGTGTGCCTACGAGCAAAACCTATACGGTCCGCTTGTTTAATCCCGGCGTCTTAGGTGAATTGGTCAACGTTACGGGTTCTGATAGCCCGCTTACAAGCGGACAAAATTACACCATCAATTCCATCGACCAAGCGGATTCCTACCAATTGGTTGTTTCTCGTGCCAGCACAGCGGCTTGGACAGAAGGCGCAGAAGATGCGCCCGTTCCTAAGATTTCCGCAACGGTTTCTCCGGGGGCTATCTTGCGACAATCCGCTCAGAAACGCACGGGTGCAAAGGCCTTCCAACTTACCTTCCCAAGCGGCTATTTTAGTGATCAAGCTTTTGTTGTCACCCGCAATATCGTGCCGACTGCCAACAGTTTTCTCACCTACTATGACCGGGCTCGCTTCACCACTACCACTACCACCTTAGTCACACAAATATCTACTGACGGCCAGTCTTGGACGGATCTAACCAGTCGCAATGGCGTCGGGCTAAGCTCGTTAGTGTGGGATTCTGACTGGATGTTCCGCTCCATCAATCTTTCCTCCTATGCGGGAAAATTGGTGCAACTCCGCTTTGTGATGAAGTCAAATGGTAGCAGTGTCGTTCAAGGTGATGCAAACTGTGGTTTTTATATCGATGATATCACTGTGACAAATGCCTCCGAGTTGACGGGCGATGTCACTACGACACTCGCAGGAAATACCACGGGATTTCCACTCAATGCCACGACTGCTGGAGCGCCACTGGTCGTCGGCACCAGCTACATCATGCGTGTCAGGCCTAATGTTGGTACAAAATGGTTTGGTTATGGTGCGCTGAAAACGGTGACAGCTGTGGCTTCTGGATATGCTGCTTGGATCGCGAATTCTTACCCAAGCGTGACGGGAGGATTTGCCGCAGATCACGATGCCGACGGCCTCTCCAATGGCATCGAATATGCCTTCCAACTCAATCCTATACTACCCAACCCATCAAATGCCCTGCCTCAAGCAGTCAAATCTGGCACCACATTGACGATGGCTTTTGATCAATCGGCGAGTGTGTCAGGGATCACTTACGGTGTCCAAACCTCGACAAATCTCGTGAACTGGACCGATGTTCCGAATACTGGATCGGGAAACCATCATGTTTTCCAGATCAGCACCATAGGCAAGAGCAAGCTCTTTCTTCGCCACACAGCCACTCAACCCTGAACGCAAGGCAAGAGGGAAAAATGATCGTGCGTGATGCCGAGATCCGAAGTAGAGCACGAATGGCGGCGTTTTACTTCGGATTTCGGCTAAATCAAAAAGCAGGCAAGGGGAACTTGCGATTTCTCCAAATGAATGCTCCGCTCGCGGTTTGGCCAGTGTTGACCCCTGCGATGAAGGATTTTTTGTCTTCGGAGAGATAGAGGCCCTGGATCTTGTCTGGATCAATGCCATCCAGACTGATTTTGATCTCACGCCGCGTAGCCAGCGCAACGACGTGGAGCTTGCCAAAGTGGTCGGCGAAACAAAGCAGCTTTTCATTGTGGTTCAGTTCGAGTTGTTGGGGCCCGCTGAAAGTCTTGTCTGGCAGGAGAGGTTCGATTTTCTCCGGAACAGCCTTGAGATCGATTTGCAGCAGGCGGAACTCGTGTCCCCGGGTGCCAACTTCATACCCGTGGTCTTGGCCGGCTTCGCAGTAGTAGAGAATGCCCAGGCTACTGATGCAGAAGTCCGTGATGAAATATTGGTTGTGACACAGGTAGCGTGGCTCGCCATCCTTGCTCATGATCATCAAATCATTTGTCTTAATGCCCTTCCTTCTGCACTGGAGAAAAATCCTCGAGTCACCGTAAGTCATGGACTTTTGGATGCGCCGGGAATCCATGGTGGGCGTCGCTGCTTGACGGGGAATGGGTTCTATTGTTTGGCACGAAGCCAATACCATGGATACGAGGATAGCACAAACGATGGATGAATTCATTGGGTTCGTATCTGATGTATTGAGGTTGCTGGTATACCTAAGTTTTTATGAACTAGCCGAACGTGAAGCGCGTGCACCCCTATCGACGGCGGCGCACGTTGCTCATGGAGTTGATGTTGAAACTACGGAAGAACATGTAAACAGGTCGGCTGAGAGGGGTTGCTGTGTCTCGTCTTGTTCGGCTTCTTGTTTTGGTTATCGCTTGAGATTGAGGGATCGAAGAACCACCACCAAACGTAGAGTTCGCCAGTTCTTTGTTATAAATTGCTTGCCGTTCTTTTGAGCACGTCCCTTCTCCGAACAAACATCCCATACATCAGGCTTGGAACTCGCGGAAACGTTATAATCGATCGCATCCTGAGCCTCAGAAAACGCCGAGGTAAACCGCGCATCGATCCTGAAACTGGCAGTCTCAGATCTCATCGATAGCCCACCGGTATTCGAGCCACGCAAGACGCTGATCATGCCAAGTTGATCTCCCGATAGTGAATCGATCTCTACGTCTTCGGAGGCAAGTGCGGCAAGTTTGGCGCTCTCGACCACGAAAAACTCTGTTGCTGGTGCATCCGCGAGAGCATGATTCACCGCAAAAACGACTAGTGAACAAGTCATGATGAGTCTGAGAATGAACATGATCGTATTTTGGTTGTTACTGCATAACGTTAAACACATCCGCCGCTAGTAACTGCGGCGAAAGTCTCTCTCGGGTTAGGGGTTGTAGTTGTGGGATATCATCGGAACAGCACAGCTCCTAGCGGGTGAATGATGCGGCATGTTCGGCTTGTGTTTTCCATTCTTGCTCCATTCGCTTTGGGATTTGGAAAATCAAAAAACTTTGTGATCCAAATATGACAACGCCAAGAAATCCTGCAAAGCCAAGTCCATACCAGATGCCATAAGGCTGCCCTGAAATCAGTGCGAGTATGCCAGAAACAAGCATCACAGCAGACCAAGCCAGCAAAATCCAATACGCAGTGCGAATCGTGACCATGCCAATCAATCGCCTTTCCATGCGTGACCTCGACATGAGCGTGCCGACTAGCCCTCCGTACGTTCCACCTAGCACCCCGAGCAGAGTTCCAGGCAGCCAAGCATATTGAGGATCGAACCAAGGAGAATTCATTTGGGTGTTGGATGCGTTTTTATTAGCGAGACCTTATGGCTGTGACCGATGCCAGTCATGCGTTTATTTGTCGATTTTGAGATTGATCAAAGAGCGTCGTGTCTGGTTCAAGTCGTGGGCTATCTCGCATGAACGAGACCTATCTACATTTCGTAGATGATTCATAATGAAAACGAACTCAGACACGACACCGCGACTCTACATCGGACTCGATGTAGATAAAGAAAAAACTTCCATCGCCAATCGCCGATCCAGGCACCACGGGAAAAATCCGACACCATGGAGAAGTAGCCACCATCTAACGTCGAGGTTTGACCTCACCCTCCGACTTTGATTAAGGGCGGGTAGCGGGTTGTCCAGTGTCGGCTTGTTGGGCTTTTTGGAATCTCCTTTGACTATTCCTTCTCCTCATCCTCGAGCTCCCTCAGGGTTGAAGTCCAGCCGCCTGCTTTTGGTTCTGCTATGGTCACGTAGCTTCCAGGGACGGTATTGGACAATAGCGACAAGATCTCGTCTTGTAGATTCTTGAGAATCGGCCAGCGGTTCGTGGGTAATTCAATGATCGCGATTTGTCTTCCCTTGAGGTTCTGCTGATATCTAAGGTTCTTATCGCACAGAATGAAGACATAAAATCTGCCATCTAATGCAGCCAAAAGCTCTCCGTTCTCGGTTCCGCCTAAACCCTCTCGCTGAACACTCGTTACGAAATAATCGCTGAGTAACTTCCTAAGCGGCCATGGGACATTCTCGTCGAAAACAACCTTCATGCAGTTCGATTCTCCAAAATTCGCACGAACTCTTCCGCGTCAGATCGCTCGACTGACGGAAAGTATTCCAAAAACTCGAAAAGCGTAAATCCATCGTTCAAATAGTCCAAAAGAGTCTGAACAGGGACGCGCGTTCCTGAAAAGACAAGAGCACCTCCTAGGATTTTTGGAGATGAAGTAATCGGAGAATGATCTCGAATTGCCATGAGGAAACTCTACTTGATTCTAGTGGCTTGTAAAAGCCGATTTTTTCCTTGGCGAACGCAGAGCGAGTGCACCATTACCAGCAAGGTCGCGCGTTGATCACGAGATTGTAGATAGCGCAACATATCAACAGAACGGCTGCTAGCGATTGGATGATGCGGCATTTTCGCTTATTCGGAGCTGTTGCGCAACCCATTTGTTGAGCTCCTCATTGTCTTCGGAATCGGATTCACTTTCAACAAAGGTAAATCGAAAATTGATATTACTAAACAAGGCAAGTCCAGACAAGAACTTCCAACCCTCTGGCGTTTGGCGTAGATATATTGGTCCTAATGATCTAGATGGTCCTTGCTCGACGAGAAGCACAGCGAAGTTGCCCTGCACCTTGCATCCTTTGGGATTGGTCCCTGTGGATAACTCACGGATTGTAACCCCGATTCTTTTTGTCTCCTCTCGAACGAGATCCCTCGTTAACTGAGCTTCTTCCGATGTTTGATCGTCAATAGCAGGAGTAATAATGTAGTTCGCTGCTTTCTTTTCATCTCCCTTGTTAAATGCGTCAGTCATCTCGGCAAATAATCGCTCGACCTCAGCCTCTGGCCCCGTCGTAGGAGACTTCTTTGTATGACACCCAAGAAGCATGCACATAAGAAACGCAGAGATGACTCGGCTCATATCTTTATTAGCGTCGAGGTTTGGCAACTCGCTACTGGGAGCGCCCCTCCTCTTCAGGTTGAGGTTTGACCTCACCCTCCGTCTTCGACTCAGGGCGGGTAGCGGGTTGTCCAGCGCCGGCTTGTTCTGCCTCTTTTTTAGCGGATGCGGGGTTGCGAATTAGTAGATCCTTCTGGAACGAGTCAATCTCACCAGAAATCTCCCATGTGCGTAGTTGCACTTCCTGTGGGCGCCCCAATAGCGCAAAGAGCGGCGGATCAATCCAATTGACCTTGGCTCCTGTAATCTCAATAGGGCGGGCAGGAACTCCGATATCTTCTCTAGGAATTCCGATGCAGTCCTCCTTGTTGAAGAGGACAGTCGTCAGAATTGAAAGCGATACCGTCGTTTGTCCCTTCTCCGTTCGAGTAATCCTCATCGGGTAGTAGAGCTTGTCTGTCTCAAAGCGGATTCGCAATGGAGTCTTTTTCGCTGCCTCCTGCTTCACGTCAACCAAGTCAAAGAGGAACCACTTGTAACCGTCTCGCGCATACTCACCGATCACCTCTAGTAGTGGTGCGGGAACCTCAAGACCTTCTTTCGCGACACCAAACTCTGCGGTCACCCACGCTGCGAATCGTTCCGCATCGAGCAATTCCACGGTCCGAATGTCATGGGCTCCAATCATCTTCCGCTCAACAACCTTTGCGGCGGGTAAGTCGTCCGGGGGTCCGCCAAATGAACTTGCTCCGCCAGAATCAGTGACAATCACCTTCGGGAGAAGCGACTTGCAGCGCGTGAAAACAGCGATGTCTGTGGCCTCAACTGATGGCTTGTTTGGTAAAGGCATCACCTCAAGAATCTTCGTCTCTTCCGAGGCTCCCAGAGTCGTCTGAAGATACAAAAGCTGCTCTTTGCCATTCCAAGCGATTATCGCGTCTTGATTTGGTTCAACGATGCGGACTCCTTTCTTGAAAGGTATGCTTCCCATGTCGGCACGGCACGTCAGGGTGAGAGTGACCGCGAGGAGAATGATCGAACTGAAGGATTTCATTTGATTGAAGAACGATGAGTGGTGGTTCCGGCGAGGTCAAGCTCTTATTCAACTGGAGGCGTTATTGCCGATTGCCACTCACGGCTTGTTCTGAGGTCTTCTTCTGTCGGGGAGGATCATGGAAGACAGTTCGCGCCTTATTCAATCTGTGTCACCTTCTTCGTTGCCAAGTTGAGGACGTACACTCTGGAATTCTCGTCAGACATGACCAGCAGGTTGTGAACCTTATCCAAGGTAAGGCTATTGATAAAAACATCTTGGACATCTTGTTCCAATGCTTCGTCATACTTTGTCTTATAGATTTGGACTTGCCACAGGAGCTTCTTTGTTTTGGGGTTGCGAGCCTCGACCACTCCTCCGTTCTGAATGCGGTCACCCTCAGGGAAATGAGGCACGGAGAATACAGCCTGTTCCGTTGCTATTGCTGGGACTTCCTTCGGTGCCGCACTTTTGGCCATGAGGTTGGAGGCAAAGATAAACATTAGAGCGGTTGCGTAGAATAGTTTTTTCATAGTAAAGATGAGAAACGCAAGAAGCGGGTTTCTTAGATTCTTTTTGCAGAACGATGAGCGCATGCACCTTATCGACGGGGGCGGGCGTCAATCACGGGGTTGTTGTTGGAATTACGGTAGAGCATCGTAACAGAACGGCTGGTAGGGGTTGTCACGGCGCGGCTTGTTCGGCAGAATTTGTCTTTATTTGCATTGGTATGATCTCAACTCGATCAATCTTGCGGTTGTCGAAAGATCGGATATCCTTCGGGTTTGCGATCTCATCTTTTAAGTGAATTCTTATTGTATATTTTTCTTTTGAGCTTTTGTGTGTAGCAGTGAACTCATGAAATGTGTAGAATCTTCCAAGAACACCGTTTATCATTCTTTGCTCAAGAGGACCAAGAACACCGTTTTCATCAATGACAAAAGCTTTTACAATCGATTCATAAAGTCCGACGCTCTGTTTTAATACTTTGTCTGCGTGGCCTGTGAATTGTGAACCTGCACCACCAGCATTAGCAGTCATGCACAGGGCATTTAGCGAGAGAAATGCGATAACGATTTTGGATGTGTTCGCGTATTTATGCAAGTTTTTCATCGGGTGTAGTTTAAGTGGAAACGTGGTTGGTGTCTATATATAGATTGTAAATATTCGTCCTAATGAACACCCATTTGTGATCGAACGATGAGCATGTCCATCACTTAAAGCGGGGGCACCTCAGCCTTTGATCACGGGGTTTAGGGGTGTAGTTACGGAAAATCATGAAAACAGGGCGACTGGTAGGGGTTGCTGTGTCTTGTGCTTCTGATTCATGTGTGGAGCGCGTTCATTACGGCCTGCGGTTCCTTCTCGACCACACGCAATAGCGCTTTGGCTGGACCATCTGGCTCACGTCTGCCTTGCTCCCAGTTCTGAAGGGTCTTGATACTCACTCCAATCATCCCAGAAAATTCATTCTGGGTGAGGCCTAGGCGCTCTCGTAGTGCCTTCACATCTAAAGTGGTCAATACAGTTCGGCGGTGAGGTATGTTCTCACCTCGCATGATGGAACCCATCTGCTTCACGCTCTCCACGAGTTTCTGAAAATCTTTGTCATTCATTGGTGTATGATTCTATTAGGCTCCTCAACAGCTTCGCCTGGGCTGGTGTCAGATCCTCTTGTTGATTCTTCGGATATGCGAAAAGAAGAAAAGCTGTGTCACCTCGCCAAAGGTAGTAAATGACGCGTATCCCACCGCTTTTGCCTCTTCCTGATCCAGCCCAACGAAGCTTCCTCAATCCACCAGCGCCTTTGATGATGTCACCACGTTCTGGTTGTTCGAGTAAGTGTAGCTGCAACTGGCGGTGTTCCTCCGGACTCAGCAAGTCGTCGATCTGGTCGGAATAAACCGAGGACTCAATGAATTGGAGATGCACGTCGCTACAATACCCCAATGGCGGAGTTTGTCAATGGTTTGATTCTTCTATTTTGCAGAACGTAAAAGAGCACGCACCCCTATCAGCGGGCGCGCGCGTCAATCATGGGGTTGTTGTTGGAATTACGGTAGAGCATCGAAATAGGGCGGCTTCTAGTGATTATTGCCATGCACCGCTTGTTCTGCCTCTTCGATTCTGGAAGCAACGCGACTAACCTCCTCTGCCAAGTAAGGGGCACTCTCAAGTGTCCATGTCTCATCGCACCAATCACAGGCGTTGAAGAGGTCACCCATGAAATCGACTTCATCCGCTGATAAATCTGAGATGATTACCAATTCGCTCTCCATTGAGTTGAAAAATTGGCAGAAGGCGGCTGGTGTGATCTGCCAATCAAGAAGCAATCCGCTCTGCCGCTTCAACTCAGCCCTGCATGCCGCCAGACCTTCAACGCTATCCATACGAAACTCAGGTAACGTAGCACCTATGAATTCGAGCATCTTCAGTCGCGCGACACGCAGATCATTCGCGTGTGCCTGAAACAACCGAATATCGTATTCGTCGCCGCCCTCGACAACAGCTTGAATGAACGACTCGATGTCGGTCTTAGAAGCTGAACCAAAGTGGCACGCTACGGATAGCTGTCGGTGATTGAGCATTTCTTGCAGAACGTCAACCATCAGTCGCGCCGCGTAGCGGCGTTGACTGCATGGGCTTGTTGGAATCTTTTGTTTTCTTGTAGACAAGATAGCCGGCATGCTCTGTCTTCCTGGCGGAAGACCTCCGTATATCTTCTGATTCTAAGAATGAATAGATAGCCTTTCCTAATTCTGTGTTCTGATCGATTTGGCGCAGGGTCACGGCCCTACCGATAACATGCGTTGTATTTGATGTGGTGTGTTATTTCTCCGAGTCCAATTGCAGAGACGACATCCAGGCAGTAAGTTTTCAACCTCATCACTGCCGCCGACAGAAAATGGAATGATATGCTCTATCCAAACGTCACTTGGTTTTGAGAATTTTTCGCCACAACTATAACAGTATCCTCCTGTTTTGGCGATTACCTGCAAACGAACCTTCGGGGAAAACCCCTTTCTTTTTCTCTCTGTATTATAGTTCGCTACGAGTTTGCTTCCATCTTCTTTTTTCCATGTAGATAGGTTGTATGGAGAGGCTCCCCAACCGGTGCTGTGTGGCTGAAACAAGGCATAATCATGTAAGTAAGGCTCAAGCAGTCCCACCAATCGCGTCTTGTCACGAACATCCTTAACTCCCCCACTTTCTAGATGTTCAAGAAGTATCGGGACGATACGTGAAACCGCATAGGACTTACCGCGCTCAAATGGATGCCAGCTCATAATTGGATTATGCCCAACGATAGAGTGATGGCGCGCGAGGGGCAAGCTCGAATGTGGGCAAGGGCGTTAGACTGTTTGCCAAAAATAATTGCCGAAACACGAAAATAAAAATTGTACAAACGTTTGAATTGATTCATCATTGAGCATCTCACGTCCACGCATCACTCCTGATCTTGATTCCTGC
>JAIYDP010000152.1 GCA_027487435.1 Verrucomicrobiaceae bacterium | reverse complement strand
TTTGCTGTGACGTCGAGCAGGACTATTGCACCGTGCTGCTGACAAATCGGTCGTATCCAAACAAGACGGATCTCGCTCGAATTAAGGTTGCAAGAATGTGGGCATCACGGGGGTGGCCGAAGATTGACGCGGCAGTGAATTTAACAACGCTGTCATTGAAGCAATGCGAGGGGAAATCTATTAAAAATCGCTACACTATTCACAGCTACTTTGGCGCCAAACGCTTCAAAATAGGCGGAAGCAGTTGGAACGTTGAGAAGTCTAGCTCTTTCTTCAAGTCGGGGCGTAGGATGCCCGCCTCTGATGGGATGAACCAAATCCTGCGCTTTTCCGTTAAATCCAACTGCACGAACACGCCCATGGAATCCGGCTTGAAGGGCCAGCTCGTCGACTTCCAGACTTGAGGGTATCCGATGTCGGCCTTGTCGACAACAACGCAAATGGCGAAAGCTTTCGTGTCTTTGGCGTACTCCGTCAAGAATTTTGCGCATCCTTCGATTTGATCGGGAGACTCGAATGCTCGGTCGATTCGGACGTTGCCAATCATCTGCGGGGTAAGACTGAGCCGCTAGAGAGAGAGACAATCGCCTTTTCTTTCGTCAGCCTCGACGGGTGGAAGTAGGCAATTGGGGACACATTGCCTTCGGGGTCAGAGAGAGAGACACCAATCAAAGACGAGACGCAAGGTACTCATTGGATGCCTCTTGGATCCGCTCGTCAACAAACTCGTCCAAGAGCTTCTGCGTGAAAGGAATCTCGGGGCCGAACTCCATTTCGGACTTTACGTCATTGTACTCGGACTCGGATTTGACACGTTCTTTGGGTGGGGGCTTTGCTTTCTTGGTCAGATGAGCATATGTTTGATAACAGTGAATGGACAAAGCAATAGCGAATTCCTTTATCATGGCGCTGATTTCCTTGGCTGATGCGGGGTCAAAAGTCATTGCTTTCTTCAGCTCCTCTATTCCCTCGCTCTCTCTGAGATTTAAGTACTGCAGCGGAGTCTAGGGTCTACTTTTTCATGGCCCGTAAGGCCAGCGCCTTGCGCATATATCCCTGTTACAGCTGAGCAAGACGAGCACAATGTACACCTTCGCCCATTCGGGTTTCAAAGAGATAACTTGCTCAGCATCGGCCAACGCTCTCAGCTCTTTACCAGCCTTAAGGAACGCTGCTGAGCGATTGCTTTCTGGTCAATCCTTCCAAATTCTTTGAAACCTCAAAATGGTAGCCTGACTAGGGTCTATTTTCAAAGCCTGGTTATAGAAATTGACTGCCTTCAGTTAGACATGAAAGAAGATCAGAGAACTAGCTTTCGGGAAAGCTCCCTCTTTGAAAAACTGATCGCCTTTTGCTTTCAGCTCTTCCACCATGGCCAACGCAAATTTAACGAACAAAACACTTGAAACTTGAGCTAAGCTAGTCACATGGACTTGACTGGTCGGTGTGCTGCATCCATGCTGTGCATGATTGTTGGGGACGCTATGGCAGTTCCCGCGCATCTGTACATCAACAAAGCTGCTATTGTCAGGGACACTGGAGGAGCCTTGTTCGCAGACCCACCGTGTCAACATCCTGAAGATCCAATGGTCTCACAGCGACTTCCCGATAGGGACCATTGGAGAGCAGACATCTCTCCTCTTGCTCGTCCATTTGTTGGCCAACGCGGCGCTCATCAGCACAGGCTCTTATCCCGTGGTGAGAACTCTGCGACTGTGTCCTCTGTCAAGGCGATGCTGAAGCGAATTATCGCCGTAGATTCTTGGGAGCTCGATGACCTCTATGCTGAGTACTGCTCACACATGGTCTCAGGGTCACAGAAGGATTTTCATGTTTATGATCATCACATTGAGTTCTTTGAAAATTACGCCGACGGATTGAAGCCCCGGTATTGCGGAAGCGAGAAGTTGTCCGCGACAAGGCCTGCTTCGGTTATTCTCATGGCCGCGCCCGTACTCTTGTTGTGCTGCAAAGATTCTGAGGCAACCAACTCAATAGTCCGCAGGTTTGTAAGGCAACTCGTCCCCTCCGCCGAACTCGAAGAGTTTGCAATCTACCTCCGCGATTTCTTCTGGCACATTCAGCGTGGGGACGACATGGAGGAAGAGTTCTCGAGCTTCTGCGACCGGGTTGCGTTTGGAGTGAAGGGCCTAGAGAACTTTGACGATGCCGAGGTACTCACCCGCTTCTTGTTCTTCTGATATCGTTCAGATTCTAAGCACTTGCCTTGGCCAGGCCAATGATATTGATGTCATCATCCCAGCCGCCCTCGCAATCCTTCGGCGATACGCGCCCGACGTCGCCGGAGCCATGCGAGTGTCGGCTGCGTGGGGGCATGAGTCTCTCCTGCGGACGGCTTTCGTCGGCTTCTTTGGGGGATTCCTCTATGGTGCAGGGTCGATCTCAGCTGAGCATTTGGTCGGGCTGGTGGATGGGGACGAGGTTTCGTCCGTTTGTTCAGCTTTTGGCCAGAGCTGTGACAATTTTGAAAGGGGGGACCCGCCTTCTGATGACGAATTTTTCAATTTTTAGTGTTACAGTAGTTACAGAGGGTGCGACTTCACCGCCTCGGATACAACCGACTTCAAGTTGCGCCCAGATTTCAAAACTTCTCTTTACAATGAGAAGGTGCATGAGGTCGCTCACCGCGCTCGCTCTACTGTAAAGCCTGTGGCGACGAGGATACTTAACGGAACAACAAGCCTCTTCGTCGACGCAATGCCAACAAACGCGTCCGCGTCAGCGAGAGCGTCGTCGACAGTGGAGACGTCGCCAGTGGACCCTGTCACGACCTGAACGATAGCTTTCTGACCCTTCAGCACCGATTCTGGTCAAGCGCTCACCTTCGCTGCGTCAGTCGAAACTCGCGCGATGTCCTCAACGATCTTAATGGCGCGGAAGAGTAACTTGTTATTTGTAACACTGACGTTAATCATTCTGTTTGAATAGACAGCTCCTCTATGCCATCAGAAGTTGCGATGTCATGTAAACGCCATGACGTGCGCAACTGTTGTAATAGCGTTGCAACACAGCTTCAGCGCAAGCTCAGCTGAGGCGTCACAACATCCGACATCGGCACCCAGACCAAAACTTGTGGAGCCGCTCAGCAGCCCCGCCGACGGGAGGTGCACGCCGACGTCGGCGAGAGAATTTTGGGGTGGGCCCCACGAGATGTCCACGACGACTGTTTCGCCCTTCAACAGACTGGTCCTCTTCGACAGCGCAACGTTGCTGGAGTTGAACGAAAGGATAATGACGACATCATCGGGTGCGAAAGATGCAACTACCTGCTCCTGTCAAGGCAGCAACAATGATGCGGAACTTTATCAAAGTGCTCGAGGGAAATCTCGTACTGGGCACCCCGCTTGTCAAGCGCTCGGTCGTACACGCTGAGCGAGTCCCTCCGTTTTCAATGGCAAAAAGCTTAGATGTAGCTACCAGCCCCCATCAACAAACCCTCTGACATCTTCAAATGAAGCGCCGTAAGTGGGGGGGCACTCCGACGCGTCCTGCCCCACTCAGCTGGAGAGATTGAACATCCATACGAGCAAGCCAAACGGCCCCGAGGCACTGCATCCGACGTAAATGATTCGACCGCCATTACGGAGGGCCCGGCCTGCCTTTACCTTGATCAGCTTTTGTGTGGTGGAGTATGCCTTTTCTGCGACATCGGCTATGCGAGCCGACTTCTTGTAGACCATTTCCACGACATTGCGAAAGCTTTCAAAGGAGGCCAGCACGTTAGAGCTAGAGAGGGCTTGAATCGAGGTGCGGGCGATTGCGTGCGAGCAGATCGTGGCAAGCAGAATCTGAAGGAGTCACGCAGGGCACGCTACGAAAGGCACATGCGTAGCGCTGCCACCTTTCATTCTTGTGCTCCCTGTCACCGCTTCCTGGTCCCGTCAATAGGCCAATGAGGAGCGCACAGGGCCGATGGAAGGATTGATGAGGACGCGAGGAGGCGTGTGCCCCGACACGTACGCAGTTAAGAACTCCTTGAAACTCTTGCCCCACTTCTCAATCACCACATCTCGAGCTCCTTCGACTCTGCATTTTGAGGGATAAAGGCGTTGCGGACGAGTTGAATCCTATCAAGACAGTGGAATGTCCCAGGGAGGCTGCATGCTCCAATTGAGCGCCCACTGCAGGGTTAAAGGAAGAGGCCTAGGTAGAACCGTATGTCGCCGAAAGGCCACAAGTAATTCCGACGACGACTGCTCGCTGAAGTCCCCCAGACTCGATCTGGGCTTCAAGATCTTCGATTGCTAGCTTTTTGGAGTCCTCCGCGCCTTCAACAGCTTTGACGAGGGCTGCATCTCCGCCTGCCATGCAGTAACTGACTTCTTTAAAAGTGGAGGTGCACGAGGGTACCGAAATTTCGGTGTCCTTCCGAGCGAACATAGAATCTGATTGAAGTGGCGACAGCAAAGCATTCCGAGCCTTCCAGAAGTACCAGCTCCTCCGAATATGACGCCTGAATTTTCTTCACTGATTGCGATTGTAAAGAGCCCTATGGCTGCTTCCACTCTTTGCAAAACAGTATCCGACGTCATCGACGGCTGTTCCTCCCTAGCCCGGGATTACAAGCGCGAGCAGCACATTTACCATCCATCAAAAATCTCTTGATCAACAACCGAGAGAAGTTTCAAAGCCTCATCTGGACTCGCTTCCGACAGAAAAAGGGTGGAAGGATTTATTTGCTCTGTTGTCATTGTGTTTGGTCGCTGTTAAAAATCTGATACGCGTATCGCAAGTATATCTTCACAGTTTGATGACCACGGTTTCCGTGGAAGACGTCGTTCGCTTCTTGCGTCGCCGGGACTGTCCGCTTGCTGCGCTAGAGCTGTATCTTGAGCTTCTTGATGAGGGCACAGAGTGCACCGCTCTTAAAGAATTCGTCGAAGAGAGATGCGGCAGCGGAGGAGTTTCAGCAGCTCCAACGAGGCCCCAGACTCCGCAGAAGACGAAATCCGCTGCCTCCATCACTTTCTCATCTGACTCCGACTCACAAGTGAAAAAGGTGAAAGTGCTGTGAATATGCTTAATTGTTCAGAAAGACGAGAAGATAGCGAGGCTCGAGTACGAGCTCCGTCTCTCTCGCGAAGATGTCGATAGTCTCAAGTGAGTGCAATTTCAGCTCTCCTATTCTTTTGGTTACATTGTGATTGGTCTGACGACTATCCCAGAGATCGGTTATCTCAACTTCAGCAACAAGCCCAGTCGTCGGTCCCCAAATCCGCAGTTCTTGTGCCACATCTTTGACATAATCTAACCGAACAGGAGAAGAAGGTGGAGCAAACAGTGGAAAAAAATAAGGAATTAAGCGACATTGAACGGAGATGTTTGAATGTTCTCGTGAAACGCTTCCTTGTCGACCAGGGCTATCGATTGACATCCATTACAATGTCGGAGGAAGTGCCTTAATTCCTCGCGTCCCTCCTTGACTCCTTAGGTGTCCAATCAGGATCTGGATGATTTCGAAGAAGTTGGCCTTAGCGCCGACACTCCGCTCTCCATTGTATCGCTGTATCGCTACTTCGCGCAGGAATTTCCAGACCGCAGAGATCAGGAGCTGGAGGTAGCAATAGCTTTTTATTTTTTTGACGGGCAGATTGAGCTTGCAGTCGCAAAGGGCGAAAAAAATCGTCATACGAGGACGATCTCGAAGCTTCAGAGAGAGCTCTCGAATCAGGAGCAAGTACTTTTCAAAGCGAAGCCCCCTCTGATTGTGAAGGCTTGGAAGCAAGAGGTTGCCGCCCTCAAGAGAGAACTTGGTCGCCTGGAGGGGGAGGTTGTTGGGCGAAATGTCTGTCTCATTTTTTCAGTTGAAGCACGCCCAAGATACAGCGACGACCTCGTCAGGGGCTGCGACGGCAGACCCGCAGCTGACGGCTTCTGCTGGCGTTGAGGCTGAGGCTGTCCATGAAGTTTCGGCTGCAGAGGAGCCGTTCTCGCCAATTCCTGTTGCTGACATCACATCCGACTCCATCTCCTTGTCAGCAAGAGGCGACGAGAAGCTGAAGGATGAGGTCGAGAGCCTTCGGCAGCAGATTCAGATTGCTGAGAGCCAACGTCGTGAAGTAATTAATGTCATGACCGAGTCGCTCCCAAAGATTTTACCCAACGTCTTGCTGAACAAGCGGGAAGAGCTTCTGCCCATGATTCTCTGCTTGATCAGCAACCATTGGGACTGCGCCGCTCGTGACAACATGTCACATCTTCTCTTCAATCTCGCGAAACGGCCCGATGCTCAGCAGCGCCGAGCCATTCTTGAGGGCTTTAAGGCGTTGGCCAAATCGATGGGGCAAGATCGCACAGAGTCTGAGCTCCTGCCCCCAATTTGGGAGCATCTTAGTCACAAGCAGGACGAGAGGAGGGTCCTAGTAGCGGAGGCTGTCGCAGCGCTGTCCCCGCTGGTCCGTCCAGCCCTGCGGGCGTCGCTGCTTTTGTCCATTCTGCAGCAGTTGATCGAAGACAAATCTTCTCTCGTCAGGGCTGCCGTCGCGATGTCTCTTAGCGCCTTGTTGCAATTCGTCCCCGATGCCGACAAGTTTGCGCCCGTGTTCGAGCTCCTCTTTCGCCTCCTCCTCGACGACAGCCAAGAGGTCAACCAGGCGGCAACTCAATTTCTGCTCCCAAGCTTTTTGGATTGGGCTCGGAGCTGCAAATACCCGTTCTCGCATGTTCTGTCTGTTTTCATGGAGAAAGGGACCCTCGTGCTCAACTCAGTTGGCTTGGCGAGTGCTTCCGATGACAACGAGGCCATCGCAGCAGACTATGACATCCGGACGCCGCTGGCCTCAGCTGACAAGTTGGCACTAACAAAATCTCAAAGCAACACTCTGAGCCTCGTACTTTCAATCCTCTCGAATCTCGTCCCGCGAATTAAACTTGAAGTGCTCAGCGATGGGCCTTTCGCTGTTTGGGCAAGGGCGAAGAAGGTGGAGAGCCGGGAGGATGAGGAGGGGATGATCTCCGTCCTTCTTCGGCAGGCCGAGGAGTTTCTCGACGACCCTCGCCTTCAAGAGTGGCGGTCATTTCTCTACGTCAAGGACAACTTTATGGCCTTCCTCATTGCCGTCGCAAGAGCCGTCCACCCCATCAACATTGACATCGTATGGGCCGTCTGCTCACTCGCGCGCGACCTCAACATCGCGTTTGGGCCCGTCATTAGTCGTAGCGTCTTTCGTCCGCTTCTAGAAGGTGCGTTTGGTCGCTCTGACGCCCGCACGCACCCTTCGCAAATCATCCAGCGCCAGTTCTGCCGGCCTCTGCCGCTGTTTGTCATCGGCGTTGTCTCGACGTGGGACGACGAGTCCCTTGTCCTCGAGCAGCTCCTCTCCCTTTGTGTGGAGTCGTCGACCATGGCGGGCTACTGGCGCCACGCCGCACCGGTGTCTTATGCTCTAGATCTCCTTTGCCGCATATCGTCCTGTCAGGAAGTTGTCATCGAGGCCCTCTGCTCCCTCACTCGCCATGCAAAGCAAGACGTCCGCATTTGCGCCTGTCGGCACGTCACGTCGGTGGTCCATCAAATCGGCACCCTCCTGCTCTCCCGCCGCGTCGTCCCCTCTCTCGCCGCTGCGCTAGCGGATGAGGTGTTCCTCGTTCGCGAGGCTGCACTCAAAGCTGCCGGCGCCGTGTTGGTTGCGTCCACGGACGGAGTTGTCGTCGACAAGTTGAAGGAAGCGTTAGATCACGTTGTTGAACGGGCGGAGAGGGAAGACATCAGCGTCCTGGTGCGAGTGTTCGGCAGCATTGTGCCCAAGGTGCCCGCGCACATGCGGGACTACTACATCTTGCCAAAGATCTCATCTCTGTCAACCGCCGCTGTCGCCATTCAAGACCCAGCGCAGCGAATGGCGTTCGCAATGCTTGTCCTGTCGTGCCTCAAGGCCTTCTTTGACGAGGCCACCCTCATGCCAGTTTTCAATCACGGCCAGGACAGTCTGTCGATGCATTTAGTGCCGTCTCTGCGCAACGTGTTGAGGGATTTAGACCCATCAGACACGAAAGTGAGGGACGTCGTTCAGGACATGATCATACGGACAAACTCGCTGCTGCCGGAGGACAAGACCAAGGCTGCCCCATCTGCAACGGGGGCTAATGCTCTCAAGAATTTGTTTGCTGGCGACAAGAAGGATTTGTTTGGGAAGAAGGACTCTCACGACGAAAAGGAGAAGAAGAAGGAGGAGAAGGGGTGGGACTTTGCTGTCGGGGCGATGTTGGACAAGCGAAAAGACAAGGAGAAGGAGAAGGAGAAGGAGGAAGCGCACAAGGCTGAGGCTGTCGCTGCAGGGCAGCCTTCATCGTCGGCGCCTGACGGCCAGAACCATGAGGGTGGTGGGGAGGAGAAAGGGCGGTCAAGCAAAGAGCTTGAGCGGGACAAGGACAAGGAGGGGGAGAAGAAGGAGGAGAAGCCGAGCGGGTTTGCGGGCCTGCGACGAGGGTCGTTGAGCGGGAAGAAGAGTGTCCTTGACAAGATGAAGAATGTGCTGTATAATGTCCCTGAGTAGCGTTTGTACTTTGATGCCGTCCTTAAATATTCTATTTTTAACACTGGGCTACTGCCGTCGCCGTCGCCGTCGCCGTCGCCAACCCTCCCCTGGCTCTGGCTCGTTGCGACTTCGTGCCTCTCTCTGCCCAACCCGCTGAAGCCGACGGCACTCGACTCAAAGTGCCTTCAAGCAGCTCTGGGACGTCGCGTCGCGCTGAGCTCGAGTCGATGCGCTGCCCCCGTAACTTGAGAGAAAGTGTCCAAGGGCACGAGCGTGCCGAAGGGGCTTGCAAAAAGAGGCGAACGGACGTTTTGTGGCCATCGCTCAGGTTTGACAGGGGGCTGATGGAAGTTAAAGTGGACTTGCAGCCTCGGGTTTGAGTGCGAAAGCAGTGTGTGCACACCACGAGCCTGCTGCAATGAAGGGACTCGGGGGGCTATGAGTGCAGTGGGAGTAAAACTTTGGAGGTAGCCCAGTTGCAACGACCCCAGGGAAGAACAGAGCGGCGACGAGAGGATCAACGGAAGCAGGGGACCAGACGAGGTTGGGCAATGCGTGAGGAAAAACGAGGCAGTGCGCAGAGGCTGTTGATGGCAGACAAGCCGCAAGATCGTCCTCCGCATCCGTCTCATGCGTCTTGTTGAAGCGTGCCGCCAGCGTTGATGACCAACCTTCCCTGATGATGCTTGTTGCAGCCAAATTTATTAAATAACCCACGGGCACCCATCGCCCTCAAGCAGACGCTTCCACCCGCTGCGTCATCGACACTTTCCCCGCCAGGAGAGGCTTCTCGTCCGAAGCCGCTTCTGCCTCCGCCGCTTTGATGGCCTGCGCGAACTGGACGTCGACATCCCCCAGCTGCAGCTCCGATTCAGTCGGAGGCGTCGTCCAAAGAATTTCCTGCGGCGCTGCGGCGGCTGGGATGAGAGTTTGCATGGGCGTCTCGACGTAGCTTGGGGGACGGTTGGGGCGACTCATCGACGTGAACTTTGTCGTCGATGCGCGAGCTCGGAGCTGGCGGATGAGGCGGCGGAGTGCCCTCATGACGTGCTTCAAACGGCGGGTCCTGTGGAGGACGTACACAGCGGACGAGACGATTGAGAGAGGGATGAGAATGCCGAGGACAATGCCCGCGACGTTAACATTAGACGCTGCATCATAAGCAAGGGCCAAGCAGCAATCAAACCGGGCCTCAAGTCAACAACAACGTAGTAAGCCATGGAGTTGACGAACGCTGTGAGGGTCTGTGTCTTCGTGTCGAAAGACCCGCCGAAGACTTGCCAGATGGTGCTTGGGGGCACCCTCATCATCAAGAACGGGTTCACCGGAGTCTGGCGGCCGCTGTACCTGGGGTTGTAGTTAATCTGCAGCCGCACAGTGCTTCGAATCAAGCTTGGGTTTGACGCAACCAGTTGATAGACAAGGGATGCGGCGACGTTCTGACCCAGGTCGTCATTCCGAACGATGATGGGGTCGAAAGTGTTGACGGAGATCGAGACGTTGGCCGTGACGGCAAAGGCCGGGACGAGGAGCTGGCCGTCTATGAGGGCGAGGTTCAGGTCGGCAAGAGGCGATGCAACGAGCGTGCGAATATCCTGGGGCGTCTGGACTGCCGCAAGGTGAGAGGAGGGGGGCGCACAACGCACAAATGGAGCAATCGTTTCCAAAGTATCCGGTCGTGCAAACGCAGCGGCCAAGTCGGTCGCAGGACCCTTTCCCGCTGCACGTCGATGCCGAGAAGCAACCTGCAGCAAGTCAGGTCCGCATGAAAGGCTTTGGTACGCGTGTCACAGCTGTCGCCGTATTGGCCATCGGCGCAACTGCAGAAATCTCGAGACGTCTGGGTCCCACCGACGCAGAACCAGTTTGTCTCTAAGGTGCACCTCGAACTGCAGCCGTCCCCATTTAAGGTGTTGAAATCATCGCAACCCTCAGATCCTGCTCTCCTTCCGTCCCCGCAGACTGTTGAGCAAGTGTCGCGAGTCGTCGACGATCCTCCCGTGCAACGGAATCCTGTAGGGGTCAGAGCTGGCCGCTAACAAAACAAACCTTGCTCAACAGTACAGGATGAGCTGCACCCGTCGCCATTGACGGTGTTGCCGTCATCACAAGCCTCAGACCCCGCTCGCCTGCCATCTCCGCAAACGCCAGTCGTGCAAAAGCTCCTCGGTGAGCCCGAACATGTCCATCCTGCCTGAGGACGTTAGAAAAATCTTCAACTGCGCCCAACTTCGACAGTGCAGGTGCTGCTACACCCGTCGCCGTTTTGGAAATTACCGTCATCACATCCCTCGGCACCAGCGCGAACGCCGTCACCACAAGTCGTCCTGCAAGTGTCCCGACTTGTCGATGACCCCCCCGTGCAAATGTAGCCAGACTCGACGAAGCAACCGGACGAGCATCCATCACCGCTGATCGTGTTCCCATCGTCGCAATTTTCGCTGCCAACTCGCTTTCCATCACCGCAGAGTGCACTGCAAACAGTTGAAAATGAAAATGATGGCCCATATCCGTTATTTCGGTTGCAAGTGCAATTGGACAAACAGTTCACCGCGTCATTTCGAACATCACATTCTTCCGCGCCGGCCCGAATACCATCGCCGCAGACAGTTCGGCAGGAGGAGCCGCCGTTGACTTGGTCAGCAATGCAAGACCACCCGAACTCTACCTGACAAGTCGAGCTGCATCCGTCTCCACCTCTAACATTTCCATCATCACAAACCTCCGATCCGACGATCTTACGATCGCCGCACACTGGCGCGCAGAACCGGTTAAAACTAGACTGCGCGGTCCATCCTCCCCCACGATCGCACGTACAGTTCGTAAAGCACCCAGTGGTCGCGATAGCTTGTGGGACACCGTCGCACTCCTCAAGGCCCGCGCGCATGCTGTCGCCGCATGTTGTCCGACAAGTATCTCGATTTGTAGTGTTGCCGCCAGTGCAAGTCCAGCCCGTCTCAACAAAGCAATTGAAGTTGCAGCCGTCGCCGCTGACAAGATTTCCGTCATCGCATTGCTCTGTCGAAAACCGTCGTCCATCGCCGCACAGGGCTTGGCAAGTCGGAGTATTGCCGGGCGCAGGAGAAAAGCCAGCGGTGCGGTTGCATCTGCAGTCGATGCTGCAAGAGACTGAAGGAAGCACCGTCGCATCGCACTCTTCGACTCCGGTTCGAATGCCATCTCCGCATGCTGATGTGCACGTATCCCTTGTGCGCGAGCTTCCTCCAGAGCACGTCCATCCGCTCTCGACGAAGCAGCTGCCGGCACAGCCGTCGCCGCTAATGACGTTACCGTCATCGCAGCCCTCATTGCCAACTCGGAGGCCATCGCCGCAACGGGTCGTGCAGACAGTAGAAAATGCATTGTAGTAGCCAATCGTGTTGTCGCAAGTGCAGTTCGAGAGGCAGCCCGTCGAAACCGAGTCGCATTGCTCTGGACCAACGCGACGATTGTCCCCGCAAATTGCTAAACAAGTGTCGCGAGTGGAGAGACTTCCTCCTGTACAATTCCATCCAAGCTCAACTGCGCACAAGCTGGAGCATCCGTCAAAGTTGGACAAGTTATCGTCATCACAACCTTCAGATTGAGCACGAACGCCGTCACCGCAAACTGCAAGACCAGTCGCAATACTGCTTCGGGATGAACTTGACCCGGCTAGTGTCATCGAACCTTCCACGAATATGTTAAAGCTCTCCAAACGAACAGCAACCCCTGCTTGAACTGTGAGGGTAACTCCTTGCGCTACGATCACAGGAGAAGTGAGTACATACGGAGAGTTGGGAAGGGTCCAAGTAGTGTCAACAGAAATGGTCCCACCCACGTTGAGAGCGGAAGAGATCTGCAAGAATACCAGTAATGTCAAAACGGAACAAACCATGAGTCTGGATCCTCGATGACAATGATTGATGTTGATTGACAAGTGAATGGAAGCAACATTAATTTCTTTGGCCGTGTTTGCGAGTCCAGCAGTTCATCGATTTACCGTTCTTGTTGCGGAATCAAGAAAGTCTCTAACCTGCTGGAGGTTACGACTCCGTCCGGGCTTCTGAGGACATTCCCTGATGAGTTCAAGTGAACGCAAGTCACGGCGACTGCACAGAGTCGATACTGCAAAGAAAAGCCCATGTTTTTGACTCTCTCTGATAATATCCTTTTAGTTAATTGAGTCAAGTGAAGGACGTTGATGAAATCACACCTCCTGGTTCAACAACATCAGAGAGGATGTGGGTTCTATTGATTTCATCGTGCTGCGTGAATTATCATTCAGAGAGGACGTTTCCCGCTTGTTATTCTGTAAGAAAATAACAATGGGCTTGGTTGAGTTCGTCAGGGGCGTCGGGCTCTGTCACGCTCGAGCAAATTAGAACTGACCTGCGCATGAAAACGAGAGACGCTCCTATCTGCTCAACGACCGGATGAATCGCCAAAAGTGCACAAGCTGGTACGCCTCTTCTTCGAACCAAAAATACATATGAATTTGCACCTCAGGTCTCTTTCAGTAAATAAGAAAGCGAAGCCTGTGAGCTGGCAACACTCTATTTTTTCTCGTCAACCATGGAATGAATAATACTTAGGAGCGCAGCCATCACTGTTCCTTGAACACGCGTCTCAGCATCAATCCATCTCTGGCATGTCGAGCACTACTCCAAATTACCGCATCGCGTTAAAACCTGCAAAGACGTACTCCTCAGGGCTTATGGAGCTCTTCAGATGACTTCATCGTCCACACTGGGTTTGCCCTGACTCAAAACCTCTACAGCCTCTCGAGCACTTGCTCTGATCTGCTGGTGGTGCTTCCGTGAAGCGCGCTACTTGTCAGGAGTCAAAAATGAGGTTGCCTTTCTCCACGATCCTTCCTGTTGTGAAAAGTGCTTCCCGTTTGTCCTGACTAGTTGCCAGATCTATTTTTACAACACTCTTCCATCGGCTTTTTGAGTCTTCCATCTCTCTTTTGAACCTTGAAAACAAATTCTTGAAATCCATGTGAAACGTTTGTTGCAACCTGTTCTTCTGGGCAGCTAATCGCTTTCAAAGTGCAGGATGCCAACGATTTTCTTGCATTCCTCCATTTCTCTTTTGACGTAGGGCGGTCGGAGATTGACCATTTGGTGAGGCAATCTTTGCAAGATACTCGTTCTTACTAGAGTGATTAAACGGTGAAATGACTCATATGCTTTCTCTGTTCATTCTACAGTAATCTTCAGTAATCTACGTTGAAGCTGAACAAACTGTGGTAACCGGATTGTTTCCTGTCACATGAACTGCTAAGAAAAGCAAACCCATGAGCAAGAAAAAACTTGCCCAGTTTCCGAATGTCAAATTCTTGATGGCCCCTTTGATATGTGTCTAACTTTTTGCGAAAGAGGGCTCGGATGGCTATGATTCGAATGCTGACACTCTGGCCCTCATCTTAAAATACACAATCAATGCGTACTTTTTGTTCGAATTCGTCATCTTAGTGAATGCTTGAGCTGAGCTGCATGGACCTCCTTGCATCTTGCCTCTTGAAGATTGTCATCAGTGGCTGGTGCCACTCATCATTTCAGGTGTCTCCCGTTACAAATATCTCAAGCTCTGTCAATTTGGCGATAGAGCCACAGGTAGATGCGGATTCCCAAAATCGCAGGTTTGGATGCGAAATTCAAGAAAGCAACTCCTGCAAATGACGACCCTCAACGCCATGACGAGTGCCGCAGTAACGCATGGGTGTATTGGACGGAACATGGCCCACTCGTGGAAAATCGGATAATTTGGCCACAAGCTGTCAGGGCCGCATGAATGCGAAAACATCTACTTTGACTTGTTGCTTGTTCAGCCTTTTTTACATTCCCCTCCTGATCCGCACCTCAAAGAGTGGACTTCAACCAGGAATCTAACATTCCATTTGACAGGTCCACGCGAACAAAACCAGTGAAAATTTCGTCTAATTTTTTGGCCCAAATCAATATCAACCAGAAACACCAAATCGCTTCGCTCAACCCGTTTTGTGCATTGTGAGTTTTTCGCGCTTTCCTTGCGTCCCCAGGTCCTTACTTTGACTTGGCGTGTCTCATTTTCGTTGACTTCTTTCATACTCTGCAGTGCATAGATGCATCAGCCTCGTTTCTCGTTGTGTTGCTGTTGTCCGCATTGGCATTGTTTTTGACGTCATCTTTCGAAAACTTGGAATGCTATTTCCTTCGCTAGGCATCTATTGTTTCACATTGATCTCATGTGATATATTCTTAATGGTTTCAGTGAAATGCCCCCAAAGAGAGATACTTCTTCGAAAGGACATGCACCCGCCCCGTTTCAGGCATTGAGAAAGGACCTCGAGGGTATATCTCTTGAAGACAGCGTTCAACACGTTGATTACGAATATAAGGACATCGTTAAACATGTCAGCATCAACTCGAAGAGTCCGTCTTTTGTCGGCAGCATTTTGACCCCCGCAGAAGTAATCACGATAGCCTTTGACGAAATTGTCATCAAGGATTTGTTGCAGTATATCCAAGAACTAGCAGCTCTGTTTCATGTGCATCTTTCCAGCTGTGGAACGAAGGTTGAAGGACTTGCAGAGCGCAGCGTGAAGTTGTATTCGTTCTATCGCTTCTTGGCAAACTTGACTTTCCTTTTTGACCCCGAAGAGTTTCCAGTGCTGTCAAAGTGAGCAACCTTTCACCCAACTTGACACCAAAGGCTTCCGAGCCTATTGACTGCAACTCCAGATTTGTGTCATCTTCTCATCTCTGTGGCTTTTGACTTCGTGTTGAAACTTCAACTTCAAGACATGAAGCATCTTAAAGTCATTGCTGGTGTCACGAATGCTGTAACGTATCTTCACAATTTCGTGAGCTTCGAGTTCGGGCAAGCAAAGAAATCGTTCTGGTTTGTTTGTAAACTGATGGTCGCTCATTGCAAAGTGATGTCCTGATCAAGCATCCAGATCTGAATGCTTTTCTTGTGAAGTCAATTGATATTATCGTGTCAAAGATTGGCACTGATTCGTCGTTGAAGAATTCGCTGCAACAATATTGCAGTATGTGGCTGCTCTGGTTTACTTGACCCCACAGTTGAATTTTGGAATGCAGTAATTAATTGGTAGTTTCCACGTTTTCACTCATGTCTCAAACCGATAGGAATCTCGTGTCTGAAGAGCAATTTGACAACCTCCGTGACACTCTTGTTCACCACGAGAAGCTGAAGGTCTTTCGCGAACTTGCGATGTTGCTGATATTTTTCAGAGCCTCATTGATGTGATGATACCTCGGATGCAGAAGAAGGATAGCGAATGCTCGTACATGATGCAGGTACTTTTGTCCTTGCAGTTATCGACGAATGCAGATGTTATTGGACTCCAAGGACTTTGTTGCAAAGCTCTTTGATACATCTTTCGCAGACGCAAGGCAGCGATTCATGTCTCTGCTATTCGCAGTTGCTAGTCGTGTTGCAGTTGCTGACGAGGCAGCAACTGACATCAGCTTTCACTCAGGGCGAGTTTGGGGACGCGAGAACTCTCAATCACTATGAAAGCCTCATTGATATTGCGGCCGCTCCTCATGGGCTTGTTTGTACTCCACACAATTGCTTGACCCCCCGCAGGCTCAGCTGTCCACAACGTATCGCAAGCAGCTCTTTGATTTGTTGACATTTGTCATCAACAAGGTTCTGTTTAGTGAAAGCATCTAACGAGATAGTATGATGTGCTGCAATCCCGATTTGCAGACACAGATGTTCCCGAAATGAAAGAGAATTTTAAAAAGGTATTGTAGTAGGTTTTCCTGCTTACTTGAAAGGCGGTGTCCCTTACTGCTTCCCTTTACTCCAGCCTTTCCACTTTGGAAAATGCTCATGTGCCATCGTGTATATTAGAGTCTTTTTCTGTCCTGTTGTTTACCTCACCGATGACATCTCAGAGTGGTCGAAGCAGGCAGCGGCTTCTCCTACATTTGCACGAGATCATTACGTCCCCTCTTGCAGGGGATGTGAAGCCTGAGGATATTTCCAATATCTCAAAACTGATCGGTTTGTTGGAAAAGGTGGCTTGCAACAATTTCTTACTGAGTTTCAAGGCGAATTCTGAAGAGGAAGCAAGAAAGATGGTGATTGTAAAAAATGAAGAAGAGGAGGCAAAGCAGAGTGAGGATCGATCGAAGCGGCGGAGACGAAGTGATCGCCGCGACTCCTCTTCACTTGCGACTGTTGAAACAGTGGCGGAGGACGACTGTCCAAAAGCTAGTGACGCTCAGCTGCCTTCCATGAAAGTAGAGTCTGCAGCAATTGTTGCGACTGCCGTGTCGTCGACAGCAACCAGGTTGCAGCCTGGTGGAATAGCTGTGGAAGCGCAAGCAGATGATGCGGCTAAGAGCCAAGAAGAAACGTCAAGGAAATCGTGCGTTCTCTCTCTCTGTATTTTCTGACAGCCAAAGGAAAAAGCGGAAGGGCTCGCGAGCTAAGAAAGTAGAAGAATCGGCTGAAATGTCCTTCGAGGGTCTCTCTGCAGCTGCTGCGCAGAATGATGAAGGTGTTGTTGAACGTATCGAGGACAAACCTGCTGTTGTCCACCCGACAACCGAAATCTCTGAGGGGAAAGTTGTGCCGCATACGTTGGAATCTGCTGTACCATTGCAGGTGGCACCAGCAAAAGAATCTGGATCGTCAGAGAGTGGCATCTCTGCAGTTGTGGGACCCTCGGAGTCAGCAGCCGATACAACGAATGTTCCTTCGATGGAGTCTACGAGCGACGTGCTTGGAATTGAGGCGTTGTTGGAATTGAGCGAGTCCTCTAGAGAAAAGAGATCCGCTGACAGTGATCTGATCAATGACGCGAAGAGAATGCGCCAAGGTGAGCTTTCAGTTTGAGTCAATCTGAAGTCTTCGAAGCGAGTCCGACCATTGAAAGCGAATCGGAAGAGCCTGAATTCATTGATCCGCGTGATTATGCTTCATCAGAGAGGTTGTATGTGTTCTGAGTCGTCTGATTTGCTGCAGTGATGTGGAGTTTCAGAAACCCGCACGTGCAGAGCCTCTGCCCTTGACGCACCCTCCCCATTCGAAGCGAGCCTCGTCGAGCCGTCGGGTCTCTCAGCCATCTTCTTCACAAGTCTTCGATCGACAGAAGATGACTCCTCCTCCTCCTAGCCGCGCGATCTGTAGATTCTGTCTATTCATGCTCACGCATCAGACGCACCTCCTGTGGCTTCTCCTGCCCCTCCTCCTCTTCGAAAGATGGAAGAGCGTCCTCGGATTCCAGTTCGAGATTCCCCCAGTCTTGCTGCATCGCAGACGAAAAGTCTTCTTCCACAGATTCAGATGGTGTCGTTTTTGTCGCTCCATTTGATGATGTAGTCGCAGCATCAAGTTCCACAACTGACCTCAATGCAATCCCTTCGTGCATCTGTCTCTCAAATGCGCCCCGCTCAAGCTATTTCTTCCATGCCTCCTCCAAGCGCATATGCCATCTCTTACCCAAGTCGTTTCTCTTCTCGTCGCAGACGTCGAACGCATGTTGACATCGCTCGGTTCATAGAGCAGATGCAGGTGCAGCAAGCTGGTCAGCATTACTACGTCGAGCCTGCGGAGGCTGTCAGCTCGAGTTCGCACTCAAGGGCAGATTATGATTATCGATATGGCTACACCATGCATTCTCGGGTATTCATCGCTGTACTGATTTCTGACTTTTGTCAGATGCAGCCAACGTACGCACACATGACACCAAAGATGTTCATGTCGTCTACAAGTCAGCTGTTGCCGTCCGGGCGATTGGTTGCATCGCGACCAATGATGATGCAATACAGCCAAGTGGTGCAAGCACGCTGCCATTCTTACGCGCCCAGTCTCCATCCATTGCAATGGCCCAGCGGGCTCCGCCGATGACCAGCAAATCTTCACGACCCACTGCAGCCTCCCAAGCTACAGCTAGAAGGTGGTTGCCCCTCTGGTTGCCTTACTGGACAGGATGGTTCCGCATTCATCTGCTAAATCACCTCCTGTTTCAGTGGCTCCGCGAGTGCAACTAGCGTCGCTACCACGATCTTCACAGTCATACAGTCAGCACCAAATACATCGAAGTGCTTTCCCCTCTCAAGCTCAATCAACCTCTTTGGCCCCCTCCTCACTGAGCTCGTCCTCCATGGGCCAATTGCAGTCCTCATACTCCCACGCCCCCCACCCATCAGCAACAACGCTGGCCCCACTTGCGTCCATGCCTCCTTTAAACGGGCAAAGACCACCGGACGCCAATTAGGTAGCAAAATTTGTAACGTATCGAGAGGTAGTGGGATAAAAAACTGATGATTCATTGCTAAGTTACACGGACACATCCATTTGAGTGCAATCGCTCTCAAAATCGTCGACATCATCCACCGAAACACCTTCGTGTTGCCGAAGCGCCGATCCAACGATATCTTCCGGAGTTTTGTACAGAATTGTGAACAACTCACTAACGAGTTACTTCAACAAAATCATGGACAAACGAGGTTCTAGAGGCGTTCTTCAAAAGAAAAGGCTCCAATGCAAGCGTCGAATGAGGACCCATATGCGAAGAGGAGATAGGTTCCTCGACGCGGTATGGATCTTGGGACAAAGCCATATTGAATTGGACGGGATTGTACAATGTCAGAGCTGTGGATGTCACAGGAGGCCCAACTAGAGGGATTTCAGGCTCGGTATCAGATGGTAGAGCTGGCTGCTCCACTTTTCGATTCAATCGCCTTCGTTGTCAGGTACACAAATTGGACACCGACCTCGAGAGTTCCAGAGGGTCCTCAAAGGGACGTTTTCTTGATCGCGAGGGACCTTGCTGTGCATAAGAGTGTTTGTCCCGGCGCTTCGATGAGAATTCACAGTCGAGCACGTCTTCATAACCTCTCTTCATCCGGCGAAGCTAGAACATTTTCGAATGGAATGGATCTGTAACAACTCAGTGGGATTTCGCTTTTAAAGATGTGCCCAGCAACCCGTGTCTTGAGCATGTCACAGCAGCGAAGAGCGAAATTCCTTGAAGTTGCAGCCCGGAGGATGAAGGGACTCACCATTGTGCTTGAAAAGTTTTAATCCGATGTTTGCGTAATTCTGAAGATTGTACGATCCTGGCAACATCGGCGCAGTGCTTCGATCCGCTGAAGCGTGTGGCCTGACTGCGGTTCATTCCATTAGGTCATTAGGTGCATTCAAAACCGACGCCTCAATAGGACGATCAGCCATGTTTTTCGCCTGCTTGATTCAAGTAACGTCGCAGGGGTGCTGAACGATGGATTGAGCACAGTCGCTATTGGTCCACCCAAGACTCTTTAAAGGCCCTCAGACTTCAAGGCTTTCGAATTCTCGTCGCAGATCTTGATTCTTCAGCGCCATTGTCATCTTTCGACTTTTCAATTCCGACAGCCCTTGCCTTCGGCTCCGAACATGCTGGGGCCTCCCGTGAGTTAATTGATTCTGCCGACGGTTGCTTCATACTTCCGATGCATGGCTTTGTCCAGAGTCTCAACGTCAGCGTTGCGTGCGCCCTATCCATGGCTCAAGGGAGGAAGCTGCGGGAGGATGCAATCGGAGCAACGAGCGACCTATCTGCGGATGAGCAGCAAGAGTTGGTTAAGCGCTGGACTCTAACATGGGCGGCAAGTCGAATCGGTCGGTCCACAGACGAAGTTGAACATATTTTATCGAGAAACGAAGTGACACTTGATTAGAAATGGACGACCGCACGGATGCACTTCCCATCGCGAAGGCACTGAAACGCGTCGTTGATCTCGTTGAGTTTGTAATGATGCGTCACAAACTCGTCGAGGGGAATTTCCTTGTTCAAGTACTGCTCAACAAGTTCTGACAGAGTGAGCGAACGAAGTAAATTCAGTCACTTGGCACGCTTGTCCTGCTCTTGTACCCACCAAAAGCAGTGCCCTTCCATTGTCGGCCCGTTATCAGCTGGAACGGCCGCGTCGCAATTTCTTGCCCCGATGCAGCCACACCGATAACGACGCTCTGACCCCAGCCGCGGTGCGAGGCCTCAAGGGCGGCGCGCATCAACTGCACGTTGCCAACACATTCAAACGTGTAATCAATTCCAAACCCAGTGGGGCTCTTCTCCACGAGAACCTGCTGAATCGGCTTCTCATAATCGCTCGGATTCACACAGTCCGTCGCTCCCATCGCTTGTGCAAGGGCAAACTTGTCTGGGTTGATATCAACAGCGAAAATGCGCGCAGCCTTGGCAATGCGAGCCCCAGCAATCACCGCCAACCCAACCGCACCGAGGCCAAACACAGCCACGGATGAGCCCTCCTCAACTTTGGCAGTGTTCAATGCCGCTCCCAGCCCAGTAGAAACGCCACAACCTAGCAAACAAACTTTGTCGAGAGGAGCGGCTGGATTCACTTTGGCGACTGCAATCTCGGGAAGCACCGTGTACTCACTGAAGCACGAGCAACCCTGCGAAGTCAAAAGAAGCCAGACATGCAAACCATGAAGTGATAGAGAATTGTGCCATCAGGGGTCTGGAATCGTGTCGTGCCATCGGGCATGACACCTTGGCCCTGCGTTGAGCGAATCTTGACGCAGAGATTCGTCTTGGGAGACTTGCAAAAGATGCACTCCCCGCATTCAGGAGTATAGCAAGGGATGACGTGATCGCCTACCGAGTGAGAACCGACTCGTCAACACCGGCACACAAGAGACATTAGGTTTCAATGCAATTTCTGACCTGGCTTCACGGAAGTCACTCCTTCGCCAACGCTCTCAATAACTCCAGCACCCTCGTGCCCAAGGATGCAGGGGAACTTTCCCTCTGGATCTGACACTTCAATTGAGCAAAGCATAAGGAACTTACCCTTTCCAGAGAGAGTGTACTCGTCGGTGTGACACAGCGCCACTGCATTTAGCTTCACGCGGACTTCGCCTGCACTCATTTTTTAAAAAACATTTCGCATGAAAGCGTACGCTGGAGGAAGCACAACAACGTCTTGGACCACAAGAGGCTTCTTCGCCTCATACGCAACAGCTGCCTTACAGGTTATGCTCGCCATGGTTTCCTGTAAATATACGATTTACAGACTTTTTCAAATTGCGTGTTCCGGACTGATGCTTCCACTCCATATGCAAAAGAAAGTTTCACTTGTTCGTTTAAATTCTACAGATTTTGCATCGAGAATTTAAAAGATGTCTCCCATCTTAGTTGGCTCTGAAGTCATTTTCTTGACATTGTTGTTGCCTCTGTCACTCTCGTTGTGGGAGGTTGTAGAGGTTGTGTAGTTTTACTACAAACTCAACAAACTCAAAAAAACAGAAGAGATTGTTTTTAAGTTTGCGGAATTCCTGTAATGGCTGACCACGAGGAAGAAGTTCACCCCGACGACGTGGGCGACGCTGATGCTGTAGTTGATCCCTGTCCTGAATAACCATGCAGTATGTTCAAAGTGCGTTACTTGAAGCTGAAGAGATTTCAGAAACTGTGACTTTCAAGGCAACAGGCATGAATTGTGTTCATCGCTGCTGATCTCTCAGAGGAACAGAAGCGAGTGAGTGCAGCTGAGATAGACGCGAAGTCAGTTTTTGTTGGGAATGTTTTCGCAGTCCCGCTACTCTCTAATTCATTAGCTGAACCCTGCTGTTACTGCGACAGACTTGAAAGCCCATTTTGAGCAGTCTGGATCTATCATTAGAATCACAGTGATTTCAGATAAGCGTGGGCATTCGAAAGGGCACGTTTGCTCGAAGAGAAATTGCTCATTTTTCAGATACGCTTACGTGGAATTCGAAACGAAGGAAATGGCAGAGGAAGCTATGAAAATGGACAAATCTCTTTTGAAGTCAAGAGAAATTAAGGTTTGTTTTAGTTTGGCTTTCGCGTCACGCATTTAGGTGGCACACAAGCGGACGAACGTGCCTTTCTTCAACCGCGGGCGGGGACGAGGACGTGGATTCCGGAGACCAATGAGACCGCGGTTCCGGGCGCCGCGATATCACCCATATTACCATTAAGCTGTTTGATATCATGGATTTTACTCAATGAAGCTCAACTGTGTCACGCCCCATAGTGCGAACATATTACTGTATCAATCCAATGGCACACATCCTCCAAGCGCAACGTGCCTGAGTTTTGTCGCCGCAGCAGGTTGACGCGTTATGGGAGACTCCGAGGCAGTTTTAGCCGCGCGATGAATTCGTCCTGTTCTCTCTGAAGATTTGAGTTTCTGACAAAACCTGGCGCTCTCTCTTTCATCCTCTGTTCTCAGTCAGTCGCGTCAACGTGAATATGGACTGAAGAATCCCTATCCTTCAATCCGACAATGGCGTGTTGACTTTCTTGAGTTTCTGGTCGTTTATTCAGCAGTCTCAGCACCGACACAGACGGCTGCCCGCCATCATTGTGCTGCGAAATGCGCAGCTGGTCCCGAAGCGACCTGTTCATGTGCTGCAAGTTGACAATCTCTTGGTCTCTCTGAAAGAATCAGAGGGCAAATCATGCCCGCACCTCGTCGACCAGAGACTGGAGACACTCTATTCTCTCCATGAGGACGTCGATTATGTCATGTTTCTATTTCGTCAGAGCACATCCAGAGCTCAAAACTAAAGCATGCGCAGAATCCATGCGAGGAGCAGGATGCAACGAAATTGAATTTACGCTTTGATCGCTTCACATTCACAATACGGTACAGTGCCACGTCAAGTTGTGAGACTACGTCGCAGAAAAGGGGTAGCCCTTGACAGGTGAGAGGACTGAGCTCAATGAAGTGTTCTTCACGCGTTGGACAGGGTCTCCTTCGCTGCCGTGTGAGATCACTACTCCAGATGGATCTGCACGAATATACTCTTGGCGAGATGACTTCAAACTTGTGCCGGGAAAAAAGAATGTCCTCTCTTGAAACAGCGCTCTCCGATACTTGAGAGAAAAACATATGGAGCTCCTTGTACTCGCTAAGCTGCCGAGAGTAGTCTGATAAAATGCCGTGGCTGGAAGCGAGGGCAATCACGGCCAGCACGACCTTCTGGCCAAGCCTCTTCTTCCTACTGCTTCCGATAATTGCGTCGCAGACTTCTATGCAAGTGCTTCGAGAAGGAACAGAGACGATAAGCTGCTGAAGAAGCGATTCAGACGCTGTCTCCGTGCACGACCGCACGATGATGTCAAGAACCGAGGATGACTTCCTCAGATCAATCGTTTTCGAATGCTCCTACACAGTCAAGGACACCAAGAAAAGGCATACATAGGTCCTGAATGCTTCAGATAGTCGATGAGCCTGGCAATGCGTCGACGCGGAAATGTGACATTCGGATATCGAAGAGGGTCGGACAGAACTGAACTGAAGCAAATTTGAGCAAGATTGGACAAAGTCCGGAGATTGTTTCCTTATACTGTCAATGAGCTTGAAAAACTGGCTTGGGTGCGCTTTGAAGTTTTGGAAAGGAATTTCTTCGAGTATTGCCAGAGAATTTGGCTCACTGAAGGAAATTAGAGAGCTTCGTTTCAGTTCCTAGAGAGTAAGATAGTCACAATCATTGCATTCGCACGTTCTTGAATTCCAACAAGCTCATCTCAAAAATTATTCATTAAATTTATTTTAACCAGCTGCGCTGCAAATGGATTTGCTCACTTTCTTGTTCGGTAGGAATTCTTCTTTTGTTCTTGCTTACTATCAAGGGTACACTGTTGCTCTGTTTACCTTTGATTTTTATGTCAACCTTCGACAGTATCGCAGACTTGCAAGGAACACATCGATACCGGAAGAACTGCGCCAAGCAAAGCTTGACAAGGAGGACGTGAGAAAGGCCCAAGCTTACAGAAAAGATAAGATGTGTTGCTTTCTAGTCGTAGCCACCTTATCTTCCAGGTTTCTTGGTCTCGTTGTCCAAGTTGTCGATCTCTTCGTTGAGCTGTCGTTTTTGAAGTTCAGGCTTTTTCACAAACTCTGGACAATAGCTTCTACATCAAATCTCGAAATGATCAATTATATCTCTCAAGATGTTTCCAGATTGTGTTGCGCGCTCACTCTCACCAGCTGGCCACCATGCTCCTCTTCGCCCTACTCTACTACATCACCACGCTCGCCATCTCCACTCCTGCTGACCTCTACGGGACTTTCGTCATTGAGCAGCGCCATGGGATGAACAAGACATCGCTTGGCCTCTACGTCAAAGACTTTGCCACGACTTTTCTCTTGACCTGCACCATCGGATCGTTCGTTCTCGTCAGCCTCGTGCGCGTCATCGAATGGGGAGGCCCTTATTTTCACGTTTACGCGACGCTATTGGTCCTCGTGATTGCTCTTTCTGCAATGGTCATATACCCCAACTTTATTGCTCCATTGTACAACACGTTCGAGGACACCAAAGACGAGGGTCTGAACAAGGCAGTACGCGTTCTTTGCGATGAGTTGTCATTTCCCCTTGCGTCCCTGAAGCAAGTCGACGGATCGAAACGGAGCGCCCACAGCAACGCATACTTCTACGGCTTTGGCAGAGCGAAGCGGATCGTTCTCTACGACACTCTCGTGCAGCAATCGTCGGTGAATGAAATCGTCGCTGTGCTCGGTTTGAGGTTTGCCAACACTTCTGATTCTCAAGCTCATGAATTGGGACATTGGAAGCACAACCACACGATGAAAGGCATTGCAATTGCAGCGGTTCCTCTCCATGAGGTCTAATCTGACCTTTCAGGCACATATCTCATTGTTCTTCTACGCATTCGGTTCTTTCGTCCACGACTCTCGCATGTTCACTGCGTTCGGCTTTGAGCAACCCATCGTTGCGGAAGTCGATCGCCGTTTTGACCCTCCAGACCATCATCGGCTTGATGATATTTTCAATGTTCTACAGCCCCGTCGAACGTGTGTTTGATGTTGTCATCCGGATCATCCAACGGAAACACGAGTTTCAGGTCATGTCTCATGCCGCTGAGTGGCTGACCATTCAGGCCGATAGGTTTGCAACAAATCTGGGTCGTGGAAGGGACCTCAAGGACGCCCTGGTCAAACTGCACGTCAAAAATCTTGGGGATGTCGACCCTGACCCGCTGTACTCGATGGTGACTTACACGCACCCTCCGCTAGTTGAGCGGCTACGAGCCATTTCGCAAGAAGAGGCTGTTCAGAACAAGAGGCGGATGTAATTTACGTTATGTATAATATCTTGCAATCAAGTATCTCGCGCAAATGCGTTGAGGTTAGCCAGCAGCTGAAGCTGCTCAAAGGCTCTTACTTCATAATCAACCCGAGCCGTGGCATCAACCGACCGACGGGCCTCATCCTTCGTCACCGGCGGGTCCACCGCAACTGCAATGATCTGCATCTCTTCATAGAGACTAAATTGGCGCACACCTTGATGATCTTGTCGTGATTGCCCCGCGATGTCCCACTTCTTTGCGTGTCGGTTGTGTGCGAAGGGCCAAACAGTGACGCAGCTTTCGACTTGAGGGAGCTAAGCGTCGACGCTCTCGGACGCTGGACATCGTCTGCAGGAAAGCCAAGGGAGGCCTCTTGCCCCCTTGCTGCGCGAGCGGACGACTCCTTGGAGAGGGCGCATTGCTTCAGGAGGATCGAACAGACTTGGCGCAGGACTTTCGCCTCTTGCTTGTCCACGTCCTGAGGGGTTCCCACCAAAGCCCTGCTCCAATCGGAGACTAGGGATGAGGGGAGATATTCCTGTAGGTTACTCCAACAAATTTTAGCGTGCAGACCATCATGTTCGTGTGAAGGATTCTCACACGAATCTTCCCCAAGCCTTCTTGCTGGTCGTTTGGATCGGATACGCGGGCGACGAGCTTGTACCAGCCATCTTTCCCAGCTGTCCGCTGATTCACTTTTACGGAGATTCGAGCACCCATTAGGCTGATGCCCTAGAAATTCAACACAGAGACGATGTTGTATACGTTGTCCAACAGCTCCACGTCAACGCAATCACACAACTGCTTCAGCTCACTTTCGTGTGAATCAAAACAAACTCAATCGTTACAAAACGTGAGTCTCATTAAACGCAAGAGATTGTTTCGTGCTCGTTGTCCAAACTTCATCAGGAGACTTGACCCGCACGCAGGGATCCTTTGTAGATAGCGATGATACCAGGCGGACTTCCAGGACTGCGACATCAGAACACAACAGGCCGAGTCCTACTCGTAATCGTCAGACATGTTGTTTCCATGAACCCTTTCTAAAAAGGGTGGAAAATCGTTGTTAAATTGATGGCGACCATTCGCCACTTGATTTTGTTGTGCGCCTGTGAGGCTCTGCTCCGTGCTTCTTACAGCTTAGGTGCTGTGGTAACTTTAGGGCAAGAATCCCTTTGCCCCTACCAGTGGAGGCCTCTTGTCGTGAAGGCAAGGGGAGGGCTTGACGGACGACTCACAGGCCCAGGATGGAAGAGTAGTCGGAGTCCCCAGTTCAGTGCAGCGCGTGATCCCCGGCTGCCAGTTTTCATACTCTGTCTATGTTTCGGTTCTATTCCGCCTTCTGTGAGTGATCCTGAAGGTCACTGAGTTCGTCTCGTTGTCTGAAGGTCCTCAAGGGGCCTCCATGTCCATAACCACTCCGTCGCAAGACTTTGCCCTCCAAGTATGTTAGTATTCGGTGGGCATTTGCGTCTCCTCCATCGACTTGTCCCACATTTCTCTCCTGAACTCACAAACAGAACCCAGGCCTTCAGAACGTGACCGTCACCTGGACAGCCTCTCTCTCGACCGCAGGTTCATCGTCCAAGTTCTGTCTTCGCACAGCCTCACCGAATTGCCTTCCGCATTGCTTCGTTGCTGACGTTCAACTGTTCAACCGAATGTACCTCCTCTGAAGCAGCAGGTGCCAATATTGCCCCGCCCAAGGCGAAAGCCTCAGCTCCATTGCAACGCGTGTCGGGACCTCTTGGTTCATCCTCTGGCGAGTCTCTTCTCGTACCATCTGAATCAAAAAGGGGTCTGAATTCGCCGGAGATGCAGCGGCCTGACGACATTACCGTGGGCGTGCCGATTGCATTAGGAAATCTCTACCCCCTGCGTGCGGGTGAGAGCGCTCGAGACGCGGTCAATCGCTACAGCGTCGCAGAAGCGGCTTTCAGGCAACTTAACGGTGGCTCCGTACTTGCTGCGCACTTGGCAGCACCCCTCACACCGCAGGGACCCGACGAAGTTCCGCCGATGCGCTCCTCTGTCTGTCTTGCAGCTGGATCTGCAGTTTGTGCGACCAAATTGTAGCCCTTGGTGCCGATTTCTCGTCGTGTTGTTAGTCGTGTACTCTAGTCCAAGCCATACCCTTCTCCTCGGCACCCATTCCCGCTTGATGTTTTCTCATCCAACCTCCGTCACAGCACAATCAGCCAAAAGAAATATCTCTCAACTCAATGAAAACAGCACATGCAGTCCGGTGAATTGTACCGGGAGTGGACAAGCCTGTATGCGATTTGCCGTCGGCCCATGAAACTGTCGCCAGAGTAATTGCGAGCAGGAGTTGCACACACATCAATACTGGTAAAGTACATAGAGAGTACATCATCTTCGACTCACGTGCGGTAGCTTAAAGCTGTGGGAAGCCGAAGCGGAACTTGTCCCTGTCACAAACCACAATGCTTTGGCCATCCCTGGTTTGTCAGATCATCCCGAGGTCAGCACGCTACCTCGCCCACTCAGCTGAATAGGCAACCAAATCATCTGCAGCATTACAAATGACCACCAACGAAAACCCCCGGGAATTGGCACACACGACGCGCCGTCGACTGTCCAAAAGAACAGCGCCGGTGAGGCGGTCGAAATCATCAACTTGAGGGCGTTCTCCGGCGTCAGATTTGCTGTCGCTCGGCTTACAGGGTGCCAAGCAAACGTGCGGACAGGAGTGAGCTGGACGAGGACAGAAACGAGTTTGAGCGTCTCGACGTTCCAGATCCAAACGGCGTTAGGAAATGAGTCTGCGGGCCCTCAGCTTTAAAAGCAATCAGCGCCAAACCGCATCGGGTTGCAACAAAAAGTCCGTCGCCACTGATGGCGACGTCGCCGACGCCAATTTTGGATGGTTTTCCTATGGGCTGCTTGGCCACAGGTAAAGAAGTTGTTGCACGAGAGAGGACGTCTGCGGGATAAGGGCAGTATGAGAGGGGGCGACAAGTCGTCTTGATCGATGATGACGCAACAACCTCCTCAACTTGAGGGTCCAAATGGATGCCATTGATGTCCTTTTCAGCATAGACAACCTGTTGACGTCAGACCTATCGTCTACAGCAGTGGGACGATTGATTCCGACGGCGAGACAGAAGATGTGTGAGGCAGCTCTGCGATGAGTGCCCACGTTATCGTGTTGACAAGACGAACCTGCGCACGGTTACACGTGCAAGCACACGCGCGACTTTGTTATCAAAACTACCGATCGCAAGAATTTGCGGCTGTGGAGAGATTGCAATCGCCTTCACGCCAAGGGCGTTGGCGTAGGCGCTGTAGCGACCGATGAGTCGACCGTCGAAAGAGTACATCACAACGAGGTACTGCAGCGTCACAAGCACAATCTCCAAGGGGGGGCGAGCCCTTGGCGAGCCAATACGCGCAGAGGGAGGTGGCCTGACCTGCAAGTTTGTGTCCCAGCCCAGGATGCCCCTCTCTCGAACCCACTTGATGTCTACGAGATCTCTTGTCGCGGTTGCGAATCGGTTCAGCACCTCCCACGTGTCTGTCGCCAATATGGCGATCGAGTCTTTGCCTGCGCGCCATGAGGCGGGGAGGGGAGGCGCGAGGCACAATCTTTTCTCTCGGCAACAGCCATGAAGGACCCGTCGTCGCTGAAATCGAGCCCAGCTGAATAGAACTTTGGGTTTTTGAGATAGCTTGCAGACCTCGTCTCAAGCGACCACATTGTCATGCGGACCTGATCGCGTCACAGGTCACTCGCTCTGACTGGCCTTTAAGTCGTTCACGTTGATGATGCTAAGGCCACTGGGAGAAAATCGAGAGTAGCATAACCCTGCGGGGCCTTCTTCAATTTTACAGAACCAATCGGGTTGTGATAGGGATATGACCTGGAGAGTAAGTGCATCGTTGTTGATGCCAACCAGGACGGATCCTCTTTTAAAAGAGCAGAGTAGGAGATAGTTCGAGTCCAGAGACCAAGAAATATGCTAGAGAGTGAGTGCCAACAAATTGAAGGTGGACCTGGACAGCGTCGCCGAGCGCAGCTACGCGAACAATCTGGCCTGAGTGAACATCATGGACAACTGCTCGATTATCAATAGCGACAGCGATAAGCTAGGATATCAAAGGGTTTGCTTCATGGCCAACATTAGAATTCGGAGAATACACGACTGGCCCTGACACTCGAATGGATTCTGTGAATTCCATACTCAAATTTGCAATTTAACAAATTACTCTATTTTCTCAGTTAGACCAAAAATGGGGAAGAAAAAGAGTCCTCTGCAACCTGTGGCCAGCACAGAGAAACGAGCTGGTCTTTCCTCTAATGCCGTGGCAGTGGCTGTTTTTATCGTTGTTGCAGCTATCGCCAACCGATATTTGTCGGTAGGGTTTAGGAGGACTAGTCGAGGCGAGGAGGTTGATGATTACTACGCTATCTTAGGCGTCTCCCGACTCTCATCTCCTCAGGAGGTTAAATCTGCTTACAGGCAACTTGCCCTTCAACTGTACAGTATCTGTGGCTTCGCTTGCTTACTCCGTAGTCATCCTGACAAGAACAAGGGTTGCTCGGAATGCGTTGAACAATTTCAAAAAGTTGCGAAGGCTTATGAGACTTTATCCGATCCCGAAAAGAAATCTGCGTATGATTCAGATTCAATGGTGGAGGAAGAGACGTCCATTTCAAGCGTTGTCCGCAGTCTTGTTCCCGATGAGTTGCACGACTTGATTCACGGCGGGACAACCGCTGTCGTTCAAATCTTTTCGGAATATTCGGAAGATTGCGTCAAGTTCTCACCTCATTTCGATGAAATAGGTATTTCAGTTCGTGGCCCCAAACAATGTGACTTCCGCAGCCACTGTTCTTGGTGAGATCATCCCATTCTATCGGGCCAACTTTGGCATCCATTCAGCGCAGCTTATCAAGTATCTCGACGAAGTCTGGGATCGGGAAGAGGAGAGGCACAAGTACAACTTGCCAACGATGCTACTCATTCACCGTGGGACTTGGTCTCGAATCCCCATTGCCAAAATCCTCGACTGCCACACGCCTTTGGAACCCTCTTTCTTTCGCCTGTTTGGGCTCACTCGCTTGTCGTTGCAGAGTAAGCTGACAATGAAGTCTGCAGACCTGAGACGTACTCTGGCGGAGTTGAAATCGAAGACTGATGACCCCGAGCACCTTCGTTACTATCAAAAGGCATTCAATACCCTAGGCAACGAAGACAAGGCATTTGAATACCTCCTCACCCGCTGTGTTACTTGCACTGCAATGGTCATTGCGCAGACAATTGCAACTCATCTGCAATTCAATCCTCCACTCGACATTGCCCTCCAAGCCTTTCGGAGGCCTGTCGGAGCCATCCGAGCGATCGCTTATATCCCCGACATGTCGTCGCAGTTTGCGCTCATCGCGTGCGGCGCCCTTGAGGAGCTTCGCTCCGTCACGATCAGCGCTGTGTTCTCCGACAAGGGGAAGCTCCTTCAGCTTCGAGATGCCCTGGCCGCTGAGGGGCTGTCCTTAGTCGGTGCCCGCGTTGATGGCGAGAGTGCTTTCATCTCATTTGCATCTGTCCTTGGCGAGCTGCGCGTCCAGTTTGGCAAGGCCCTTCGCGCAGACATCCTCGACGCCTTCCATGAGCTCTCCATGTCGTCTCCGTCGTCGCTGTCTCCCCTCTCGGCCGCTGATTTCTCTGCCGATCTTTACGCGCTCTACGTGACGAAGTCACCTCGGCTGAACGTGTCTGATTTGAAGTCTGTCGCAGTTGGCGCTGCTGAAGCCGAGCTGCCAATGCTGTTTGCTTCGACCTCATTGCAGACGATTCTACACAGAAAGATTCAGACTGCCCTTGGAGAATCACCCAGGTATTTCTGTATTCTCGACAAGGAAGGGGCCCTTCTCTGTGAAGTCGAAAAGGATAAGACTCCTGCTGATGCGTTTTTGGACATGATGGAACGTCGTTCTGCGGTACGCCCTTCATATGCATTAGAACCATATTCGATGTGTTGTTGTATTTTGTATTAACACTACAGCCGTCAACTACAGCAGTGGACCTCACGACTGATCTGCTACCCGAAACGACTGAAGATGCGTCCACTTGGCTCAGTCTCACGAGGACAACTGCCATCGGCTTTGCCGTCGTCGTTGCGGCCATTTTGTTTTTACGAAGATATATGTTTGCCCCATTTGATCCCTCGCATGACCCCTCAGCCCATCGACCGCCGCTGACGTAGCCTCTGCATCTCTTTCAGGGGTAGAGGAAGCGTTTGGAAGGCCTCCTCAAAATGCTCCGCGAGTTTTTGTTGCCACAGATGCCAAAAGCAGTGTCGCGGCCAGAGACTTCGTTGCGAAGTTTAGCCCTTCCGCTTCTCTCGTTTGCTTTGGGAAAACTCTCGACGACTGCGCAGGATCTTCAACGAAGGCGATCAGAGATGCTGCACATGCCGTGCTCTCGAAGGCTGAACCTGCCGTCGTTGTGGTGGACAGCATCCTAACGGGAAGCTTGGTGTCCTCTCCTGTGCAATTTGGCGCCAAGCCAAAGGCGCTGGCTGACTTGCGGCGCGAGTGGAGGCTGCTGGCGACCAAAGAAAAGATCGAGACGACAAAAAAGACGAAAGTTGTTGTCGTTTTCTTCGACTGTTGGCCGATGGGCGAGCGGCGCGCGGCAGTCCAGAGGCTGCATGTAGAGGCGAAGGACAAGGGCGCGAAGTTGCTCTGGGTGAACAGCATCGTGTCCTCTTCGCTAGTGCAGGACTGCGAGGCGAAACCTCCTGCGAAGAACAAGTGGGGCGTTGTTTTGTGTGGGCACGAGAAAGAATGGACGGTCACGGGTGTGGGAGAAGGAGATTTCAGCTCATCAGCGCCCATTGTGCCGATAGCACTCAAATCTCAGAACATCTACAGCTTCAGTCGGGCGTTGCGGTCGTACTGCACCGCCGCAGAGTTTTCCCAGGCTCCCATTTCTTGGAGTTAGCTAATGTTAGCACTTTTTGTACAAACTTTGTGACACCCCGTGCCCTGAGATCTTGCGGAACTCATCAAGCAACGGTTTGCCATCAAGCTGTTGGGCAATCCATTCACACGACGAGGTTAGGGAAATGATAAATTCGCTAGAGATGCTCTCGAGGCTGCCCTCTGCAACAACGCTGAGCAGTCTCTCCTTGCATGGCTTGCCTCGCTTGTCGACGTCAACGAAGCGAGTTCGATGAGCGGTCAGATAGGACCGAACGTCCTGGGGGCGCCCTTCGAGGTAGAGAGCAATGAATCTTGGGGCGGCAGCGAGGAAGCCAAAAACAGAAAGCTCAGCCGCCCATGCCGCCACGTTCGAAGAGTACATAGTTGGGTTGTTGATGTGGTCGAGGACACACAAGACGGAGTGGAAACAACACTTTCGCAAATCAGGAGAAGGTTTTGGAGGCAAGGCGTCTAGGTCGTGGACAAGAGTCACGACTGCGCCGTAGAGGGATGTCACTGAGGGAATCAGAGGCGAGGTGCCCTGTCGAACGGCAATTCTTTGCAAAAGAGCTGCTCAGAGAAGCTTCGACATCCTTCGGTAACGATGGACTCAGCATTGAAAGCTGTAATTGATCGCCGAGAATATCAACCGCTGTCGTCGTGAGAATAAAGAAGACCGTGTCGGACTGAATCTACAGCGTTCAAACTGAAAGGAGAGCTCAGCTCGAGACGACTAGAACATCAGCTCTACTCGACAGTACATGACCTCGAGATCGACCTGCGCTCGACAGATTTCGGATGCAAATATCACAAGAATGCCTTCGACCTGCTCCACCGTGTACAATTGACCTGTATTTCTGACTAATGTCAGCCCCAGCGAAGAAAAACGTCAAGGCCTCAAAGACTGTCAGCAAAAAGCCCTCCGCTCCAGTCGCAATGAAGAAGTCTATCTCTAAGGCGGCTACTCCCTCCTCACAGGTCGTCTGCCACCACCCGGTCGTTGCAGCTGTTGAGGTCGCAGATCCATGGGGCCATTTAAGATCGTTTTATGGAGGCTCCTTGTCTGATGCGGAAGAGTATGACCGCTTGAAGAAAACTCAGCTAGAGATAGCCACAATATCAGGCAAATCAGATGCGGAGTTCCGCACTGCTGCAGAAAGTTGCCGAGCCGAAGGTCTTCTTGTATTTCAGTGTCACAGCGATGCATTTCATCTTGTAAGCCCACCTCTATGTCTCTTACCCGTGCAAAGAGCGAATCTACGCGAGAGAAACTTGTCCAGCTAACGATGGAACGGTCATTCGTGCCGTTGCCGTCAGTAGCCGAAATGCGCCACATCCGGGCGCTACATGCACCCGCCGCGAATCTGAAACTGCTGCCGGACTTTAGGTACCTCTCCAGGCTACTCGTCCTTGATTTGTCCTACAATGAGATTGGCTCTGAGGCATTGACGGTTCGTTGAAAAGTGCGTCCCTTATGCGAAGGTCCCACCAACTTTGCGAAAGCTGGCCCTTGAGGGATGCGGACTACGAGAGCTTGTGAATGTTGGGTTGCTCAGCGCTCCTAAACTAGTCGAATTGAACATCTCGTTCAATCTGCTTCAATCGCTTGACGATGTGGCTACATTGTCGAAACTCTGCCGCCTGAGCTCGCTCGACTGTAGGTCAAACCCAATTTCGGACCTTGTATTTCAGGGGCTGGTTTGGCTGACTTCAAAGTCCGAGTATGCTGAATTCATATCGACAATTCCCAGAAAAATCGCCACCTTGACTTCGGTTGACGGAAATCCAGTATTTCAACTAGTTTCGAGGTCTGATCATAGATTTGCAACGCCATTGCGTCTGGACTTGTCTCTGAGCGCAACGTTGGGGTCGTTGCAGAAGATTCTTCGTCATGTAGTTGCATCGAAGGCAACCCAGTTTTGCAAGACGCTGTATATGCTGACTCTACAGTGTGCAACGCCGTATTCTTGCTTGAATTGGAAAGAAAGATTCGAGATAGCGCTGAGGGTTCGGCAAAAGAAGCACTGGGACTGTGGGCGCAATTTCTGTGACCTGTAACCAACCTATTAAATTGTACTTTTAACCAAATTTATGGAGGAGATCATTGAGATCATCGACTCAAGGCCTGCGCTCATCTCCCCAACGCTTGCGTCAGGATCTGCAATAGATCCTCCTCCATTACAACTTATCAACTCGTCTATTGATAATTCGATCCCCTTCTTTTCCCAGAAGACCTACAGCGTTGTGTCTGTCGGACAGAAGAAGCTTCGCACTGCAATGAAGTCGCTGCTGGTCGCTTTATCAGAACCTGCGAATCATAAAGATATGGGTGTTGCAGTTTCTCCTTCCAGAGCGCAGAAACTGCAGAAATCAGACACTGGCCATGCGATGACTTTGCAAGATGATGCGTTTCAAAGGGGGGAGTCTTTTTGACACATGTAGCTCTCAGCAATTTCAGAGCCTCGCTGGAATTGGAATTGGGTCAAGCCAAGTGGTTGGCCTCGTAGTTCCAAGAACTCACCATTCAGTACGCAACGTCGAGGCTAAGCAAACAAGAGCACCTCGAGTTCCTGCGCATCGAATCTTTGATCGAATCAAATTCCGGCGACGTTGACGTTCAATTGCGTTGTTTAATTGTAAAGGCATCTTGTCTCTCAGCCCAAGACACGGCGACCATGGCGTTCTTGCGCAATAAAGTTGATGCGGAGCAGCAGGAGTTCTTTCGAAAAGGTGCTGGCTTTGCTCATGCGCGTGTGATCCTGCAGACCGAGGCGCCATCCTCTCTTTCTTGAAGCACATTGACCAGGTAGAGTTGTGTCTCTGTTTTAACGATTCAGAACGTTGACAGGGCCTTGATGGTGAGCGGTGCTTCTTCCTGCTATTCATGGCCATTACTTGTGCATCTCATTCGATTCAGGCGCACTTTTCAGACGTCATTGCGATCATATTGGCATCCTATCCCTCCAGATACAGTTTCGTTGATGTCCTGTGCTCTTCCCTGCTATCTCGACTGACCTGTCAGCCCGCTCTCCGTTGATCACGCCATCTCTCCACCACATGATCCCATCATTGTTGCATCTTTTGTTGGCAAACTGCCCGATCCTCTCATCCAGCAGGGTGGTCCCCCCCCTCGACTCTCGTTCGATGCACCGTGCCCTCATCGAGTCCCGACGACGGACGCGTACTTTGCAAGGTCTCAGTCAGGTCGCTTCAGTGACTCCCTCGTCAAAAGGGTCCGCTCGCCTCTCTTTCACAGCTTACAAATCCAAGTTGCAAGGGCCTTTGTCAAAAGATCACGCAAGTCTTACTGTCGCTGCCGATCGAGCTGCTGACGTTTTGATGACGTCAAGTGCATTCTCGGCGCTGTTTCGGACGTCTGAGTTTGTAACCTTGATGGAGAGACAATTCCGGGATGGCTGGTGCATCCCCATCTCGGTCATTGCACACGAAGGTCCCCCTTACGCTGCAAGTCCTAACTTCTTAGGGCGGCGCCTTGTTGTGTTTGATAAGCCCCTCATCGCCAAGAAGGTCACTGCAAGGCAAAAGAATTGTTCGTTTTACAAAGTTGCAACTGTCGTCGATGTTGCGTAACAAAAGATAGGCTGCGCTGCGGTGCACTCTCGCGGACACTCAGCAACCACCTCCAGCAAAATCAGCCGATGGAAGGAGTCATTTGTACTGCTGTTGTGAGTCTGAGGGCAAAGGGGACTCGCACGCGATCGTCGAATTTGAGGTGGGAACGAAGAAAGTCCTTGTACGCCAAAGGGTTTACGGGGTCGTCGGGGTAATGAAACGTCCGACCAGAACTCACGAACAGGCTCGACGTTGCGGAATCGTTGTGAAACCTGAGTTTCACCGACAGCTCGGGGCATGGGATTCGCTGACGAATACGGAGTCGCTGCACCTCTACGCCAAGAGCTTTTGCTTACCCAGCGGCGATATCTCGCTTTGTTCGAGGCATGTGTCGTTGCGTAAGTCACAGTCGTAGGCAATGTGGACGCATCTCGCAGTGAACTTCTCTCCTCCACTTTGTTCGACTTTGCATCAATTCCTCCGCGAGCCGTCGATGCGTAGGTTTGATATTGACCCAGCTTTTGATATCTGCAGAGCAGGGAAACGATTCGCGGCAGTTGAATCTATCATCAACAAGATGAGCACGTTGGGACCGGGCGTTTACATGCTGCACCACATGTGACAAACCCTCACGTCATCTGATTCTGCAGCGCCCACGTCTCCAGTGCACAGATCCTTCGCGAGTCTGCAGATGGTCACACTTTGGACCTCATCGCCGAGCTGACCGGAGCCGGAGGCACATTGGAGGGCCAGCACGTCTACATTCCTCCTCAATGGAGCGAAAAGGATCGAATCCCTTATACGTTGCCGCAGTCCATTCCGCAACAGCCGACATCAAATCCGAGACAATCAAATAAGTTAGTCACACCGAAACGGACCTGACAACGGGCAGGGGACCGAGGCGGGGCAACAAGTCAAGGGGGCGAAAGAATGGAAAGGAGTTCAACCCCTGAGTCAACTAGGTCGGTATCGAGTTTGAGATCCTAGCCGCTCATATTGGCCATGGCAGGCTCGCACTCGGTGGAGGAAACGAGGGGGACATGCGAGATTTTTGCTTCGATTTGTCGATGGACGCACTTTCGCCTGCGCTGGACAAAATATTGAAACGCCAGCGCAACGACCGACGCGCTCGCAAAGCCAACAACGCCTGCCAATCCTGCGAGAAGTAAATAATTCGGAAACTCAGATACCGACCTCCTTCCACTCCAAACGCACCTCCTGTGCACCAACGGGCGTCGTCGCCGTAGGACACGGTCAGCAGCGCCGCGTAGGGGGGCATGCCGCTGTTTCGAATTCCAAAAATGAGCGACTCGGCAAAGTTCCAACCGAAATGGAAGCCAATGGCGAGGCCTAAGTCGCCGCAGATGATTGCAAATACGCAGAGGATAGTCCCGTACACGATGATGAGGGCGTCTGAGAGGGCAGAGGCACCGCCGAGAAGCGCGTGATAGGCCATGAAAGCGGTCGAAGAGATGAGAGGGGATGCGAAGAGTGCGAGGCGGCTTCTTGCGCGCGATGATAGCCTCCGCGAGGTTGACGAGACAAAACCTTCAATCAAATTGATCAACCAATAGCCACGGAATGCGCCCTCCTCGTAGATGGCGATGGCGATGTAGTCGACAGTTCCGACTAAAATCGCAATGGAGAGCGGAAGGTCCGTGTTGTTGACGGACTGAGCGTAAATTTGCATTGGTACACACGCCGAGATGAGGGAGAGAGCAATGAGGATTCCCGTGGAGCCACAAATGGCTCCAGACATCAAGTCGAGCCAAAACGTGTGGCGTCGAAGCTTGCGAATAAATAAAGCGAATGGGGCATTTTAAATCGAAAATCATATAACAGGTACATGTAAGACGCAAAGACTACAAGCATACCTTAAAACCAAGATCCGAAAAAGGCCTCTTGTCGAGATACTTGCAGCACAGCACGCCAACGAGGAGAATGACCACGAGGATGAGCACCACACCGATAGAGAACCGAACAATGGTGCTGCCATCAGTCCCGATGATGAAATAAAGAATGAGGAGCGCGGGTACTCCACAAGCTATGGTCGCAGTCAAAATTCGAGCGAAAGGATTCATTCCTGAATTTTAACAAAGTCATTTGTACAAAGCTTTTTCATGGACGGAGGAAACTTTCCGCATGTTCTCAGAACAAATTGTTTGGACCGCTTGGATCCCATTCAATACTGTGCTCAAGTTATCCAGACTTTCTTTGTGCTCCTCGACTTCGTCCTTCAAGCGAAGTGCTCTCATCATCGCTAAGTTCACAGAAGACTCTTGCAGTTCCCTTTCCCGAAACAGTGACTTACTTACTGCTCTCATAGCATCCACATGTGCGCTTAAAGCTACCCGAAGATCATCAATTCCCATAGGGAGTTCCTTCTCCTTCTTTTTTCGGGTTTCTTTCCTACTCTTCTGATTCGAATGCAACCCAACAAATCCAGACGTGAAGAAATAGAGAGCCACCATCACTAATGAAAGAGCAACCACTATCTCAGCTACCTTCTGTCTCAGCGCCTACTCAGACATTTCTTACCTTAACATAGAATGGAACTTCAATGACACATACGATCGAAACGCTCCGCAGAAACTCCAACATGCCCACCTCAAACGGCCGCCGCATGACTCGCAACGGATTCCTTGGCGTCAATCCAGCAGAGCAAGCTTGCGCTTCCACGACGCTGAACGGGGCGAGCAGCAACCCGCAGTCACCCGACGGAACGAGGCAAAACAGCGGCACCACTGGAGCCCCTTTCGTCCACTCGATCGCGACGAAAATGATGTTCATGCTCTCGATGGGCTTGATCCAAACGTGCCCCTGCTCGAATTAGAGGGGGTTTGGACGGTGCAACCTTGCTCGTGCGAAATTCGACTTCTTCCCCGACCGCCGCAACGTACGACGTCGTTGCGCTGCGAGTCAGCGCATCTCTCGCAACCTCGGCCCTGATCAGACCACGCCGCATCATTTCCGTTGAAATTGAGGGCTCCACAGCCCCGAAGTCTTCAAAGGCGCTCCCTTCGGCCGACAGCACGACCTTGAGATCGTGGGTTAGGACGTAGCACCGCAAGTCTGGCGTCCTCTCGACCAAACAGAACCGAGACGCGACGTGGATGGATATCTCCGCGTCTGCAAACACGATCTGGTCCTTCACTCCTTGCGCAAAGGCTGCAAAGGCAAACTCTGCGTGTGCAACGGCGTTGACTTCAACAAAAGGCTCACGGGCTGTGTTCGCCGCCATCGAAATGGCGATATCTGCAGCGTCGAATGTCCCAGCGGAGACGAAGACAGTGTCTGGTACTTGCGATGCCAACCGAATGCTCGGCCTCTCAATGGAGTCAAAGAGGACCGACAGGCCCTGCATGGAGCCGTCAGCAACGAAGCGATGCACGCCTGATGCGGTCAAGAAGACTCCAACGGCGTATGAGGGGAGGGAGCTGCGTTTAGACGCTTTCAGGAGCTCGACAAGCGTCGGCGCCATGGACGACGAGAGCAGTACCCCTTGTTGAGCGTCGCGCTCAAGGCCCCCAGCGATGACGTTGGGGCACGCTGCAGACATCAAACATGAGATGTTCGCAACGGCATCGCGGACGCTGCGGAAGGCGGCACAATCCGAATCATTAGCGCACGTCGGCAGCTGGATGATGTCCTCAGGGCGCTCAAACAGCCGCGGCGGCGTTTCGACATAACTGAAATCCGTTCCGTTCGTTAGAGAAGCATAAGGGATTCGCGTTGGTGGCAAGGCGCAAGGGGTGGACGCGTCGGCGTAGGGGAAGGGGCAGAGCATGTCCAAGCCAATGCCGTCGAAAATAGCATCGAAGCGGCCAAACGTTGCGTTGTCGCGAAGTTCGAGCGCAAACGCCTCGGTGTCGATGACGTAGACGACAGTGAGACCGACTGAGGCGAAGCGGACAAACTGAACGGCGGACGCAACGTCACCGGACACGGCGGTGCCAGCGGCGTCGTGGAGGCGTGAGGCGGAAGAGGCGACGTAGAGGTCGTTGAGGACATGCTGCGGGAGGAAAAAAGACGAGGGGAAGAGCGCGGATATGATCTGGTGCTGTGGCGGCGTGAGGGATGGCGCTGCAACTGGCATTGAGCCCTCACATCGAAATGATTCGGTCACATTCATGCATTCCAATGACAACCACATGAAACAATGACATGATCTGGAAGAAAAAAGGTAGCAAGACGTATCGCACGCACTTTCGACATGTCTGCCATCGTCTGCATGATGTCCTCGCGTCTGATAAAATACGCGTCGTATATCTCGGAGTTAAAAATAACAGCACCAACATCCCCCGCATCGCAGAAAATTATGGGCTTCTTGACAGGATGTGGCAACTTGGGCAGCGCGACGATTCGCGCAACGAGGGTGCTGTTCGCGTCGATGCCGGCGCTCTCATCGCCCAAATACGCAGCGAAAGTGGCGAACACGACATCAACCTCCACAACGCCCAAGAACAGAGGAACGCGGCGCGATTTCATCGCGAATGCGGGGGATGAGAGGGTGAGTACGATCTCGCGGTCGAACATGCTGGGGGGGGATGCGATGGCAAGCGGCGGCGTAGTGCCGTCAGACGCCAGCGCGGCAGCGGCGAGCTGAAAGAAGGGGTCGAGGAGGTTGTAGTAGGGGTTGAGTTGTGTGGGGGGGAAGAACTTGTCGAAACTGGCGATGGTGAGGATGGGATGGAAAGGGTGGGGGGGTACCGGAGGAAGTAACCGTCCTGGGAGCAGCTCAAGTCGCGCATGACGGCGTCGTTGGCGACGAGGCCAACGGCTGCGAAGAAAAAGTACGTGGATGGGCTGAAAAGGGTGCGCAGCCGCTGCGGCATTATTTTCAGACTGGCGCTGCTATCACCATCAAGGAGCTGAAATCTGTCACTGAAAATGACCCATCCGATATCACGAAAACAAATGGATGAGGCAGAAATCCGCCCTGTCCGGAAAGTGCGACCTTTGTTGCGTCGATGAGGGAGATTGCACGAGATATCGCCGCTTCATGAGACGAAACTTTGCCAGCAGCCAAGTATTGGAGAAACTGAGTGGAACTTGCGATGGCGTCGCTTGTGGCGGCGACAAGAACTGACGAGCTGCATGGCGGCGTGTCAAGGGACGTCGAGATGACGCCGAAGAGGTCTGCCGGTGAGAGGGACTTGAGGATTGTCGCTGCGACGCTCTGCGAGGGGTGAGACAGAGCCGAGGGCAACAACTTGAGCGATGGTTAGTTTCTGCTCATGATGCATGGACGATGACGTGTCGATGATGAGGATGACGCTTTTTGGAGCAGAGGAGGCGCTGCGGTACGTCGCGCTGAAGCGAAGGTCCTCGTCCCGGCTGCGGAAATGGCCGGGGAACTCCCTCGCGCCTCCGCGTGATGACACGAACCGCTGGTAACGGATATCTGCCCTTGATTTGAGAACTCCTTTGAACAGATCTTCAAGGGGGAAGGAGGCGTTTAGCAGCCGCGACAGCCAGATCTCCTCGTAGTCGACACTGGACGGGTAGTGAACGGACGAAATGTCTTCAGCGACCTGCGCGTTTATTGACGCGGACCTTGCCAACCTCTGTCGGAAAGATGCGGTTGAATGGGCGGGAGGTCATGTTGCTTGCGCCTGGTAGGAATCGCTTTGACGTGGACGAGAAATCGGGTTGAAAGGTTTCCCAACAAGACTGAGAAGAATTTCCGGCTTTGATGCATGCGCGTCGCTGCTGCGTGAGCGAATCGAGCCCAGTGAGATAAATGTCTGGCATCACGAAGTCTGTTAAGGTCAGGACAGGGCACCCAGCGTCGGACTCGATTCAAACGATGTCTCCAATGATTCCCGATGCTTATTGACGATGCCGGCAAGGTCATTGAATATGCCCTCAATGAGCTGAGCGTTGGAGGCTGCAAGCTCAGAAAAGCTGACGTTCTCTTGGATGGTGAACACGCCGCGCTGCTCGAGCACCGCGAACACCGACGGCATTCAGAAACGGCAAAAAGAAGGCCCCTACCTCATCAAACGTCACGAGGGACTCGCAGCTGGCAAATAGCGATCTGGAGGCGCCTAGAGTTCGACACGCGGCGCTCTGCAGGACATCCGCAACGGCGTTTGCGACGGGACCGTACCTGAACGTTCATCCGCGACAACGCGCAAGGCGGTACTTTTCAGACAGAGTTGAGCAGGACCCCTGCATGAGGGTGAACGAAAGCAAGAGGGCAGCTATTGCGATCATCTGTTGCTACCTCATCTGACTCGAAAGTTTGGAAAAAGCTTTTTACTTTTAAACTTGATCTGTCGACAGCACCGACCAGTTCAGTCGAAAGTGTATCTTCTTCCTTTCAGCTTCACGACCCACGACGCAATATCAATGCAATAATAAGCAGCGCATCAAAACATGATGGCGGCTCTTCAAAGTGACACATGTCCCAAGGATTCTCAATACCCCAAGGATTGAAACTGTCTTGGCACATTCTGTAGGCTAACGCTTCCATGCAAGCTTCGTGCCACCGTGTGGTCCACTGTCAAGTCCACAACATCCCTCTGGATGACAACTGGCGGGATGATGGCTCTGCTCGGTAGACCTCCATGGTTCTGGATGAATTGTGCAATTCGCTTGTATCCACGAACAATGGCGCGGTCGTATGGGGTATTTCCGGAGAGGTCCCTAGCATTCACGTCCGCACCTTGCTCAATTAAGTATTCCAGAAGATCTTGATCTTTCGAAGCGACGGCATGGTGCAACGCAGTGGATTGAATCTGTAGGATGAGAACATACAAGTAGGTCTTCTAACAGATCCACTTTGGTCATTAATCCTGGCCCCGTAGCTGACAAGAAATTTTGCAACAAAAATGTTTCCTCGCTCACACGCGATTCGAAGGCCCTCATCAAGTTCCTGTCAAATTACAACATGAGAAAGAAATTACACCTGCTGTGACGGTTTTTGACCTTGACGACAGAGTAGCTGGACAATCCTCTCAAAATTGTTCACTCTGCATGCTTCCAAGAGGCTACAAGTTGCCGACAGCACTTCCGCATCGGACCTTTGCGCTTTTGGGTCAAAATTGTCACATGGCAAGAAAACTTTGGAGTTCTTCCAAAATTCTTTTTCGTTGCATGTTGACTTGATTTGACTTTGATTTGATTTGACAAGGCACCACCACAGCATGGCGAAGATTGTCCGAGCTTCAAAGGTACGCTTCTCTGACTGTCCCTCCGAACAGAATTTGCTCATTCTCTGTATGGTTCTAATGCTCTAGTACCGTCATGTGTTTGGTACTGCATTCAAGAGAGAGTCATGCTACGAGAACATTCAAGTTGCTATTGGAGCGTCTGACAACAACGTGATCAAAGCGTCTGAAAAATACTTTGCTGTAGGCTGGCGAGGGGGGGGCGGTCAGCTTTATGTGAGCTCCTATGACAAATATGGCCGCCTCGACCTTGGCAGCAAGCCTCCTATGTTGACTGGCCATACGGGCGAAATCATTGACTTTGACTTCTCCCCCTTCAATTCGGATGTTGTTGTCACCGGTTCAGAGGATACTACGCTCAAGATCTACAATCTTCCCGACGGAGGCCTTAAAGAGGACTTGCAAGCGTCTGCGACGCTCTCTGCGCACCAAAAGAAGATTCTGCATACTGTCTTCCATCCGTCAGCAGACAGCATCCTTGCGTCAACTTCAGCTGATCTGAGTATCAAAATCTGGGATCTCTCTAAACAGACTGTTGCGACGAGCTTCGACGCTCACCCGGATTTCATCCAATGCCTCGATTGGAACTTTGACGGGAGTCTCTTTGCAACTACTTGCAAGGATAAGAACATCCGCATCGTTGATGTTCGCGGCTCACTTGCTGATACTTTCGCTGGCCACCAGGGAACGAAGCCAAGTCGTATATTGTTCCTCGGCAACAATCCTCGTCTTGTGACGGTTGGGTTCTCCAAGACGGCGTATCGTCAGATGATGCTGTGGGATCAACGTAATACTTCGTCGCCCCTCTACTCGACGGACATTGACAATTCCGCTGGAAGCTTGATGCCTTTCTACGACAGCGACACGGGGATCCTCTTCTTGGCTGGCAAAGTATGCGCGCCGCTGCGGTCTCTGATGCAGTAGGGTGAAACTAGCATTAAGTACTTTGAGATGGTGGACGAAGCGCCATACCAGTACTTCTTGACGGAGTTCCGTGGGAAGGAAACGCAACGTGGGTGTGCCATGATGCCGAAGCGAAGTGTTGATGTCAGCACAACCGAGATCGCGCGTTTCCTCCGCGTGTTGGACAATTCTGTCCAGCCAGTGAAGTTTGAAGTTCCTCGCAAGGTTGGAGGGGGTAGTTGTCATTCGCTCATGTTGAAGGGTGATAACTTCCAAGAGGACATCTACTGCGATACTTACGCTGGCATTCCGTCTCTTTCCGCAGATGAATGGCTTTCGGGAGCCAACAAGCCACCAAAGATGATTTCATTGCGCCCCGGGGCTCGAACCGTGCGTGATGGAACTTACGATGATGGCAAGTATCCCCCCCTCGCAGGTGCTGCACCTGCCGCTGCCTCCACGACGACGAAGCCTGCTGCCGCCCCTGTTATGTCACCAACGGCGAAGCCGGCAATGAAGCCCGCCATGTCGTTGGCTGAGGCTCTCAAGAAGATTGAAGAACTCGAGGCCGAGGTTTGTGCTCTCCTTCGACGTACCTTATTGGGTCAGAATGCACAGCTTAAGGAGCAAGTCAAGAATCTCACTGAGACACAATCCACTCCCCCCGCCGATGATGCTGCGGGTGCCTCTGACTAATCGACGTTGTCATGAATTACCCTATGATATCCCGCGCTCAGTGTATAATTATATATTCCAACTAGGATGCAGTTATTTACAATCACGAATTGCGTACACGATGTTTGACAACAGTCGCATACCCTCAGAACTACGATCCCATCCGAACGGGCTTGCGTCGGTTGAGATCGGCCGTGCATTCAAGACGACCACACGGCCCCCACTCTTGTGACGCCGCTGAAGGACGAGAGGCTGGCCGTCAGACCACCAGCACACAACGGAGGCCCCAATCCTCACAGACAGCTCACAGTGGACGCTCTCTGGCCCACCTGAAAACGATTTTAGTCGATCCACCACACGAGCTTCAAAGGACTCAGCGGGAAATTCTCCCTCCACAATCATGTGGCACTCTTTCCCAGATTTCACTGGCCCAACTCCACAAGGCGATAACGCGTTCATCAGCCGGCCACAGAGCCCCCTGTCTTGATCATCCTCAATCGCGTACAGAGCAAGGACAACGCCAACCCCCGCCTCAACGACAGACGCCACAGCGTCTGACAACTCTTTGATTTTTTCCAGTGGCTCATGTGTGAACAGGATCACCGCCGTGTACTTCACCATCATGCTCACCTCAGGGATGTCGACGCCAACGTCTTGCTGATGGACCTCTCCAATACCGCCAGCGTACAACTTATTAACGACATCGTCTCTGAACTTAGATGACTTTTCACTGCAAAGAAGCAACACTCGGTCCTATTGACGTCAAAGCAGAATCCACAACTCAACCTTTCCGTCATTCTTGCTAGTGTCCTCATCGATGTCTTTCACCACCCGCTTGAGGATCATGGAGAGCTCGAACCGGATCTGAATCATCTGCGCCGATAGCGTCGCGCTCTCTTTGATTTCCTTGTCCTTGTTCTTTTCGTCAATATAGAACCGCAGCATCTCAATCATATTGTCATGGTTGTACTTGAGAGCTGGGGACGACAGAAGGTCCAAAGCTGAAACAGGCTTCATTGAGACGAACGCAGCTGAACTTAATTCGTCGAACTTCAAAGCGGCAATGTTGATACACCGACGGTACTGCTCCCTCACCCCAAACTTAAAGCAAAGGTTCGCAAACCGTGCTGCACTGTCTGCGCACAGCTCAGTGAACTTGGATATTTGGTCAGAGAGGTCAAAACTTGTGAGAGCACCAGTCTTCTCGTACTGCTCGAGAACAAGGACGGCTGCCTTTTCGAGGATGTCAGCTGCAACACCAGTTGCTACCAAATCCCCCCAGATGAGCCGCAGAATTGGAAGCTGCAATGCTGAAATGACCTTTTGATAGCCAGAGATAGCGGCAAAGTTGCTGATGACGAAAGAGCGTGCGGCTGCGAACATGGGGTTGTCTCGTTGCAGTCGATGTAACTCCTTCAAAGAGTGAGCGCATGGAAGCCACTTGGCAGACATTGAGTAGAACACAGCTCGTCGAAATGTCCAAATGAACCGAGAACCAATGGGAGAGGGATGAAATGACGCGTTTCATTTGGAGCTCTTGTGCTGCAGTCAGTCTGCATCGTGATCAGTGCTATAGCAGCTGACCTTACAGAATACAGAAATTCTCAGGATCAACAATTTCATCTGCAACTGATTGATACGAAAGCTTTAGAAGGGATTGGAAGTTCGCGAGAGACACGTTCAGGACCTTCCGTAGATCGAACGATTGGCTGTCAGGATTCTGGAAAACGCGATCATAAAACCATTGGCTCTCTCTTATCAGCACAAATCGATGTATCTGGATGTTCCTTCCAGCATAGAGAACGGAGCAATCAGACAAGAACCCCGATTCAAAAATTTCAATTTCCGATGCCATCGACAAGTAGGCCCGGGAAACAATCTTGTGAAAACAAACTTGATCAATTGGAATGTTGCCTTTGCCACGGGCGAGTCCTAAATAAGACGAAACCAGGCAGAATTGCTTTGTTGAACATTTGTTGAAATTTGAGTAATTGTTATTTAACGTCATGGCAGCAGGAAATAGTTTTCCTATCACCTTCGCGGATTTGGGTCTCATATTTGTCGGAATGGTCATTCATATGATCGTTGGCTCGTTCTGGTATCATCTCTCTGTGTTTGGGAAGATTTGGATGGATGCTCTGGGTGTCAGGAAGAATCAGCTGGGGCAACCGGGTCCAGCAATGACCATCGCACTTCTTTGCTCTGCATTTCAAACCCTGGGCATCCTGATCACTTTCCATCATATTCCAGTTTCTTCCGTCTGCCAAGCTGCTGTCGTTGGTAGTCCCAAGCGATGACGTTATCTGACGCCGCAGTGTTCATTGCGTGGGCATTTTTTGCTCTTCCGAAGTTCGTTACTCATGCCGCCTTCGAAAATACTCATAGAAACGCTGTCCTTATCCACGCGGGCCATGATATTGTCGCGATCTCTCTGACTGCGATGGCAGTGACGTATTTCAAATCTTAGTCGGCAAGAATTAGTAAACTGTCCTTCATTGACAGTTTTCTCTTCTTGTGCTTTGATTTTTGTGAGTACTTTTGAAGTAGGTCGAGAAAATCGGGTTAGATACACGCGAAAGGATAGCACGTGGACACAATGGTCGCACCCAAGGTGGCAATCGCCGCCGCTGGACGTCCTCTGACATTGTGTCTTTCAAAGGGGAGAACAACGAGTGCGAGCAAGAAAATCTCCGAAATCGATAGGATGGTAGCGTCTTCCGAGAGGGAGCAAGGCGGTGCTGACACCGGCCCCGACAGGGCGTGGTGGACCTAAGCGGAGAATTTGAGTTGACGAAGGGCTTCCCAACGGCTTAGAAGCCTTCAACGGGTGCGAGTGGTTTGAATGCATGCATGAAAACAGATCCCAGGGTGCAATAAATACTTTGAAGTCTTGTCCTGAGACTCGTCGCGGGAATGCCCCCCCTCCCCTGTTGCAATGCTGCTTTTGACAAGCGATTGACGATGCAGTTTTGGAGCAAGCCGCCAGCCGCAGAGCATCACTGAGCCTCAGTTTACTGTAGAACTAAACCCTTAACCCTAAACCCTCAATACAGGAATCGAATCATGCCATCATCAATCTTTCTCAAATTCCGATTACCTAATTACTCTTTAATCTGCTTTGATGGATGATTTCTCAGACGATAGTGCAGTCTCAATCTCTTCAAGCTCTGAAGAATATTCTGCGTTCGCCCCGAAAGGAAATGCTCCATCTAAGCGGAAGAGCAACGTGGCGGAGGTGATCCTGGGAAGCTCACGAGGCGTCAAGAGACCTCGACGTGGCGTTTCGGTACCTCGTCGAAACAAACGTGCCAACGGACGATATGGCAGTCTTCGAGGAAGGGGAAATTCTAGATCAAAGTCGATGAATTCTTTTCCCCTGAGGTCCAGCAGAAAACGGGATGTTCGAGACGAAGGAGATCTCAATTCAGACTCTCACGATCCAGAGGGGGTGATGTCTTCTGACGCTGTCTCCAGCACTATAGAGTTGTACAACAGAAGAAAAAGTATGCGCACAAGGGGACTGCCCCTCGAGCACCTTTCGCAACCGGACGTAGACCGAGGCGAAGACGGGGACCATTCTGACACTTCCTCGCAGCTCGAAGCCAATCTCATTGAAGAGCTCGAACCAGACATTGACGTGGTGCCCGTTGCTTCTACAGTATCGGAGAATGTCCCTATCGACGACGCTGTCGCACGTGTTTCTGAACTGCGGCGGTACGTGGAGAGGGCTTGCGAGCACGCGGTTGAGAACCTTGTCCAACGGCGAGTTCGAGTAGCAGCTTTGAACTACTTGACTCTGTCTATTCGACGCGACTTGGAGACTCTGGAGTCTCTCGCTGAGGAGTATCGAAGAGTTGTTGCGGAGGTTGGGATGCAGCGCAATCAAATTGGAGTTATGGTTGGCTTTCGTCTTGCGCAACTCACATCACAGCTTGACGAGCTGCAAGTGCCGATTCGGCAGGAGCTTTTAGCTACGGCCACGCGGTCGGTTCAACTCGCTCAAGCTGTGGAAGACATGACCCACATTGCGCCGCCGCCTTCGTCGGTCCCGTCGGAGAAGGTTTCCAACGCCCTTCGCTTTATGGCGTCGTTTAATAAATTGAGTCGGAGTCAAGTTGTCAACACTGACGATGCAGTTGCCCAAGGCGAGCAGCACCCGCTGTCCCAACGAATCTCCCAGCCAGCAGAGCGCAAACACTCCTCATTATCCTCTGGTGATGCCGCGTCGCAGAGCAAGCAGTCCTGTTGACGCCTCGGTTCCTATGAAAGACACGTTCACTAGCATACAACAGAGCAATGGTCGAAACTCAGACCCCATCAAACACGGCCTTCACCGCCGCAGCCTCCCAAAGCAGCGGACTCACGCGCGTCCGTAGCGGAATGGAGAAGGACAGGGGGGTGGTCGCCTGAGCAGTCAGCGTCGCGCCTTGTCAACCAAACGTTTGTTAAATAAATGGGACAAGAAAAATCCAGCGAGCTACGCTCTTCCTCTGCAAGAGGTGCTGCGCGCAACAAAATAACAGGCATCGGCTCCATCTGAGGGGTTCAGCCCAACTTCAATTCATCAAACATGAGACGCAGCCAACGGCCGCTCAAGATTCATTTGCTTGTCCTCCCATTCCGCCCCAACAACCCGTACCCCACAAATGAAAACACCGTCGCGGGCAGCGGTGGTGATTTCATTTGGGCTTTTGCGCAGGATTTCAAACACGAGGCCCCATTCGGAAGGGTCTGCGTTGGACCTTCGGCGTCAGCTCATACTTTGATCGACGCACTTGGTGGCGGTCGTGTGGAGGAAGTCCTGAAGGAATGCCTCGGGGCGCATCAAAAGTGCGACATTGATGAGCCTTGGAGAGTTTGGGTCGTCAACCCAATCAGCTAATGAGTTGGCATGTGCCGCAAGGCGGCTTGTCCAATCCGAGAGGGAGCGACAGGAAGCATATGGGAGAGGAGTCCAATGCGGTGGGAGCCTCCTGTCCGCCTGCGGGATAAGAATGGCATGATTATGTAAGCCCACCAGGATTTGAATTAAATCTCGCAGCGACGGTGTCATGTCGGATTCACCCTTGAGAACTCGATCGACAGCATCTATGTCCTCACGGACTCGCACGAGCAGCCCATTGAAGCCATCAATCTCCCGCCCGACCGCCGCACCTACAGGACCCTCTTCAGCATCCGACTCTGACGGGCTAGCAAGACTATTCTCGGGGATGCGGTCCTGCAGCGTTACGCCACGAAGGTTGGGATATCTACCAGCAGCTCGACAATTGCCTCTCCCGCCAGTTCTTCGACAGATCGGAGCGGTACAACGTTTGGGAGTGCCCTTGCATTGGCTTCGAGAAGACTCGCAATGGACGAGTCTTGGCGGGAGCGGGTGCGAACAACATGGCCGAACAGGTTGAGGCTAGCAGGCGGAGGTTCCTGCTCAAGTTGCCGAGCAAACAGAATGAATTTGTTTGGTGCATTGGGTGCTGCAAGGGCCTCGTTGAAGAGCGATTGCTCGAGTACGTCAGGTGAGAAGACAGCCTGCCGCATGAGGGGGGACGACAGGAGGGGGTACCTTCGCGGCGGCAGCAAGGGATTTAGACTGGATGAGAGATTGTGGGAAATGAAGGAGAAGAGACTTAAGGGAGAAACTGGACACCGCATCCAGGGAGAATTCCTCCATTCGTGCAGCAAAACTGATCGCCCCTGCAACCAAGGCTTGAGCGTCCGCGCAAGCGCCTCCAACGGATGGAACCTGTGAGGAAATGAGAGAAGCTTCAAAACACGTACGTCGTGACAGGAAAATGCATGAACGGCCAACGCGCCGATGAGGAATGTGCGGAGGTCGTGACAGAGGTGGGGCTGTGCGAGCGTCTCTTCGACGAGGCGAAGGCGCAGCGCGAGAGCAGCCTCAAAGCTGTCGGATGCGTCAACGTTGATGGAAACGAAGGTTCCCTCCAGCGCACGAAGGGACTGGTCGCAGGAGTTGTCCACCAGGATGAACCGAACGACCCCCTCCCCGATGCGAGCGAGGAGGGTCTCTCGTAGCGCAAGAATTCTCGCAAGGACCGTGTCAACACAGGATCTCAGATTGAACAGAACCACTAACCCGATCTTTTCTTGAATCACGATATCAAGGCTTGAGTTTGCGGCGTCCACCCACTGTAGTGGCCACGACGGGCCTAGGCGGAAGGACAAACGGCGCACCGCGTCGTCGGCGACGAGAGCATCGCGGGAGCGAATGATGGCCATGGGCGTGAGGGCCAGTGTGTTGACGATAGCTTCGCGTGAAGACATTTCAGAAGGGGTCCTCCCGACGAACTTGACGGCGACCGCTTGCAAGACATGGATGAGTCTGTCAGGACGAAAGGCTTTGAACATGAAGCACCTCAGGAGGTCTGAGAGCTTTCGAAAATCCCCCGGCAACGCAGCGTCGTCGGGGAAATCCCCGTCAAAAGCGTCACGGAAGCGCTTGGGAGCGGCTTCGACGTCTTGTTGGAGGGGCTCGAATGGGGCAAAGGCGGAGAGCTCAGAGAGGGAGGCCCAGACATTGTCGGAGAGGACATCTTGCACGGGGTTGGGGATTGGAGGAGTGGGCGAAGAAGAAGCGGAGAGAATGAAATTGAGCATTTGGGCGGAGATTTCGCTTGAGGCCACGGCATGGAGGAGCTTGACGAGGCAAATGAAGGCCGTGCGGGACGACGCAGGGAGAGATGAAGAGAGGAGCTGCACAAACGAGGGGAAGACCTCGGCTTTGTCGACGAGAGAGGCCATGCATGGCTCGATCAAATTTATGGCCGCCCCCACCTCGACCCTTTGACCAAGCGACAAGCGCATCTCACAAAACGCCTCAACCGCAGCGACGATTTTAACTGCCTCCGGACGAAGAGCACTCTTCATCGCGCCGAACGGCGCCGCAGACAAGGCGAGGAGGCGAATCTCCTCCGCTCTGGCAGCGGCGTCGTAGAAGTCGTTCTCGATCCGCTCGACCAGAACGGGGTCGTCGAGGACACAAGCTGCTTCAGCCGAGGCAAGGGCGGACAGAATTGCATCCCCCGCTTGCACCACTTTGATTTCGTTTAGAACTTTATCGGCGACGGATGAAGAAAACGCATTGAAGGCCACGGGGTCGGAGCCCTGGGCCAGCTTTAGAATGACAAGATCGTGCAAGACGTCGAGACTTGCGCTGAAGCGGACAGGATTGGCCCAAACAAACGCGCGCCGCGAGAGCCCAACGGCGGTTGGGAGGCGGAGGTAGAGGCGAAATGCCGGGTCGATCTCCACCTCGCGATCGTCGAGCTTGAAGACGGTGGCCCTCCCTCGGCGGACCCATCGGCGAGTTAAGAATGTGTTGAGGAGGGGAGGTATGTCATCGAGGAGGTCAACGACGACGGCGAGACCATTTTGAACACACGCCTCGAAGGAAAAAGAAAAGTTTGAAGCACTGGCGTGCAATCGCACGGACGAACTTTGCCGTCGCAACCACTCGACGGCGATGAGGGTATCGTCGAGGAGCAAGGGCGTGCGAGGGGACTCGGCTACAATGGTGGCAGCCTGGAGATATGCAGGGTCATCGGGGAGGCAAGCTTTAAGGTGATGGAGACGAGCGTCAGTCTTAGCCAAGGGCGAGACGTGTGAGGAGAAGAGGATCTCTCTGTCCTTCAAATCGTTGCGCCACTCAGCGAGAATCAAAGGCTGCTCGCTGGTGGACATGACACCAAACCAATTCACACACTGCGCTTCTAAAATTGAATCGCCAACAACGCGATGGAGCCGCTCCTTCAGCGCCCTCAGCTCGTCCTTCCACACTTCTCTCTCACTCTCTAAGAGAACGGTTAGCCGCTCTGATGTCGCCAGCAACGTCGAAAGAACCTCAAGCTTTCTCTCACTGTCGCCCTTAGCCTCCGTCTCAGCCATGAACGCAGCTGTCAGTGACACAACGCTCTCTTCAATCACACATTTCCGTTCTTGTAGCATACTTTTATGCGCTGATAGATCTTCAGACTTCTTGTTGCATTCCAAAAGCTTGGCTCGCGTTGGAAAGCAGCGAGACATAGACCGGAATGCCCTGCACGTGAGCAGAACCCATCCTGCCATCTCAGCTACTGTAGCGTTGCGCATCCGCAGAACTTGAGGGGAGAAAGAGTCCTTTGACGCATACGTCGACTCGACCAAATCAACGTTGGGCTCCGACGAAGGCGAGCGATCGAACATCCGCAAATCTTTCAAAAGCTTTTCGGGCGCAGCGAAAAGCTTCTTGGCAGCAGCCCACGAACCTTCCTTTGCACCAAAGCGGAGTATTAGGGCAGCAACAATCACATCCTGAATTTCAGCAGGCGGATTGGAGACAGCTTTTAGGTCCACAAGTGCCTTCTTGTCAATCTTATTCAGGCAGTTCTCCGCGTCGCGCCAGAGCGGGTCGGCATCAGCTGACTCCTTGTTGACCAAATCTTGAAGTGAGTCGGACTGGACTTTCAGCAAAGCCGCTGTGTTGATAACATCTTGCAGCCTCACCAGCACATCTTCTCCTTCAGTTCGAAGCTGCCCGATGCGAGTGCGCGTATCCTCCACGACTGCACGTAGCCGCTCGTGCGTTTGGGTCTCCTCGTCTAGCTGCCGTTTTAGCTCGCTCTGACTCGATTCAATCGCCGACAGCTGCTGCAATGCCTTTTCAATGTGATTGATTCGGTTGGAAAGAAATGTCGTGTTGGTCGCACACTTGTCGACAACGAGCTTGAGCCCGTCAGTAAACGACCTGTTGCAGACGAGAGGGAAAGAAGACAACGCACCAGTCTTGGTTGCCTTCGAGCGCAACAGTTCTGCTGCAAAAGCACAATGAGATGAGACGGCGTCGACGTACGGCCGCAGAATATCAGATTCAGATAAAATCTGTGAAGCCGATGACGTAAAGGCGTCTCCCTCCAAATCGCTCAAGGCTAACGTCACGCATGCGCGCTGGCAAGAGCGCAAGAGGGTTCCGCGTTCGTTGTTGTAGCTGCTCGCAATAGTAGAACAGAAAATAACATGGAGGTGCTGGCGGACTTTGGAGAAAAAGAAGTCGATGCAGCTGTCCTTAGTTTCAATGAGACCCGCCCGTTTGACTTCGTCTCGGACTGCTGACACAATGAGCTCAATGTCATCTCCACACAAAACTTGAGCGAAATCGCTGCCATTAACGAACTGAGCCAGTGCAGCAACCGCATCATTGGTGAGTTCATCCAGTCTGACAATTAACACAATTGGAACACCTTGACACCCAACCTTGATGAAAGAAGCCATCAACTCCGATACAACCATCTCTGCGCTGCAAGACGCAGATGATGTTGGGAGTTCATGAGCATCAAGTCCAAGCAATTCCGCACTGATGGACGCAATCGTGTGCTTGCCTACGCCAACATCGCCAGTGAGAAACAAGTGGCCAACCCTCGAAATCAGCGCAGCGACGGCAGCAGTGACGGAGTCAGCCACGACGTCAGTGGGCGGAACTACAATTTGCTCCCCAACATCATTACGTTCGCGGAGTCGACGACCCAGAGTTCCCCTCCACTCCTCGAGGCCACAAGAATGTACCAACTTGACGATTCCTTCACTGTCAACATGCGGAGACCAAACGTTGCAAGAAATTATTGAGTCGACTGGAACGTCCTCAAAATAGCGGCGAGCGACCTCGCGGATGACGTCTGCGCAGCGGCGGCGTTCCTCAACCGAAGGAAACCGGCAAGAAACCAGACGATGGGTCGTAAATGCCCACAGTTTGACCAACACGCCCAGGTCACAGACTTGAGAGGACGCAGAGCAAACATCGCAGACAATCTGGATGGCTACACGAACAGGCGAAAAGTGAGATCGGAAATCGATTGCAGCCTGAAATCGCTCTACAGTCATATTGACTACGTCTGCGCTCGCGGCTGCCACTTTGAATGGTGCTTTGACAAATGGAGCAGAATCAGGAAACGACGAATGGTGTCGAATCAATGTGACAAGGATTGAGGGCAGCAGGTCCAAGGTCGGAATAAGTGCTACCAGCGCTTGCGGTCGAAGAAGTCTAAAGTTGTAGTCCTGTGATGGGGCGGGAGTGGAGATTGAGAGTGTGGTCGTATTTTGGATCTCAATGGAAAGCCCATGGCTCCCATCAAACCAGGCCTTGCGCTCCTTCAGAAATCGTATAAAGCCAACCTGGGAGACCTCAGCTTCCCCAAGAGAAGGTCCTGCAGAGAGGTCGTCGATCACGAGAGTCAGGCGCTTAGACAATGGGGGAGCCATGACACGAGAAGATTTCTTTTCAAGCTTTGCGGCGATGGCGGTGAAAAATTGATGTGCCCAGATTGCACTGTTTGTACAAACGACGGAAAATACTGTGGCTTCAGGGTCCAAAAGCCGCAGCCTCTCCAGCGCAAGTAGAGTCTTGCCACTTGCGCGGGGAGCAATGACATTGATGGCTGGAAGACGCGGATCACTTAGAAGGATGTCGAGGATGCACGAGGAGCGAATTGTATGCGGGGTGGGGACCAGCACTGCTCCTGCAGGTGTGTCAGTGAATGGAACTACATACGTGGAAGTGCTTTCAGAAAGGGGGACCCATCGGAGGCCAGACGGATCGAAAGCCACATCGGCGATGGTGCATCCGTCAGGAAGCTTCATAGCTCGATTGGATTCTGTCCACTTTCGCACCCAACTGTCAAACGCGTGAATGAATGGGACACAACCGACTCCAAAGCTGACATACCCAACCATTGACTCAAGGGCACGGACGAAGTCCTCTGTTACGTCTTCAGAAGCACGGGGGAGTGCCACCTTAAGAAGACCCGACAAGAGGCTGTTGAACGAGCTGGCAACCACACGAAGGTTGTACCCAGGGACAGACGCAGCCACCTCGGATAGAAGGGCTGTGAATTGCTTCTGAACGACTACACGAAGCTTTGACGCAAGTTGGAGGCTGACTCCAAGCCCATCTACAGCTGACATTACGATAGACAAAGGTGTGGCATCATTCCCCATGGCTACGAATCCGACAGTGCTCAGAAGATTAGGAGGCGCATCGTGAATGTGTTCGCATTCAACAATAAACCTGAGGAGGGAAGGGAGCACTCGCCGCTCACCGGACAACGTGAGGCCAACTCCTCCTCTAAAAGCCGACGTCATTTTCATTGCCCAATCAATCGCAAGAGTGCCATCAAACCAAACCACAACATGATCGCCATGAGAATGCAGGTTGTCGTCAAGGAGGTGCACCAAAGAAGACAATTGCTGGTCGTGCGACTGATGGGGTGAAAATATCGCCGAAGGGCTGACGCAGACAGCGTCCTTCGGTCCAGATCCAGATGAGAGCCAAACTCGGGAGCAGGCAGTCACAAGGGATGACTTACCTGTCCCTGTGGGACCGACGATGTAGACGACTCGATTCGAGGAAATAACTTCAAGAGTAACGCTGCATTTGGATTCAAAGCTATCGTCAAATGATGCAAACGAGGAGAGGACCTTGGTGAGGGCAGCCGATGGGTGTTCGGAGACGGCTCCAACAAAGTTGCTCGCTGCTTCAGAGCTTTGCAATAGGGTGGTTTCAACAATTGTCGTCGCAAGGGCAAGGTCCGCTCCATCAAGCTGACTCGACAGATATCTTCTCAAGTGACTCGTCACAACAGCTGCAACATTCGATGATTCGACACCGTTCGCGTCAAATCTTGACAACGCAGACTTCACAAACTCAAACGACAGCAGACGAGTGCCTATTGCCCGGATCATGTTGTTGACAGCAGTAATTGCATAAGAGATTCTTCTCGACAGTGATTTGGCACCAATAACTCCAACTGAAGAGAGAAGAATCTCGATCATGACCTCCATCGAGGGGCTTCCGACGATTGCAGGCCGTATAATCGATCGAAGGTCGGAAGGTATGCGAAGGTCAAGATGAGAGGAGAGGATGTGCGGGTTGCAAACAAGGGCCAGGTGCGCGCTGTTGGAGAGGCTAACTTCGGATCCACGGAGGATGAGTTCCCTTCCTCCAATTTGGAGTGCGGCAAATATTTCAACGAAGGAAGAAGCAACCAAACATATAATCTCTAAATCGAAAGGCACAGTCAACTGCATCTCAATCCAACATCCGCTTCCTGCAATTGCCTTGAGGATAGGGTCCATGTTTGAGACAGGCTGCACAGAGATGCAAGAAAAACCTGAGAAATGTGCAGCGGCAGCAAAGGACGAAGCTGGCGTGGCTTGCGGCATAACCATCGAGACGAACTTGCTGTGAAAGGCGGTTGAGATAGCAATCATACTGCCGTCGCTGAAAGGACATTCCGTCAAAATTCTTGTGCCAAAGAATTCACAACCGTAGGCATATGCCAAGTTGAAGATTGAGACGGTGATCTCGCTGTTGTCTCCCACACGAAGCTTTGGCAAGCCCGCCCATTCAAAGTTTGCGCCTTCGCTGAAGTAGCGCTTAGAGAGGAGGTACTCGAGGACGCCGCGCTGGTGCAATCTTGTGGTCATGACAGCGACGATCTTCGCAGCAGCTTCGTCTGAAGAGACGGCTACTACAAGCTTTTGGACGTCGTCATCAATGTTTTTCACGAGGTCCCGTAACGGTTGGTCAGAGCCTGATTCGCAATCGTCCAGGGCGGCGCTAAGATCAAGACTGAACGCCAAATGCTCCGTGACTACTGCCGCTTGACCACAGTTGTCGTGAAGCCAATCAGACCGTTCTTTTTCTTCGCGTGAGTCAAACGCGTTAAAGATTGCTTTTCTAATCGATTGCTGCATGGTGCGAAGGAGATCGCCCATATAGCTTTCCACCGAGCCTTCGAGCAACAGAGGAGCTGCAAGTGAGAGGACATCGCCGTCAGAAGAATGGACAGCCGTGACTATTCTAAACGCCCCGTCTTTGCCGGAAGTGAAATCGAGTTTGATCAGGTTTTCAAAGCATCTCAGAATGCTGTTCACAATAAGCTGAGGGGTGGATGCCTTGCTAAGCATCTCAACAAGATCGGACGTTGACAGAAAATTGAGTCGAGGAAACTGTCGTCGCTTGGTCTCGAGGTACCCGTCGAGGGCATTTTCGCACTTTTCAAGGACGCGTTCAACCTCCTCGAGTTTTTCTCGTCGAGATTCGGAGGATGACGTCTCGAGCGCATTGGTGATGAAAGAAGCCTCTCGCATGAAAGATTTCCACTGCTGGGAAACCATGTCGAAGCGTCGGGAGTCATCAGGAAGGCGGTTCTTCACATCAGATGAGCCGACAAAGATCGTGTACAAGCACTGCCATCTACTCTGCACTCCCAACCACAGCCCAAATAGCTCGTCCATGACGCCCAGCCGCCGCTGCCACTTGGTCACTTCCTCCAAGAAGTTAGAGTTTGCCAAAACGACAGGAGTGTCAGCGATTGTCGTAAGGATGACATTGTGATCGGCAATACATTCACGGACAGTCTGAGGGATAACGATAAAGAAGGCCGAGCCGTCGGGTGTGGCGGTGAAGGTGACTTCGAGGACGTCCCATTCCTCCTCAATATGCTTGAGTTTCTTTTCTACAACGAGTTCTTTTTCTGCTCTATCAAGAATATCGTACACCTCTGCGAAGTGCTCATGAAGGTTGAGGTTAAGGATATCGCCAAGGGACAGCTTCGCGTTGACATTAATGGACACACTGGCAACCCTCATGATTTGCTTCCAGTGGCGGTCCCGTACAAAGTCAGTGCGCAGCCGATCCAGCATGGGCATAACAGAGCTCACGCGATCAAGAGCGTCGTTTAATTTGCACAGCGCACCCCAGCGCCGGCTATTGCGGTCCAAAGTGTCAAACGTGTCCTTCACCCCTTCAATCACTTGTTGCAGCACGCCGAGAGAGAGCGATTCCCAGTCTTTGAGACGCCATTGGGACATCGTATCTTGACCGAGGGCAACGATGTCCCACATCTGTTTGAGACTCACGAGCTGCTGTCGACAAGATCTAATGTCTCTGAAGTCTCCGTAGCTGATGTCATAAATCTGAGAGAGATAGAATAGCCTTTCGACGTCCACTTCAAGGTCATTTAGACTATCGCTTCCTTCTTCGAACGCACCACCACGGAAAAACAGCTTATCAATCATGCGATAGGCCTCATCACAAGATATTTCCGATGAATCAAAAGGAGCGACAATAAGAAACTTCTTTGAGAACTCAAACGCTCTGTCTTCGAGTCCTTTAATCAACCCGCGTAGCTCCTCTGCGCCTTGCTGCTGAAAGGCTGCGTACTTCTCCTTAATCGAAACTGCCTTTTTCCTTAACGAAGTCCAGTGGGCGGGAAGGTTCTCTAGTGACACAACAGTGGAGTCCATGGGGCTCGTCCCGTACTTGGCAATCAGAGAAACGACAGCATTCAAATGAGTAGTCTTGCTTTCAAATGTCTCAGCCCTCAGCTTGATGGACCTGCAAGTTTCGAGCACTGGCAACAGAGTCGGGATGTCTGTGACGACGGTGTCTAATCGCTGTGAAGCAGTGTCAATGAACTCACACACTTCAGAAACTTCACTTTCGAGGTATCTGAGGAGATATTGATTGAAAGCAAAGAGCCACTTGGACACCCAAGTGAAGAGAGCCTGTTTTAGGGGTTTGGCGTCGATCTTGAGCCAGCCAATGGTCTTTGTTGCTGTAAGCTCCTTAATTTCGTCTTCGAGCGACCGATAGAATCTGATTCGTTCATCGAATGCATCCAAGTTAACGTCGCTTACAGATTGAGAGGAGATGAAGTGAAGGAATGCCCCCGCGATGTCGTCATTCCAAAGAAAAGAGTACTTGTTGTAAGACCTTCGGAATTCTTCGCAGTCCTCGCGATTGCGCTGCAGATGACCTTTGATGGCATTGCAACTGAATTTGACGTTGAGGTCCTCCTGCACGTCGAACAAGAGGTCTCCTTCCGATCCGTCCACACGCTGCATAAAGGTAGCGACGTTGACAAAATCACGAACCCACCCCTCCGCAACGCCAACGGAGTTGTTTGAATTGTAGCCAATGTCTGGAACAAACACAATGTCGGATCCGAGTAGCTCCAACTTAACTTCAATAAGGGCGGTCACGTCGTGGCTTGCGATGTAGTTAGCATCAATTTGATTGCTCAGAAAGGCTGCAGATGCAATAACGCTTTCGCTGAGGTGATGTCGGACGACGGTTGAAACGAAGTCGATGTAGTTCCTCCATGCAGGGGAGCCCTTCGACGCTTTCACAGCTTTGAGACTTCCTAAAAGAAGTGATTGAATGCCATCGGAACCAGCTTTGACATCATCATAGCGCTGTCGGACTAGTAGCTCATGGACGGACTGGAACTCGTCAGCCGTGTACGTCTTCCCAGCACGCCGCTCGATCATGAGATTGTCCTCCCAAACTTTGAGCGTTTTTTCAACCAAAGACATATTCCCTTTGATGACCTGGAGGATACCAAAGGATTCTTTTGCAGTAGCAGTTACTTGTTGGATAAACTCGCTAATGCCATGGCTTTTCCATGTCAACTGGGTGATTCCTTTCACAACAATAGCATCCAGGGCTTCCATTTTGGTTTGAAAGAGCGGACGCTCCACATCCAACAGAGTTAGAAGAATCCGGTTGTACGTCTGCACAATCAAGTCTAGGTTTCCGATCTGCTGTCGAAACATTTCGGCCTTCTTAAACAACTGAACAGCAGCATCAGGAACTTGTACCCCATCTTGGACAAAGTACTTCACCTCTCGAAGCATAGCAACCAAAGCAGGGTCAAAGTTAACAGCAAGGAATTGCTGCTGGGACCGACCCAGCAAGTTTTGCTTCAGCTTCTCCTGAGAGACATTCTCCACTTCTTGGCTCCACTCTGAAATGTTTTTCTCCTCAAATCCAACGAGTTGCGCCACAATGAGCTCATAGAGTCTCGATGCATCTCTAAAATCATCACTCTGCAGAACTTGCAAAGGAAGCTGCGTGTCAGCAAATAAACAAGTCGAAAGTACCAATTTAATTTTTTCCATGGATCCGTGAATCCTTGTACGCAAACCTCTACTCCATGAGACACGTCCTGAGTAGAAAGGCATGTTGGAAGAGAGTGGAGGGTTCTCATTCATGCCGAAGTAGATGTCTTGAACGACTTTCAATTCGGAAATGAAGGCCTTGATCATGTCTTTGTGCTTCGGCTCGAACTCGGTGTGGACAATCTCTCTTTGAATGATTCCTTCGAAGCTATCTATGAGCTTAAATTTGGACTCTATTGTAGTGCAGTCGTCAAAGGCTTGAATTATAATGGACCTGCCGTGTTAGTTTGAAACGAAAACAGAAGAAACGCAAGTCTCCGCTCCATCTCATTCACGCTGCACCGAAACTGATAAAAATCTTCGTCAAACTTTTTCTCCTCAATGTCGATAACGTCGTATCCGGATGCTTTGAAAATTCCAACCGAATTCTCGAAATCAGAGTGGATTTGTCGAATTGTTATGGTAAGACTCTTTCCCTGCTTCATGAGGCCAGCTTCAAGTCCTCTCACCTTTGTTCCTCCTATCTCAATCCTGCTCAGGTTCCGGCATTGATGTATTGTCTGCATCAGGTCGAGCACGTCATGACATCGTTCTTGGAACATATCCAACCTCGTGAATAGTGCGCTATTCTGGAATCTCCATGGATTGTTCGGACATTCTGCTGCCGCCTTTGCCTTGACGTCGAAATATGCAGTCTTGAATTGTAAGCAAGTTCTCAACGACTGCTCCAATCGCTGCGACACAACTGACGGCTCGGCTGAGAAGACTGGGTCTTGCAGAATGTATTTTCGCGACTAGAGGGTCAGACAAGGGAGAATGGCGAATAAACAAGATGAATCAGCTCGTTGGCGAATTGGCGAATGAGTAGCACCATGCGAGAGGGAGTATTGTAATACTTTGAGTGTTTCCAAACGAAGAATGATGCCACCAACAGAGACCGGAAGTGCACGACAACGCCCTCAAAGGCGACTTCTTCAAGGACTCTGATATGGGGGAGCAACGCATCCAAAAATCGCATAATTTCAATGGCCTCAACCCGAGCAAGTGCAACTTCCTTGCAGAGGCGACTAAATGGTTGTGCGTACGTACTTTTAGCCATTTCGAGGACCCGCATGATCTTCTTGACGAAGTCGGATGAGAGTTGTGCTTGGATGGAGTCCAGGTTCACGGCCTTCCCCTCCCAAAACTGTATCTCTTTGATGGGCCTTGGATTCAGGCCTTGCTTCATGGACGTCTCAGGGTCGAGTTTTAGGACATTCTGTTTTGTCAATTCGCCACGAATATGCTTGCAAACCTTGATCTGTTTAGTCCAAAGCACAATCGTCCCCTCAAGCGAGTGGATCAGCTCCTTTTGGTCAGGGTCAAGCTCAACGTCGTGACTCGCCGTTTGCTCCAACTTGATGTTTTCATCAATCGCGGGAAGAGGCAGCACTGTTTGGCCCTCTGTGTGGCCAATTGTGATGCTCAGAGTTGCAATGAAGCGCTGAACGCTTGCCAGTAGCTCCTTTTGCCCTCTCAACGAATGCGACCCATGCATGATTGGGAGGAAGACGTCTCTGCAGAGTACGTTCAGCTGCTTCAACGCTTCTTGCGACAGAAGCCCTTGAATGAAAAAGGTATCGATGTTCTCGTTCAGCACTGGATGCGAGCGCTTGATAAAGTATGCCCCTCCAACTTGAGCACCCAAGAGCATAAGGTCTGTTTGAATGGCAACCTTCGACTGAGCATCGAGGGAGACGCAAACAACGCGCTTATTTGGGTCCTCAAGGAAGTCCACAATCGTTCGCCTAGGAGCGTTAGGTTAATTGGCTGTCAGGAGAGACCTCTGCTCGAGCGTGAGGTTGTGAGAGGCCGAACGATCAGAGCGAGAGGAGACAATCAGAACGATTTGGTGCTCAAACCATGACACGCGTGAATCTTTTTTCTCTGCCAAGTCTTCCATGCGTTAGGTTCGCATGGAATCTAAATTAACAAACTGTTAAATCTTGCATTGCGTTATGTTACTTTTCAAATCGCTGAAGAGGTAGTACACAATTATAACAACTTGACTGAATCACGAGAAAGCCTTCACTGCCTGCGCTGCGAAGAACTGTACGTCTTTGTCTTGATCCGCCTGCAAGTCCGACAAGTACGGCACCACCTTCTCTGCCGCAAGCGCCGAGTCAACATTTTGAGCGATTTGACTAAGAGATGTTGCCACTGCAAACCTCACGTTGGGGACGCCATCTTTCCCGCTCGACAGGATTGCGGAGATGATCGAAGAGGTGATGGAAGGACTCGACGCTAAGTTGGCAATCACCTGCCGCGTTGGAGATGACCATAAAAAGAAATACCGCCAAGCTCTTCAGAGCAGAAATGCGCTGAAGGTAGGGATGGCCACTCTCCGACTGAGAGACAACGGCCGGCAAGACCTTTTCGGTCACCCATGAGCTCCCATACAGAGAGCTCAAAACTTTTAAATTCTCAGTCGCCGCTTCGCGAACTGCACAAGCAGAGTCACAAAATCCCTTCAGCTCAAGAGAGAGAAACGACGTCTCAAACTGCCCAGCAGTCTGAAGAATCAAGGGTATCCAACAGGATGCAGTACCAGATGCTTTGCAACCTTGCTGAGAGATTCCATCAGAGCATGACGCACGCGCCACTGCTTGTCGGAGAAGAGCGCCAAGACTGCTGCAAAAAGAGTTGATCCCATTCCATCAGGACCAAACGTTTCGACAATGAGCGGATACGCAGTGATTGCGTACAAGCGCACTTCACTGCTCGCGTCCTTGAGGAGCTGCGCAAAGAGAGGGATGACGTGGGAGAGACATTGGTCGCGAGAAAGCTGCACGCCCACGGCAACAATAGAGGAGGCGAACGCATCTGCGTCATAAACGAATAGAGAAGCAGCAAGTTACTTCGGACGGAGAGATTTGAGTCACCGGCAAGATCCTTGAGGTTGGTGAAACTCGCATCCATGAATTTCTCCGTGCCAACTATTTTCATCAAGTCGCTTGCGTTTTTCAGGGCATTCGCTCGGACATCGCCGTCCGAGTCCACAAGGAGTCGATTGTACTGTGGCACAAAGTCTTTACGCGCAGTGTCGGCCCCAACAATCCTGGCCATCTGGTTTCGTCAACAAAAATTCTTTCATGAAAACACTTCTCCAAAGAATTTGGCTTTGTCAGATCGCACGCGAGTGTACCGATCTTCAGAGAAAGCTGAAAACGAGGCAATAATAGAAGAAAACGCGTCGTCGCCGACAAGGATTTTTGCAAGCTCGACGCAGCAGCTGACGGCGCTCTGGCGAACATTGTCTGTCTCATCGCCAACAAGCTTCAAGTAGCAAGGCAACAGCTCAGCCTTGACACTGGCCTTGTCAAGTTTGGTAGCGAATTCCTTTGAAGTAAGAAAGGGACGTCGGTGTGCACTCCAAGATTTGTAAATGCGGCTGCTCGAACAAGTGGCATCTCATCGACTGTGAGCTGTACGAACATTCTGCTGGCTCAGAGTGACCCATCAAGACGATACTTTCGTAAATTAGCTCGCATTGGCTGATTATTTGTTGTGTATGCAATCGAAAATAGCCCGCAAGCGGAAATTCTCGGCGGGAACCACTCTGCGACAGAGAGCGTCTTCAGCACTGGAATGAAGCTGTCGTTCACGACTGTGCTGCTGAGCTTACAACCAATCGTCCGGAGCGATTCCACAGCCTTCAGTGTTATCCAAAGTAGATGAAGACAACCTTCTCCCGAACAACAGTCTCTTCTACTTCGGCAAGACTTTGCAGCAATGGAAGTAACACAACAGCTTGATCACCACCGCCAACTGCATCACCCAAATGACCCAGTTGCTCAGCTAAGGCCAGGAGGCATTCATCTTCGAAATCCATGATCTTGTCTTCAGAGTTACACGAGTCAACATCGTAGAACCTTTCAAAAAGGGCAGGAGCTCTCTCTTCGTTCTTTCTGCGCCCATCGCTTTAGCAACAAGCGACAGCTTCTGAAGACACTCCACCCTCTTCGCGACACTATCTTGCTGAATGTCGTCTACAAAGAGAGCGAGCGGATCTTGAAAAGTGAGCAAAATCCCCCACAAGACAAACCGACTGACATGCCTCACGTCCAGGTGTCTGTTGGGGTCAACAATAACTGATTATTTTTGAGTTTGTTATATTTCGCAGCCATGTTCGTCAAGCTCTACTTGGCCGTGTACAACCTAGCTTGCACTTTCAAATGGTTACTCTCTTCTAAAGTGTGTTCACTCACTAGGGCGCAAACTCTTTTCGTTTTGGTACAATGCTTACAATCAGACCAGTCAAAAGCTTTGTGGTCGCAGGTCGAACCTCATTTGAAGATCGCTCAAAGTCTTGCAGTTTTAGAGGTCTCGTTACGATCTATACATAGCTAACCTTGAAGATTTTTCATGCTGCATTCGGTATTTCACTTCGTTCGAACTTAAGCGCCCAGGTCTTGTTAGATCTCCAGTTGGACGAACCTCCATTCAAGTGTTTTCTAGACTTGCGATCATGTGGCTTTACATGGATTACAATTTTTCTTCTTCTTCAACTTCCTCGGAAGCAAAGCATCTAGGACTTATTGTCTGCCTCATAGCATGGGGGGTCACAGAGTGTATTCGATATCCTTTCTACTTGTGGAAGTTGTTTGGAGAAGCTCCCTCTTTGTTGAACTGGCTTCGGTTTGCTTCTTCCAGGTTTTCTCTAAGTTTTAAGTTACACTGCGTTCATAGTTCTCTATCCGACAGGAGTGGCTGCAGAGCTCTACACCATCTATGCATCATACTCATCTATCGCTGCCGGCGCCTGTCCGCCTATCTTCCATCCATGCGCGCTTAGGCTGCCCAACATTTACAATTTCAGCTACGATTTTTTATCCATCACGTATCTCTTCCTTGCACTCTATATTCCTGGATTTCCATTCCTGTATTCGGAAATGTTAGCAGAGCGAAAGCGCCGCTTGGGAGTTGCAAAGTTGAAGACGCAGTAAAGTTAAAAGTACTCAATTAAATGGCCCATCTCTTGCTTGGTTCTGTCAACAGCATTTCTGTCCTCTGTGTCTCCGACACTCATTGCAGCATTCATGAGTGTGTACGAGTATCTGAGATATTGGCTAGCAGAAGCATCCAAATTCAACTGATTGTCGTTTCCGGTGACATAGCAGATATAAAAGAAGTCGATTTCGGCAACATGGGTTTGTCAAGGCCACTCCCCCTAAATTTTGACCGCTATAGACAAGAATTCTGCAAGTGAGGGCGAAGTTTCGTCTGTTCTCACGGCTCTTGAAAACATTACTCCGAGAATATTGTACATACCTGGCAATGTATTTTGCAGGTCCGATTTGCTTCCCTTACGCCGCAGCACGATCCACGCTCGCTTTTCCTTGCAGAACCACCTCGACTAACATCATTTTCTGTGAATTTCCACAACAGGAGTTGTCAAGTAGCTGAAAATTTGTTTGACCAGGTTCTTCTCGACTTGTTAACTCAAAGATATTTTGTCGGATTTGGAGGCAGCCACCCAGCGTACCAAAATGGTGCACTGAGATGGCAAGGTTTTTCTTTTGTGTGCTTGTCTCACTCCCAGGAAATCCTTGGCGAGACGAGACTGTCTACGCGCAGATTCCGCTTCTCATGGAGTCGCAACATTTTGTCTGAGTTGCTTTGCAATCTGACAACCTCAGAATTCAGATGACTCTGTTGTCCTCGTAACGCATGTGGGTCCTTCTAATTGCCGTATGGTTCGATGACGCCGCTCTCATTTTTTAGCAACAACAGAGGACCGAAAAGATGCAGAAGGCGTCATTTTTTCCGGCTCATCAATTATTTACGAAGAATTGTCAAAGAAGTCATCAGTTGGTTCCATTCCACTCAACATGACCCTCAGAATCGTATCATTGCGAACGTCCACGGCCACACCCATGCCGCATGTGGCCTTGCTTACGTCCAGGACATTCCGGTCGTCAATCCCGGCGCTCTTGCGTGCAGTAGCTGTTCCATCGACTAAACCCGCAGACAAAAGCGATTTGCAATCCTGAGGCTGTCGCGGCCTGTCCACGGCTTGTGGCGTGTGACTTCTGTTGAGCACTTGTCGTTTTCGGACATGCACCCTTGATTCTAAAGAAATATTTCATGAATAAACTCCATCAATCTGGCCCCATAAAACGCAGGGCGTCGGGACGAAACACCATTCCCGCGCACGCTTCGTACGGCCAAGCTTTTCACCTCCTCCACTGCGCCCCATTGAGAAAGGATGTCGACGATGCCGATAAAATACTTGGCGGACCCATCCTCCGAGTCCCTTCATTGTCAGATACAGCAGAGTCGGAATGAACCAAGACCGTACAACGGAAGAGCCGATTTGCACTTGCCGCTGTCGCTTGTCCTCGAAGCTTTTCAAATGCGCCCCAATGAGGACGCTGTAGTCAAAGAGGCCGCAAGACCGCAAGAAGTTCACATCCAGTGCGATCTGCTGCAAAAGATCTGCTCGCGTTTGATTGACAAAGCGCAGGGTCATGTGCGCCTGTCGCAACTCCACATCCGTCAAAATCCTACGATTTGACTCAGATGCACTTGCCCGGCGCTTTGTTGATCCTTTGAGATCGATTACAGTATGAATGGCGTCCTCCGTGCAAAAGAGATTGTCCATGATGACAATGCGAACCAACTCTCCACGAAATGACCGCAAGCGATACGCCCCGCAAAACTTTGGGAGAAGAGAGTTGGAGTAGTTCCTTAAGTGGGTCACGTAGGGAGACATTATCGACGCAAGGACTTTTCGCTCCGACTTGGAAATGGATTTGATGATGAATCGACCATCCCCGGAATACATGAAAAATGAGCCGCTCATGCCAGATGTGCCGATGTAGCGGAATGGAAACGACGTATCCGTCAGGACAGACTCATAATGGTCAAAGCTTAAATTGAACAACGATCGGAGCTATGGCGTGAGCGACACGATGGGCGCAGCACCTCAGAAAACTCAGCATGGTGGTACTCTTTGAAGTCATAAACGTTTCCTCCATGGCTTTCGAGGCGGATGGTCGCTTTCCAATCCTGACATCCGTCCTTTTCTCCTTTCCACCTCGCCCTCAACAAAGCTGCACGAAGAAAGATAGTGAATTCGAGCAAAGGGTGGCCCGCTGTTACAACTTTGCCGAGGATGTTGGACTCGCTGGGAGAGTACCGCACACGTTCGAACTGGTTCGAAGCGACTTCGACAGCTTTCTTCTTGATCTCAGATCGAGGAAGATGCCGGCGGAGGCGAGTTCTCCTCTTTTCGTAGGTTCCTCTTCGCTTGAACACGACTTCAATGTATGTGTCCGCTGGTCCCATCAGTCGTGACAAGAGCTCATGTGCTGTCATGCCGGCAACATTTTCTCCACCTACTTCGAGAATGATATCTCCAATGCGAAGAACTTGCTCCTCGCTATCCACAAAGCTGACAACGCTGAAATAACCACTTTCCTCAGACGATAGAGCAAGGCCCACGCCACACAAGGTGGATCTTTCTGACTCGAAGACTCCTGCTCCTCCTTCGTCACGAGCACGTTCAAGATCCTTTCGTCGTTTCTCGGAATTTGCGTAATGCTGTCTCAGTCTGCTCACCTCGTCCGCGGTCAATTGTGTCACTTCAGCATCGCCCATGCTAACAATGTAGTTCAAAGTACAATTTTAATGGCTCGTGAGGTGACAGATTTTACGAAGCTGGATGAGCTCGGCGAAGGAACCTACGGGTTCGGTTAAACGAATGCAACTGACATGCAGGCAAGTCTACTTGGGAAAGGACAGGCGGACTGGGGAGCTTGCTGCTCTGAAGCGGGTTCGAATGGAAAATGAGACAGAAGGGGTGCACCTCTCGTTTAAATTTCTGAGAAGTGTAGTTTCCAGTCACAGCTCTCAGGGAAATTCTGGTACTTAAAGGGCTGCAGCATCCAAACATCGTTCAGCTTCAAGAAGTTGTTGTTGGCTCCAAGGATTCCAGGTACGTACCTTTCTCTCCATTGTTGACCTCAAAGCGTGTTCCTTGTTTTTGAATACTGCGAAAATGATCTTGCTAACTTAATCGACCAACTGAAGACTCCGTTTCGGGATGGTGACTTGAAGAGTGTCATGCTCCAAATTTTAGACGGGCTTGCTTTCATGCACGACCACTGGATCATCCACAGGTAGCACTTTACGGAGTCATTTAACCAGGTAGAGACCTCAAGATGTCCAACATTCTATACAACAACAAGGGCCTCGTGAAAATTGCAGACTTTGGTTTGGCAAGAGAGTATGGCCTTCCTCTTCGGCCTTACACAACGCGCGTCGTCACCCTCTGGTACCGCCCTCCTGAGCTCCTTCTTGGAGGGAAGTCATACACGACTGCAATTGACCTATGGTCTGCGCATGCGATGTCAACCCTGACAAGAAGGGCTGCAGGTTGCATTTTCGCCGAGCTTCTGCTTGGAAAGCCGTTAATGCCGGTAGTCTCTGCAGAATCATCACTCTGACATAACGAGGGCGACAGCGAGAAGAGACAGCTTGTTTATTTTCACGGCTTTGTCACTCATCGCTCAGGACTTAATCTTCAAGATGCTTGGGACTCCTAATGATCGAATTTGGTCCCCATTCAGCTGCGACAACTGACCTCCTAGGCCGGGATTCTCGTCCCTACCCTTCAGGCATTTGGCAAACAGCGTGGACCAGCCGTGCGTTGACTTCGCCCATGGCTTTACGCCACAGATACAACAACCTATCCGTTCATCTCCCAAACCTTTCCAAATTCGGCCTTGTTCCTGCGCCCCGCCGCCTCGACCTTACTTTGACAGGACCTTCTCAATTCGATGCTGACATACGATCCGTCCAAACGAATCACAGCTCGAGTTGAGAATTCCACTACCGCTTCTGACCTCCCAAGGAGGCGCTGCGTCACCCTTACTTCTGGGTGTCTAATCTGGCCACTAACCACTGACGTGGATAGGAGGACCCACCTGCATCCCCTCCCGAAAATCTCCCGACGTACACAAACCTGCACATCCTCAAGTTTGCACCCTCGATGTACGAATTCTGATTAGCCCAGAAACAAAAAGCGGATGGAGAAGTGGGCGCACGCACGGTTACTCTGACGGCTTGCAGACGTGACGAAGGGAAGATGAAGCGGTAGATTTACTTTGCGTCGTGGAAGACCTCATCCACGTCATCGTTTTCTTCAAGTTCTTCAAGGAAGGCCCCAAACACATCTTGCTTTTCCTCAGGCAATTCAAACTCTAGGGCATCAGGACCGACAAGAAAACATTCCGCACGGGAATTGGGCGCCAAAACGATCTTTGCTTCTTGTACGGTCAGTCCTTTAAAAAGGTCTTTCATTCGCTTCAAATTCTGCGCATCGCAAACAATCTGCAGTCGGAGTGAGTCTAAAACCTCTTCCATTCACACTTTCGCGTCACCATCTTCAGTCACTTCGACAATATCCAACAGGGGATCGTCAGAGACTCCGTCCAGCATCTATCCGGCTCACTACGCACGAAGCATTTGCTACCTCAAGGACTTGGGTCTCCGTCGTCCCATTGATGAGCAACTCGCCACGCTTTTCAAACTTCCACATCACGCTGCCGCTTGCATCTAATGTTCCTCTACAAGATCAGCAAAAAACTCACAGCTTTGACCCGAATTTTGTAAAAATATGCCTGAGATGTGACGTAGTTCTGTTTTTGCTGTCGGTGAACACACGGACCACGCAAGCGACACCACCAGGTCCATGTCCTTCATAAGTGGCAGCTTCTCCCGACTTTGCACTACTCGCCTATTTGTGAGAATGCAAATAACCACGCAATTGTACTTTACTAATGGCTTTGTCAATGATCTCCTTTGGGACACTCGACTCCTTTGCTTGACGCTATGCATGAGGGTTTTCGAGAGAAAGAGGATTACAATGTAAGACTGCAACAAAATATTCATCTCTGGATTCGGTCCACCATCTTGATCGTGTCAGCGGATCCCAACGAGGGCAACTCAGCACAGCAGAGCGAATTTTGGCCGATATCTTCTGTAACACCGCCGATTTTTTCTGATCCATAGCGTCTTTCCTGTGCTTTATAGTCTTCCATTTCGAATGGCCAGAGAAGCTTCGAATCCGAAACGCTTGGAAATTTCTTCTCACAACCCACATTCGCACAATGATATATTTGTTAAATGGAGCTCCTTCGGTCAACCTGCGGAGTGGATTTGTGCACAGTGACACCAGATGTACAGCAGGGAATCATTGGAGACTCAGGTTCTCCGTTAGTGCACCGATCGTTGAACGAAGTTTGCTTCCTCTCTGTAAAAACCTTGAAGGGCGGACACCCAGTGACGTCGTTACTAATTGTACAAGCACGGCACAACAAATTAGCTGACAGGTAAACCCTGCATGGTTGCGTGTTTGCTGAACGAAGACGTAAGCTGTCTCAACAAGAGTTCCTTTTCTGCTTTCGCAGTCAAAAGTGATGCCTGGGCCTCAGCAAAGTCCTTCTGGAGTTTCTCCTGTCACAATTAGCGAGAAACACACAAAATGATGCCTTTTCAGCAACGACAGAGTAGAGCCGTCTTTCCACGGCCTCTTTCTCTCTTATCACAACCTCGTTCACTCCAGACTGATGTGCAAAGCTTTCTTGAGAGTCACGCAATTCCCTTTGCAATACGGAATATTCTTTCATAAGCTTCGAGAGCTCACTGCGAAATCAGCAAACCACTGCCTTGCACGTTACGTCGAAAAGGTCTCAAGGCGCTCTCTTTGCTCAACAATCTCAGCCCTGGCTTCAGCCAAAGCGCGGCTATGCTCCTCGAATTGACTTGTTCGAAGCTTATCCAACTCGGTTTCTCTGCTTCTCTCTCCGGACATCTTCTCAGTGATGGCCACGCTTTCATCGAGCATCTTCTTCGTTTCTTGCAATTCTTCCATCAGTTCAGATGCTTCAAGAGTCTTCTCATCGAGCTCCGAGTGTTTGGCATTGAGGCTGTCCCGCATCTCCGCAAGGCGGACCTCAAAGGACTTGATTTCACTCTCATGCCGCCGCAACAACTCTTCGAGTTTCCCATCGAAGCTCTCGGAAACCTCTAGCTGCTCTCTTGCCCTGATTTCCATCTCTCTCCTCATGTGTTCAAACCACTTGACATCGTTCTGTTTCAAAGCAATGCGTAACTCGACCGTCTCCTTCTCCGCCTGAGCTGCGCTATTCTCCAAGTACTTGATTTTGCCAAGGAAGACAAGATTATCTGCGGTGACTCGCGCAACTATTTCCTTTAATCCAGCATTGGTCTTGGACGTTTTTGAGCTCAACTTCTTCTGTGTTTCCAGTTCTTCTGTCATGGACTTGTGTTTCGTAAACAGGCCATCAAAATCAGCTTGAAGCTGTGCCAGTGTCGAAGAGAGATTAGATGCCATGGCCTCAGAGTTCTTCAAGAGTCCTGACAATTGACCGCACTCAGCTATTTTGATACTAAGGTCGTTTTGAACTGATTCAAATAATTTAGATTGCTCTGCCATCCTCCTGCGCTCCTCGGCAGCATCTTTGGCTTTCATATCCTTTTCCTGCATTGATTCAGACAGTTGTTGCCGCAAGACATTAATTATAGACTGTAGCTCTTGCACTTGAGCCTAGGAAGTAAGCTATTGCATTGGGGGCGGTTACAGAGAGCCCAGCATTGAGCTGAGCGCTGTCAGCAAAGGACCTTGATAGCCTCTCATATTCTTGTTTTGAAATGCGGTTCTTCTGTAAAGCTATTCGAACAGCTTCTTCAGATTTCAACAAAGAAGCTTTCACTTCAGCAGAGAGAGCCGACGATACTCTGACCAACTTTCTCTTCGTTGCTTCTGACAAAGAAGGCTTTTCAGCTTCGGTTTCCGCAAGCCTTGCCTCACCATATTTTGATGATGATGACTGAATAGAAGCGAGAGCTAGCTGCACCGCATTGTCGACGTCTACAAAGGTCTCCATTCAAAACTCCAACCAAAACTTTTAAAAGGCAATTAGCATGAGAATATGAGCAGGCCATTGGTTCTCTGTGTGCTCTGCACGGTGTTGTGCTTGTGTTCCAAATGTCCCAAGAGGTTTGGAGGCTTCAATTGCTCAATTGGTCTGACTTCTTCCAATCCTCTCTGACTCATGAGAAAAAAGCTGTGATGGCTACAGCTTCGACGATGTTTGCATTGAAGTGCAAACATTTTTCTCCACAAGAGATTTTGCGAAGAAATACTGTGAGCGGCGAGGGGGGCATCTAGTTTCTGCTCATTTTGACCACATTGAGTCGCTTTCAAGGATAATTGACGAAGTGAGTTGTCCGCTGTCAGCTTCTTGGATAGATCATGACATGGATGGTTTGGTACTTCGGGCAGGCCAGTTGCACCGTCACAACCCGAATTCTAGGGATATTGGTTGCAGTTTGTGTTCGTTTCATGTGGAGGAAGCACCGCACAGTCTCTGTGGTGGCTGCGACTCAAGCGAATACTGCAACGCCCAAACGCATCAGTGCATTTGCCGTCCTGGCCATGCTTGGTGCTCACATGGTACTCCCACTTGGCGTCGACAATTCCTCATGCGGCAGAAATGAATTGTCCAGGAGAAATCATGGACGGGCAATGCATGAAAGTCTACACATCTCCTAATGCCTCTTTGTACCCAGCAGCAGCAAGATTTTGTGAGCAGCAAGGTGGAGTTCTGGCCGCGCCACGGTCTTGGGAGCAGCACGTTGGAATTGTGCAGAGCATGGCCGAAAAAGGATGCCTGTCAGCGTGGATTGGGTTGGAGACATTACCTTCCAACCAGCGCACTGATATTCGTCGATTGACGGGATCGAGAGATAAGTTCAGTATTTGGTATTCAAAATCTCCAACAGTTGGTTATGGCGTGTACATGGCTCCAGTTGGGTGGATTCTTGCCCCACCACAGCAAGAAATTCCTTGCATGGTTTGCCAGTTCAGACTGGCAGATTCAAAATTATCGTCACTGGACTTTCTTCTGGCATCGACTCCATTTGCTTCATCTCGAGCTTTCAGCAACGGCAGAGACTCAATGCTTCAACCCCGTCATGCTCTGACTTGTTTTCGACAAGCCGACAAGTTCGGACCTGACATTAGTTTTCTGACAACGCAGAGCTTCATTGCAGTTATCCGATAGCGCCATTGCCGCAATGGAATCTGGACGACTTGTGGAGGCAGAAGCAATGTTGACAGAATGTGATGCTCCCATATGTAGATACAACCTAGCCGTTCTGCTTATTCGATCGAAGAAGTTCGGCCGACTTAGCACAATCATGCAGCATTTAGAAGAGTCTTCCTGCCGGTCGGATCTTCGATTGGTCATGTCACTAACACATAACGTCTCTGCGGTGAACATTTCATCTGATGGAACTGAAGGGGTTGCCGACTCATGGGGTAGGGCTTTGAAACTCGTTTACGAGATTGTGATAGAAGACCGTTCGGATCGCCAGGATGCGATTTTGCAGCTTTTGATTCAAACGAATTCATCCACACTCTTGGGGATTATTTGCAGCTTGCAAGCGGATGGCTTCATTTCCGTGGATCCCTTGCATATCAGCATTTCGAAAGAATTCTCTTCTTGGGCCAAAGTTCTCTTCGCGGCCACATTTTTTGATCCACGGCGCTCACGCAACACAGTTGTCGATGAGATTGTCAGCTCTGCTAGCGAGAGCTTGAAAACAACGATGAGCTTGGGGAGCATGTCGATTGTGGACCTTGCTGAGTGAGATAGCGGAAGCTCTTTTCATGTCGTAGGAAGGACTGGGCAGAGTATCCCTCAAGTTTGACAGCTGCGCAGGTTTTGTTTGAAAGGGCATATGAATGTTACAACGATGGGAACTTATCTGAAGCTGATTCTATTATGCGTGTAGTGCTAGCACTTGCAAGCGGGCGATGTCTTCCCCAGCATTTCGTTCTCATGAGGGTGTCGTGCAAGATTTCATACAAGGCAGGCTATCAGCTAAGTTTTTTGACGCTGCAGCTGAAGAATATTCACGATTGCTTCCAAAGATGCTCAGCAGCAAGAGAAGATGACAGCAGCGATGACATCATTGCAGCTCTGTTGTGGGCAAGGAGCGAGTTGTTCAGGGAAGTCAAAGCAGAGAGAGAAGTATGGACGCCTCCTGCCAGTCTAACGTCACAGGAATCTTCCGGAATGTCAGAGAAACAAGATCCTTTCCAAATCCTGAACATTTCTAAAACGTCGTCTGCGCGAGAGATACGCCAAGCCTACCACAAGCTCGCTCTAAAATGGCACCCGGACAAACACGAAGATAAGCAGATGTCAGCGCTTGGAACCAAGCGGTAACAACCCAGGGCAGAGGAGCGTTTCCGAGAAATCGCTGAGGCGTACGCAGACGCAATGAAGATTCATGGTCTAAAATAACAAAAATATTTTCTGTTAGTTCGCATGAGAAGCTTTGTTGCTGCGATTCTAATTGCGTCGAGCTACGCTCACATCTGTCTCATATCTCCAAAGCAGCGAGGAGAATTTTCGCTTTCTGGACCAGGTGATCATACGTGTTTTCGAAGGACTGCCGATTGTGGCGGGATTCCGGCTGAGAAACCTCAGCACTCACTTGTTGCTGGCTCCGTTGCAGAAATCTCTGTTCAACAAAATCTTAACCATTGGCGATCTGACAAGCATGGTTTCATCGACGTCGCAATTTCGTACAACGCTGTCGGCGATGCCATCAACGCGGAATGGCATGTCATGGACAAGATCGACGATTTTCCGGCTTTTGACATGATCGCACAGACTAACTTTACTTTTCTGGTCAATGTGCCTAACCAAGCGTCGGATCATGCTGTTATTCGCGTTCGTTATGTCAGCTTCAATGAGCTCGAGATCTACCCAAAGAACAACACCGATGCCATATTCTACAATTGCGCAGATGTCAAAGTGGTGGAAGCAGAAAGTTCTTCCGAAGTCTCCAATCCGGTTGACAAATCTCTGAAGCCAGGTCAATTCTATGACCACGTCTCGTGCGTTTCGCCTTCTCGTTGGGAGGCAGTTGGGAGGTCCATCACTCCTAATGGAATCATCAATCATCACATCTACTACGATGCAGTTGATCAACTTGTTCGCTGGGATCGCTGGGGGGCATTGACTAACGCGACGTTTGACCACGTTGTTCTTATCACGAACTACACTGACCTTGCTCATGGCCCGCCGGAGTATGTTGCGTTCATGACGACCAATTCATGCGAAATCTACGGTGCAGACGCGTTCTACCCATGGTCGTACGGAAACGGGATGTTATTTGCTGGAAACTTCACGAAAGGCAAGGAAGTGTTCCAAGTTTGGGAAAATCCTACCAACGGCATGCGCTGGGAAGCAGACGAGCATTGTTTACCGTACCGCCATGTCGAAGGGTCTGAGGGTTTGGTGACTGTTTTCACAGCCAAAGAGGTTGAATCCTTCGATTCAAGCATCTTCCTCCCACCCTCCTTTTGCCCAAAGACGGTGCAAGTGACAAAGTCATGTCGTGGAATGTGATTTGCTCCTCTCAAGTAAACCTAACAAGATCGCACTATTTAAAAAGTGACCAAATAATTGGATGAATTTACCATCCCCGCAAAGCCCATGAACGGAATTGTTCTTGCAGTCCTGGCTGTCGCCGCAGCTCTCCCTGTCCCTCCTCTTGACGAGAATGCCTTAGTCTTGAACGACAAGCATATTGAGGAAATAAACTCACAGCACCTTGGTTGGGTCGCCGGTCGCAATGATCGCTTCGAGGGCTTTACTGTCCGCGATGCTAAGCGCCTTCTCGGTGTCGTAATTCCCGAGAATGCTCCCTCCTGCGTTCACAACACTTCTATTGAAGTGAACGACTATCCTCTTAACTTCGATGGTCGCACAAAGTGGCCTACATTTGTTCACCCTGTTCGCGATCAACAGAGCTGCGGAAGCTGCTGGGCATTCTCTGCGTCTGAGGTTCTCTCGGACCGTCTTGCGATTGCCTCGAATGGTGCCCTCAACTTTGTTCTCTCTCCTCAAGACCTTGTGTCTTGTGACAAGACGGAGTTGGCTTGCGGAGGTGGATGGCCTGGGAATGCCGCTGACTACATGCAAAGCACCGGCATCCCAACTGATTCTTGCGAGCCCTACGTCTCTGGTAGTGGTGCGGTTCCCTCGTGCCCTGCGAAGTGCAAGGATGGCTCTGCCAAGACTCTCTACAAGTACAAGAGCTGGAAGTACGTTGCTGGTGAGGCTGCTATGATCGCTGCTCTTCAGGATGGCCCCATTGCTGTTGCCTTCGCTGTCTATCAGGATTTCTTCTCGTACAAGTCTGGTGTGTACAAGCCTGACACCTCATCTGGGTTGGCTGGTTACCACGCAGTCAAGGCCGTTGGATATGGCGAGATCACCACTCCCGATCCCGTCGATTGCGACTCGGCCCACAAGGGTCTCTACATGTGCCCTCATGCGACCACTTGCTGCTGCGCCCATGACACTTTCTTCACAAAGAAGTGCAACAAGTACCAGTGCTGCGCCAACGCTTCCACTTGTGGCGATCAGTCCGGTGAGAAGCCTGTGGGCTGCAAGTCCGCTTTCTCTTCGAAGGATTCCCCCAACTCGACCACCAAATTCTGGATCGTCCAGAACTCATGGGGCACCAGCTGGGGCGACAAGGGCTATTTCCTGATCGAGCGCGGTACTGACGCCTGCGGCATTGAGAATGGCCCGCTCGACAAGGGGTGCCCTCTCTCTGGCGAGGCCCTCGTGTAAATGTAATTGTGCTTGTCTTGCTAAAGCCATTTACAGGATTAGCCAGGTTCAATATGCTGATTTCATTTATTCACGCCGTCATGCACCTTCATGGCGTACCGTTCAGTCGACATCATGTCATACATCATCATGATGGCCTTCTCGAATCTGTCAACAATCCCATATGTGTCAAAAGCAGCACCCCCCCCCTCCGATTCCATCATTCGCTCTCGCAATCGATCTAGCTTACCCGTCCTGCCTACCAATAAACTCAAGAGCGCTTCATAATCTCTCAAATCTCGAGCAATCTGCGCCATTAAGCCCTCCTCCCGGCCCCCCACCAACTCCTCCAAACCCATTGCCGCGACAATCGATGCTGCCACGCGGCTGCTCATCGTCTCCATTGGCATTGTCAATAATGGCACCGACGCCCACAGAATGTCCAATGCGGATGTGTGGTGGTTGAACACGGGCGTGTCGACGGCAACGTCCGCCAGCGCCTTCACTGACAAGTGCTTCGCAAAGTCGCCACGATGGAAGAAGCGCAAATACTTTTCTGCTCCCCTTCGACGCATTTCTTTTCGAACGAACTTCTCCGCCAGCCTCGGAAGCCTCAACCATCAAAACCCTCTTCAAATTTCGTTACTTTAGCAGCCACAGCTCAGCCGAGGAGTGGCGGCGCAAAACGTTGGCCCACACATCAAACGTTGCCGAGTCCAACTTAAAAAGCTGAGGAAACGTAAGCTCCCAACAGCCAACCCCTCACTTGATTAAAATTGCACATCACAACGTCCGCACGACACCCCATGGCAGCTCTATGCAATCTGCGCTGACTGGCGGCATCGAGAGCCAGGTTCCGAGCCTCGCCTCTTGACTGGCGATACTCATTAACAAAAAAGGAGGCTGGAAGCAGGGCCAGCTTCTCGACAACAAATGGCGCGAATTCTGGGGGGGTTGCAATGGGGTCGGATATCAAAAAATCGATTTGTTTGAGGCCCGTTGTGTCGTGACTGCCCATGTACGCAATTTGAACAGGTGCTGGCCTCATCGCCAACGTTGCAAGTTGATTTCCTGCAGTCGTGCCAGTGATGGTCACAAGGACGTCGACGTCAAGGCCGTTGATGAGTTCCGCCAGCTGAAGCGCAGACGCTCCCTTCGCGTCAACAAAATTTGAGCCCGCGCGCCGCTGAATGTCCGCTGCGACAGCGGACCCGTCATTTGCAAGAGAGATGACGAGGGGCTTAAATCGCTTGTGGACATGAAACCAAGCGTTGTGGCCGACGGGATGATCACCCAAATCTGGCGAAACGTAGGCGACAACAACGCCTTTGTGGGGGGCGTACAAAAACGTGCGCCCTCGCAAGGCTGCAGCAGCTTTGGCAGCCTCATCCCGCGCGGCTGTCCTTGCGACGATCTCGTACGTCTTGAGAGCGATTGGAAAGGCAAGGAGAAAAAATGGCTTGATGGCCAACGATTGGGGCGGTGGGGTTTGGTGGATGATGGCGACGAGGCGGCGTAAACGTGAAGGCATGTCATCCCAATCACAAACGTATTTCCGCGCCCAGATTCCTTGCTCAAAAGCGCTTGTGTCCTGTCACGTCAATTTGATGGATGTCTCCTGACGGAGGGGTTGGCCTTGTCGAGGGCATCATAAATGCCAATCATCTCAGAATAGAGCGCCTCCAACTCGTTTATGTTCGCGCTTGCAAGGCTTGCCTCTTGGGCCCTACATTATCATTAATAAGAGGCGTCGATGACACCTATAAATGTCGCCCAATGTGTTCGCGACGTTGAGCAGCGCCAAAGGGTGACCCCCCTTTGCCGCTGCGCGGAAGTCCTGCAGTGCTGCAGGGAGGTCCTTGCTTCGATAATGTAGCCCCCCTCTCAAAATGAGGGCGTAATGCGAATTAGAATCTATCGCGATCGCACGAGAAGTCGCTGCAAGCGTTTCGGCATCATCCAGTCGCTGCTGATGGACCTCACGCGTCAGCGCGGCAGATGCGCCACCCAACCTGCGCCTCATTGAGAGGAAACATCACCTCTTGAGGAAACATCTCAGCGCCGAGGCGGAACACAGCAACAGCCTCATCCAATCGGCCAAGGGCCCTGTCACATCAGCGCGGCACCAGAAAGGGCACCTGAGCGTTGTGCCGAGGTTATTGAGGACGCCAGGGTCGCCTCGAGGGGAGAGCCGAAAGGCCCTGGCGAAATGAAAGGCCGCTTCTTTTGGGCGGCCGGCGTCTGAGAGAAAATTGCCGAAGCTGTAGTGGGCCCGAGAGGCTGCTGGCTGAGATGTCAGGATTGGAAAGTGGCAGAGTGAGATGATGGGAGAGGGGACGGTGTGGCTAACGTAGTGGCGGATCAAAAGGTTGTACAGCCTGGAGGTCGTGTTGAGTGCTTTCTTTTCACGAAAGGCGATTGAGAGGCGGAGGATAGTGTCAAAGGATCGATCAATTGTGAGACAGATGGCAGACACGCCATTCAAAGAATCTGGAGATGCCAAACTGTCACTAAGTTCAGCAAGAGCCCAAAGGGAGTCATCGCAGCTTGAAAAATACTGTTTGATCTTGTGGACGGGATAATTGTTCAGCTCTTGGACCAAACGAGAGAGCTCCGATCGGGCTGATCGGGCTCCATGATCGCGCTTGGACGCTAAATGACGAACACAAGACAAAAACGAGTCTCTCCAGCCGTGTTCGCTCAAGCGAAAACATGGGCTCGAGTGCCTACATCATCAACCACACACTAATATAGAGACTCTGCACGGATGGTGAGGAGAATGACCAAAACAAAGAGCACAAGTTGGCCAGTCATTCCATTGTACCCCGTAATGTACTTTTGACTATGTCATTCTTCAGCAAGTTGCTCAGCAAAGGACCGGCAAAGAAAGATGACGCAGCCTCTATCAAACTCCCCGCTCAAGAAGTCGACTCAGCGTCCATTGAGCCACGTGTCGTGATTGAAAATGGGCTACCTATGACAATCACGGCATTAGCATTTCACCCGATTCAACGAGTTATCGCTGTCGGAGCTGAAGACGGTACCGTCGTCATGTATTCCCTCTTCAGAAAATATCTAAGTTTTCAGTTTCGGAAAGGAAGGTGTTGAAGATCGATTGGTCTGCAGCGAGGCCTCGTCCGCTGTTGTGTTCATGTTCTTTTGCCCTTTCACTGTAATTCACTCTCACCCTCTCTAAATCCTCAGCCTATCCTAATCGCGTTTTACTCAAATCGTGAAGTCGTCTTTTGGGACCTTTATGAAAGGACCCGTGCCAGGAATTGTTTCCTTCGGGACGCTCCCACCGCCATAGCATGGCTTCCCACCACATCCCTTCTATTTGTGGGCACAGACGGAGGGAAGATACTGTGCTTTAACATCGACCGCATGGACATCTCCCTTTACTCCATATCTCACACCGAATTGACTGCGTGCGCTCCCCTTCCCATTCCCCTTAGTCTTTAGGAAGATGGACTCCAACGCCGAAGTGACTGCTCTTGCAACCTCACAGTTTAACAACCGCCTTTTATATTCTGCTTTTAGCGATGGCCTCGTCCTTGAAATCGACATTCGCCCGAAAGTCGTGAGGCGAAGCTTTCGCGGCATGACATCCCCCCCCTCCTCCCTATTTCTTGACGACTGGGAGCGAAAGCTCTACGTGGGGGGCCAAGATGGCCGGTTGTTTTTATTCGCCCTCAAGGATGAGAGCAAACCAGAGCAAGTATTCGTTTGTTCGCGTACTAACTAGCGGCATCTGACATCTGTTAAGTGACCCCAGCTCAGGGGCTGCGCCGTCCAATTTCTTTTGTTTCTGCGTCGCGCTCGCTTCCGTACTGCAAACGGCTCAATTTTATTTTTTATTTTGAACAGAGACGCCAAGGGGAAGCGGCGCACCCGAATTGTCGTTTGTGGGGGCACATCCGCTGACATGGAGCCAGCCGCCATAATCATTATTTCAGGAGAGAAGTTTGAGCGGCGAAAGACGATTGCGTTTCAAGGTTCGGGTCGGCGATGTCATTTTGATTCTCTGCGCAGAAGATATTTCGGCGTGCACCCCCGTTGCGGCGCTGTATGACCTGGACGATCCGTTGCGCAACGTGATCGTATCTACCAGCTGCGGCTGTTATTTAGTGGACGTCTGCGATGACACGCCTCCGTTCAGCGCGTCCTCGCCATTTCACATCTTAGGGCCCCGCCCCTCCGACTATCCCCCTTGCCGCCTTCCCTCCAGTCCCCCTTGTGCGCCGCAGCTGTCGCCGTCGCATCTGCTCTGCCCATCCTCGACGCGACCCCCCCCCCTGCAGCGTCTTCTGTCCCCTTTCTCTTCTGATTGTCATTTGATGCGATCAGCTGCTTGGCGGCGACGTGGGCAGCTCACCGGAAGGGGCCGTTGTCACAGACGCGATATTTTTGATGACTTTGTTCAAGTCGTGTCATGCAAATTGACAGCCAAGTGAGAATGGAAAAATTGTAATCTACGACGCGACGCTCCCTTCGCTTCAGCGCGTCGGTGCCGTTGAGTGCCCCTCCCAACCGCTGTCAATAGCCCTCTCATCCTCCGGTGCAATCGTTGTTGTTCAAAAAGACTCGGTTAGCGTTTTGAAGCCAAACTTCGCCAGTGCCACACATCGTCTCTCTCTCCACGCTCCCACCGCAACTCGACAGCCATCAGACGAGGGGGGGGCACCACTTCAAAGCGGGACAGGTACTGGCAGCGACGAAGGAGGACAAGAAGAGCCTCCGAGTGGTTCTGACCATAAGATTGATGGCTTGGGTGGAACGCCAGACCTGCCTCAGCATCCCGCCGAGCTTCCTGTCGATTTGGGCTGCGGATTTCGCTGCGCCATCGAATTTTCAATTGAAGGAGTCAAGTCTGCGTTCTTCGATGACGGCAGCAATTCGTTCGCTTCGATTCAGCAGCTCTCACGTCGCCAGACTTGTCACACAAACGGCTGAAGCTGCGTATCTGATTTCCTGCGGGACCGCAGTTGCTAAACTTTCGACCATGACCCCACCGACTTGCGCGATCGCCTTCTCAAATTCAAACTTTCGAAGTCGTCCCTGACTGCAAGTTCTCAAAAAAGTAGACAGTCGAGTCGTTGCCGTCGGATGCGCCAATGGCGAGATCCTCGCGTTTGATTCGTCGACAGGATCCGACGTTAATCGCAAGTCTTGGCACCCCCTGACCCGTTAGCTTGGGTTTCTATCAAAGCCGAAGAAGCTGTGCCTCCCCACCTCCTCGTAGACTTAACGGCCAACAGATCGTCGCCGGTGGTTGCGATGTCCGCGCTCTCCAGCGACCTCCATCCTGTCGACGAGATTGAGGACGCTGAGTTTGTTTTTGTAGCGTACAAAGGGGGGGTCCTCCGTATTTTAGCGCCAAAAGCCAAAGTGGAGGGATTGACAGCTGCCAAAGTCGTTTCCCGCCATGTCGATGAATCTATTTTGGACGCGAGATGTGTTGCGTTTGATGGTTTTCCGCTGTGCTTGTTGTCTAATCAATTTATCAGATGTAGCAGTTGTCGTGGCCCTGACGGATATGTCGGAGCTTATTTATTATTCTCTGCCAAAGTTTGATAAGCTTGCGTCGATGTTCGTCGCCCAACTTGCGCCAGCAATGACGTGAGCATTTTTCATATTTTTCATCACTGATTGATTTCTTTGATTCGATTGTCATTAGATATTACAAAGCAAGGAGCTCAAGTGCCAGATCCGCGGACAACTTCCGCGTTGACATTCTCCCTGATGGACGGATTTGCGTTGTCGCAGGGGGGCATCTATTTCGTTGCAGCTCATTCAAAGCCGAGCGCTTGTAAGTAATGTCTTGAGTGCAACCCAACTCGTCCAGATACGGGCTCCCGACCAGCCGCTGCGTCCTTTTTGACGGCACGCTGCTTGCGCCGACGCTGCCGCAACAGCCGAGACCTCCCTCCGGGTTCAAAGCGCTGCTGTCAAAACCTGAAATCGGGAATTTTGTTAGCGATGAGCTGTCGGAGCTCTGTTGGACTTTTTGAGATCTGCCTGACGCTCAAGTTGCGACTAGAGGTGGCGAGGTAGCAGACAAGCGCACTAGTGGTGCTCAATCGGCTGCTGAAAGAATCGAAGGGGAAGCGAAGGGTACGGCAGGGGTTATTGGTGACACGAAGAAGGTCCTACACCCCTCTGCTCGTTGAAACGTCAGATGTTGGAGGAGAGGGGAGTGAAACTGAACATGCTGGCGGAGCGCATGGCAGGAATGCAAGCTGCAGCCGATGGGATGACGGAGCGGCTGCGGGAATACAATGCAAAACAGAGAAGCAAGAAGTGGTACCAGTTGTAAAATATGTACTTGACACCCAAATTTAACCATCAAGAGGGAAAAGAGGTTTGACCCCAGATAATTTTAGAATGGCATTGAACACGCCAAAGAGTCCAGCCCCAGCAATGAGCCCAGAAGCAAACGAAAACGACGATTCCTCACAGCTCTTTGGCCGTACTTTCGACCAAATGAGATGGGTCACTCCTCCGAGAAAGATTGTGAAGGACTGATACGGGAATATAATGAAAGCAAGGCCGAATGCGCTACCGGAGGGGATGAATGGACGCACACGAGTGTCCTTCAACACTCTTCGCAAAATGGGTAGAAGAATGCCAAACAAAGCACCAGCGAGGGCGCCAAAGTGTGCTTTCGGCGTCACTACGTCGATTGTAGAGAGGCCATCAGCAAGCACCTCTGCAACGGCTTTCCAAGCCATGGCTGCAGGGGCAGGTATCTCTGTCGAACCAAATTGGTAAGCGGAATCAAAAAGTTTGTAAATTGGGACACAAACTGCGATTCCAGCTGGAATTCCGATGCACTGCGCGAAAAAGGATGGGCGCGGAGACACCCTCAAGATGTGAGCAGTCTTGAGATCTTGCATCATGTCCCCAGCTTGTGATGCCCCAGCTGCTGCGACAGCTGCCGCCATGAGATTCGTTGTTGTGCTGCCAGGAGCGATGCCTGAGTAGGCGAGCTGCGTGACTTTCCCCATGCCACCGACCTAAGGCAGAGTCAGATGTATCGCTGCAACGCAACTGGGTTGATGTCTGTTTCGCCTGCGCATCTCACAGCAATGTAAGCAAGAAGGAATGAAATAGGGATTGCAAGGAGAGCCTGCCACACAGCGATGCCAAAGTAAAAATAGAGGACGAGGCATGTAGAAGTGGTTGAGACCATCAACCCGCCGATCCACCACGAGTGCGGAATCTGCTGCTCATCAGGCAAGTCATCCTCTGGCTGTAAATCCTCAACGGGCTTCCGTGTCACGATGGCCCACAGTGACTTCCAATTTACAGTTAGGAGCAGCGACATAATTGCATCGAAAGTCATGATAGCTACGCCAGTCCACAAAATCCAACCACGAACGCCGCCTTCAAAACTCTGAGAGAATTAGGTTCTTAACGGACTCATACCATGACAGGGGCTGGTGCCCAGTGATTTTGCCTAGCAATCGTACCGATGATTCCCCAACCAACCACACTTCCTGCAAACATGGACCATGCGGCTGGGAATCCAGCGAGAACGCCACCGCCGTAGAGCATGGGGTCAACAAACAACCCGAAGCCAAGTTCGGCAACTCCTCCAAGTTTAATTGCTTCGAGGAGGGGAGGGTGCTCTATGATTGGAATAAAGAAAATAAGAACAGTGTACGCGGCAGACTGTCCTGTTAGGACACAGCGAAATGTTCGACAAACCACGAGGGCCCAAATCCCTAACACTTTTGCTCGTCGGGTGGCATCTTCACCGGAGGCAAACATGGACTGAATCGTCTCTGCAGTCGCAGTTCCAGACGGGAACCGGAGACGATCCTTGATCAACAAGCGCTTGCGAAGAGGAACAGCAAAGAAAACACCAAGAAACGCAACTGCAAATGCCCATAGCTTGGGGGAATGAGCATGGAAGGCGTAAGAATGTACCATGAGTTCTCCCATCGACTTATCTCCGTCTGGTGAGATCAATTTGAGGGCAGGAATAGAGCTGACGAGTCCCTGGACATATCAATCGCTGGAAAGTTAAAAGGTGACCGCAGCGCTTGTCATTGTGCCAGCGCTCGATGCCACTGTCTGGGCAATATTCGCTTCTTCCTCTGAAAACGGGAGCGTGAGGAATCTCTTCACGGACGAGAAGAAGGCTATGCTAAGAATGGCCGCGAGAACAGATCCTCCTTGCGTCCATCCGGCTTTAAGACCGAAATTGATGTTCATGGCTGTAACGTAAATGCAGCGAGGATCTAATTCAACCAGCTACAGCGCCCCCAATAAGCATTCCGGCTAGAATAGAGCGGAGTGTGACTGGCCAGAAACGAGCCAGTGCAGAGAATTCACGTTTCTTCTCCTCAGCTGTCAGCTTGTGTTCTTTCTCTGCAGCCGGAATGAGCTTTTCTTCTTGGCCTTCATGTTTCGCAACTTCAGAATGCTGTCTGGTGAGAGCAAGGGATGCAACCAAACTTCCGGAAAGTGAGTTGTTTCCTGCGAGAGTCAGTCAGTGTTTAATTTTCGATCAACCATCGATTGTTCAATATGAAGGTTTTCATTAGCAAGGATGAGGATTTGCTACTGCGAGGAAAGGACACCATGACAGAAATGCTTCTGTAACTTGTCTGAATAACAAAAATACAGAATCTGGGAAGAGTCACCATATCAATTTTCATGTGCAGTGACAGTTTACTCAAGGCCTGAGAAGTGATATACAAAACTCTAACACACAGAAGAGTGCGAAGGAGAACCATAGTATTCTCCAGAGGCAGGCTGTGCCACATATGGCGTACCGGTGTACACAACATTCGCGAGGGGAACATCGTCACCTTCCGCGCTTGCTGTTCCGGCAGCCTGGCGGCGCCGAGTCCCTGTCATGTAAAAAAAATAATGAGAGAAGCTGTACACGCACAAATCCTTGTTTCTCCGAAAAGGAGCACATGAGCGGCAACAGGAATCGCAATAAACTAATGAGTAAGACAGAATGATCGACGCAGTACGTTCAGAACGGCGACAAGTGCGCAAACAACAGAAAGGAAAGCGAAGTGGCCACAATGGTCATAGCAATCGACGTAGACGTTGAAGGAACGGAAGGCATGCCCAGCAGCAGCCATCACAGCAAATGGGGACCAGATGGTGAAAGTGAGCAAGCAAGCAGACTTGCCCCTAAGTGCACCACAAAGACCAACAAGGTAGAACAGTAAGAAGAAGCAAGAGCCCACGATATGTGCGGAGTGACGTGCAGTGAATACTGCTACACCGACAGCGACTGAAACAAGAATCTAGTACATCAGGAAAGCCGACTAATCAAAGACCAGAATTGTAGCATTGAGACCAATAACGGCTCGGTGGCTTGGGAGACGAGGACGGGACATTTTCTGCCAAAAGGGGAACTAGATTTTTAGAAATTAACAAGTTTGTTATCTTCCCGAAGGAGAGTGCCAACTGACGTTCCTCTTTGGGCAAGTTGCCCACAAAAAAACAAAAAGGAGAAACCATGTAATCACAGTGATTGAAAAACCATTCTCTCAAACTCCTTTTTGTCATCCTGAGCTTTTTTTGTACAAACAAATTCTTCCTATCCCCTTTTCAGCTGCACATATCTATTCCCCACGCGCTAGCAAAGCCGTTTTGAGGTTTCTGTTTCTAAACGAAACAACTTTTCTTGTGAGAAACTAGGGTTTTATTGTTTATTCTATGGTTGATGGAGGCAGAATTCTGAAGGTCGGGGCGTTCTTTTTCCTCACGTTCGCCCTCATTAGTCTGGCAATTTCGTACTCCTCCTCCAAACAGGTCTCTCCTGAGGTTTTTGTGTTTGTAAAGCAATAATTGTGCAGGTCCAGCAACTCCAACAAGACAAAGCAGATCTCTCTAATCATATTTCCGAGCTCCGATCCCAAATTGGCAGATTGCAGCGACTGATAAACGTCAGCCTTAGCGAAGTTGAAGCTTGCCATGCAGAGGTCCATGCAGCAATCTCAGAAAGAGAGGCATGCGATGAGAGGCTTCATGTCGCCGAGATTATGGGCGAAACACTGGAGTACAAAGGGCACGAACTCCAGAATGAGTCCGTTATGTTAAGATAGTTCTCATGGTGAAGGACAAGTCGCCTTCAACATGAGCTCGCGGAGGACACGCAGAAGATTTTTGATCTGCAACATCACAGCAACGTGACGGAGGCGTATATTGGGGAATTGGAAAAACAAAAGCATGCATTGCTAAATGAGACCATTTCCCTTGAAAAGAGGCTCGCGAGAGGGGACGACGACTTCGTTGAGGAAAAAGAAAAGTACAGGCATCTTGTCGATGATATCCGCAACAAGTGTGACTTTTTCTCGGCTCATCTTATCGTGCAGATATCATCTTGCTGATCTGAAGAAGATTGATGACTTAGAAAAGGATTATCATATTGATGCGGACTTGAATGACGACGAGTCGTTACATGCGGGTGAACATGAGGAGGACTCCACACACTCGGATGGTTCCAAATCAAAGACCGTTTCTCAAGAGGCACCTGCCAAAAGTATGAGAACCCATGTTGAGTGTAACGTTGCAGGCCTTCACGAGCCTGATGATAGTTCACTGCACAACGTTGTCGAGCACGATTCCGCTGAACACATATCGGAGCATCAGATCGATAACGATCATCGTGACGATCGAAGTCATGGCAAAGTCATGGAAAGAAAAGATGGCCTCGCAGTGGAGCATGGCTCCAGTCATCCGGACGATCTTGCAGGCCATGACGATCATCTAACGCATATCGAGGATCCACAGAATCCAAGTGAGCAACATCGCAAGGGAGTTCATGAAGGAGAACACAGTGTGCACGTTGCTGATGACAGTGAACCGGAACGTCACGAGGACTTCCATCACGGTGTCATGGAAGACCATATAGTTGAGAACTCAACTCAAACCGAGGGCGCTTCTGGGCATCATGAAGTGGCAGATCACGACGAGAAGGCGTCGAGAACTGAACACATGGAAGGCCATGGAAAAGGGGTCGGCGATGACGAGAGGCACCGCAGTTGTTTTCTTCTTATTCATTTTCAAGTAACTTTGCAGACACCGACAGTCGTTATGAATCGGCAGATCACGACGGCAAGGCGACGGGATCTGAGAATGTAGTGGACCATGGAAAAGGGGGCAGTACTGCTACGAGCACCACCACTGGTACCACATAATTTTACTTCGAGTTACATTTCAGAGAGCAGCAAGCGCGTCAAGTCAGTGCATGGGATTGAAGGAGACGCAAAGGAGTTTTTCAAAGACCTCCACAAAGCGGGGCCTGTTGATGCAAACGTGTGATATTAGTATATATTTTGAACTTTCCTATGCGTTACTATTGCCTGCCATCGATTGGAAGCACGAAAAGCAGCCGGGTTTCTCTCTCCCAAGCGGATGCGATACCGTTTGGCGCTGCTGTTCTTCTGCCGATTGCATCGAGTCCCATGCAGTTGGATTGGCAATCCTCGTGAAATGTTAAGAGTAAACATGGAATATCTACCTCCTTGAATTTGCAAACTGACGGCGCAGCTTTCTTAATTCCATCCGCAAGGAAGCCCTGCGTGTCAGCGACATCTGCTTCAAAGTAACTCCCGCTGCAATCCTTGCTGAAGTGAGTCGTCAGATTCTTTCTTAGCATGTTTAAGCTCTTCCAATTCCTCTTTCGTTCGAGAAAGCTCTCGCAAAAGCTCTTGGCTCACTGCTAGGCCCATGTTCTCTTTATCCTCGCAGCCGTGATGGTTTTTCTTGAAAACAGAGCATGAGGAGTGCAGTCCAGATGTAGAAGTCTCACGGTGCGCAAGCGATTGACAGGAGAGTTTGTCTTCGTCATTTTGGTTAGAGTGTTTCAAAATCTCTTCGCGCAAACTGTTGCATTCTTCCAGCAGCGAAACATTCTCTTCTTGAGCTGCAAGAAGTCGACATTCCATATTTTTGCAAAGCTCGCAAGGGCCAGATGGCCTTTTGATAGTGGGACCAAGTGAGGCTTCAATGCTTTCATAATTTTGCAAGACAATCCCACAAGAATATTCGTCCACGATTCCCATTGAGGCAACAGTGCGTGGCAGGAAAAATCGGGGCTGCTATCATGAGATCGTAGTAGATGCCTGTACTTTGAAAATCGAATCACGAAGCTCGTCCATTTTCAAATTCTTACAGGGCAGTCAAATGTACCACATAGAATTTGACTGTGATTGACGCTTGTCATCTGGTCCCATGAACGTGGATGCTTGGATTGAACAAGTGCGAAAGGGCGAAGTGCTCGCTGAAGACAACATGAAATCGCTCTGCCAGATGGTAAATTACCGTTGGGGATATCTTAGAGAATAGGCAAAAGATATCTTGGTTGAAGAGAGCAACGTGCAACCTGTTCCTCTTCCAGTTACGATTTGTGGCGATGTTCATGGCCAGTTCCACGACGTCCTGGAGCTCTTTCGCATTGGTGGCGAAGTGCCAAGAACCAATTACGTTTTCATGGGTGACTATGTCGACCGCGGATACAACTCAGTGGAGACATTCACGTTCTTGATGTTGTTGAAAGTTCGGTATAGTTGGTTTGTGAGACCATTGTTGACTGCGAAGCTACCCTGCGAACATCACTCTTCTTCGCGGCAATCACGAAAGCCGTCAAATCACTCAAGTGTACGGATTTTACGACGAGTGCACGCGAAAGTACGGAAATCCAAACGTATGGAAGTACTGCACTGAGGTATTCGACTATCTCAATTTAGCTGCGGTATACTTGAAGTGATTAAGATATAATTTGTTGCAGCTCATCGACGGGCGCATTTTGTGCGTTCATGGGGGGCTCTCCCCTGCGTTGCCAACGATTGACAAATTCCGGTTGATTGAAAGGAAACAAGAGATTCCTCATGAGGGGGCATTTCCAGGTAATAGAGGGGCGTCATGGCTTGACATCAAAAGATTTAATGTGGTCGGACCCTGAAGACATTGAAGGGTGGACCGTTAGCCCTCGAGGTGCTGGCTATCTCTTTGGCAGCCATGTCACGGCTGAGGTGTCTCTGTACTTTTTTGACTCATCATTGCAGTTCAATCATATCAATGGCCTTGAGCTGGTCTGCCGCGCACATCAGTTAGTGCAGGAAGGCTTCAAATACATGTTTCCAGAACAGAGTCTCGTGACGGTATGGTCTGCTCCAAACTATTGCTACCGCTGTGGAAATGTCGCTGCGATTTTATCGATTGATGAGAATTTAAATCGAGACTTCAAGATCTTCCACGACGTCCAGCAAAACACGGTTATCTCAGCTATCTTACGATGACAAGCGCAGCCACAGCCGTCAATACCCCGCAACTTCTACTTCATCTAGTCGATGCCTCTTGTAAATTTAGTCATCGTTGCGATAAACGAGGGATTGGTCACCTTCCAGTCGTCAGCAACTTCAGAATGTCGGATCCTTCCGGGAGGCACAGTGCATGGCGGACCCAGTGGCTCCCAAAATCCGGATCAGCAACGGAGGCCTCATGCAGCAGCGCAGCGACGCGGCCGCGATAGTCTTCTTTTAGATAAGCATGATCCTCAAAGCTGATTGGAAACTTAGACAGGACTTGGTACCATTTTGCAATCACATCAATCGCCTTCTCAATCAGTTCGCAAGATTTAGATGAAGGACTGGAGGACAAAGCTTCGACAACGGTTAGATCGACATGTTCTTCAATCGTCTTCCTAAGAAGCTCTTGCACGAGCACCCGGCTGTGAAATCGCTGCATCGCTCCAAATCGAGAGGTCGTGCTCGTTGCGTGCACACGATGATGCAAAAGCACATCACCGAGGGCACCAAACGAAAATTCTCTCTTCTTAAAGTCCGAGAGAAGAACACGAGTCCACACATCAAAATCTTCAAATCCATCGCACCCAGACCGATACGGATACATTCGAAAAAACCAGCTCCTTGCGCACACAGTAGGATGTGCAACAGGGCAATGAAAAATACAAGTCCATAAAGCAGCGATAGATGCCATCGGTTGAACAACAATCTCGCTTCGATGGTGATTTCCAACTGAAGCAGAGGAATGGCATATCACCACTGATGGATTCGCATTTAGAAAGAGAACTTGCCGACGCAGCCGGTCAGGATGCATTACGTCGTCTGCATCCATGCGTGCGATGAGACCTGCTGAGGGGTTGACGGAAGCAAGGGCGGTGTGGAGCGCACCGACAATTCCCATGTTGCGAGAGTGCGAAACAATCCGAAAACGAGGATCTCCAGCGCAAGCATCAGAGGCAAGCGCAAAGCTGGAATCTGTTGAGCCATCATCAACAATGATGCACTCAAAGTTACGATAGGATTGCATCATGACGCTTTTGATGCACTCGACAACGAACTCACTCATATTATACACAGGAAGAATGACACTGACAAGGACGCCAGAGGGCTCTATTGACTTACCGAGGCAGAGCATGGCAGCGTGGGCAGCAAAGGAGGAGGAAGCGAGGTACGCATCATGGTCCACCAAGGTGGAACTCGTCATAGAAATTGGAATATTCGAAGTCGGATTTGCAAACTCAGACTGGACACGATCGATGTTGTGGACAACCATACAGCGCACCAAAGGACCGGCGATGATGACTCCTTGATGAAGGACCCGATTTCCAACAAGTTCAAATCGGTTCGGGCCAAAAGATTTGGATGAAGACTCAAGACTACATAAGTCAAGAATAGAATGGATAAGTTCTCGACGATAGAGACCGGAGGAAATGTCAAACGGATAATTCCACTCCAAGACAGGGGAACTTGTGTCGACTGCAAAGAAGTTGTCTGATATCCTCTCAAGGCTTGGGGGCATACATGACGACATTCGATTGCAACTGTATTGTACGGATGGACTCAAGCGAAATTGAAAGCCACTTACATCACATCTGGTCAACAGTATGGAGGTTGCTTCCTCCAGGTACAATGGACCACAAAGTAAGGCATCATCAACAAGGAACATAATCAAGCTGACAGAGGTGATATCAAACACACGAGACAGAGAGGGTCGGACGTCATCTTGTTCTACTTGCTCGAAGAAATGCATGGAAGGATATGTGGCTGATAGTTCGAGATACTCACTTCTTGACCGGCGCTCTGACCTCCATATTATCGAAGCAGAAATTCTGAAATCAAGAAAAACGGACATAGAAGACAGCAAGATCTTGAGGAAGCTAGCCCTGTCGCGAGAAAATATTACCGCATGGCAAACGTTCATTTTGAAGGGTACTTTTACATGAACAATGGCAGACTCTCTTGAGGTCACAGATGAAGTCCTCGAGTTTGTTAATGGGCTCACAAAAGAAACGATATCGGAGTTTCCAGGGGTGAAGAACTCAGGAAATTGTTGATGAAACGTTTCTCATGGCACAGAGAGGAAGTGGACGCAAGCCGAGGAAAACCACGCGAAACTGATATGCTCTCGGTCTACTCTGTTTTCAAATATGAGGAGGGAGCTCTGCCCACGAGTTCTAGCAGATGTTACTCAGTGACACCTAGCACTGAACCCCTAGGACACATTCTGGGATGTGTATTTTCAACTCATACAATCGCATATCCGAGGACGGGTTCTCCGTTTGCAGCAGTCAAAGCCAATGGAAGTTGAAGATCTCTTCAAGAATGTCAAAATGCCGACGCATGAGCACTACTTGGGAGACGATGACGAAACTGTTCATTGAAAGAACTCTCTAACGTCGCCCAAGCGCAGTAGACTTTGCTTTCTCGGCCTCGACAATGTCTAGCAGCATAGGTTCGTGACTTAGAATCGGCTCAAGACTTGACTTCTTCCTTGTAATGATCTCACCAACGTACGCCGTAAATATCCGCATAACGATTGGAAAGTCCATATAGGTTGCGTCGTACATAACCCACACATGCTCCAGAAGAACGAAACACGCACAAAATAATTCCTCGAAAGGCTTCGTAAGAGGAACGTGCACCAAGAATCGAAGGAGAGACGAATCATCTAATTCTGCAGAACTAGGAGAACGACGCAGCTGCGATGTCAAAAACTTGGCAATATTGATTCCAGCAGCTGCAAAAGGATAACTTAGGCTTCTGTCTGCTTGGGCTTCCAGAAAACTCTTTACCTGCGAACTGAGATACCGTAGACGAAAAGAAAAACCAATTGATTTCTCTCAGAGGCGAAGTAGATTAAAAGATGAATAGCAAGCATTCCAGAGGATCGCAAATCGCTTGAAGGATGATCTGGCCGCTGAAACCCCAAATAACTCCAATCGACAGCAAAATTTTGGCCTCCTCTTTTTGCGGATGAGAGCTCAGATGGAGTCATTGGATGGCATGGCTCTGAAGGAAAGACCAGCTCCCATAGCTTCCTTAGAAGGCTTCGGTCATCTTCGGAGTCGAAATGAAATTGCATATCCTCTAGCCTGAATAGAGACGACAGATGAGCCACCTAACCGAAATTAGAACAGAGGAGCAAAACAGACCATATTCGCTCTCTTAAATTCTAAACTGTCGATATGGGCCTGCAACATGTCCTTCATTTCCTCTGACAAACCCCGCAACAAATATTTTTTGCCGTCGTAGCTAAACGACATCACATCATCTTTCACTTCCATGCACGACATCTCGTCGGCATAAAAGGACTCGCAGAACTGAGGCGCTACGTTGTCAGGAATCAATGATTCAGAAAGTGCACAGATTATCGAGATGACATGGTTTGGATCTATATCAATGGTAGCGCCAGTCCAACTTTTCGAAAATCCGATCGATTTCGATATCTGGACGTCAAAAATGCCACCACCGAGCTGCATGATTCGAAGCTGTTCTTCGATCTTTCGGGTCAATGAAATGAGGCACAAGGCCACGTGTTCCCTCATCTTGCTTGCACTTTGGTCGTTTGACGCGTGATTGGCGCGCAGATGAGCAAGGCATTCAGACAGGGCCTTCAGTTTCTGCTGAAGGCTGGCTGACGAATGGAATTGAAGCATCGTTCTTGTAAATTTACAGAGAATGACTCCAAACTATATTTCTGCTGGGAGTTCACCCGTAGAAATAAATTCATCGAGAACTCGAATACTTCGTACCGAGAGCCCAATAGATCCTCATTGCCAATGGAATGTCTGCGGGAAACCTCGCACGGCTACCTGAACAACAACGGCAACAACAGCAAAGAGAGACATTGCAAAGAAAGCGTCAAATACAGGCACGTATGAAGCAATCGTGTCAAACAAATGAGCTCTGGTTTCCTGACTAAAAACGGCAGAATCAGGAAGTGCGTTGCATCCTCACACTTTAGACCACGAAGGAGGACATCATACCCGAGTGGTTGTAGACAAACATTGCCAAATCTTCGAAGAAGAAGGTGCCATGGTATCGCGATCTCTTTTCTCCGTTAACGTATGTTACAAGTGAAGGCGTTCCAGGAGTCCAGAATCGGGACAAATATCTATTGCTCAGAAAAGATTGCTGAAATTAATACGTAGTAACTACAACATTAAAGGAGATGTCTGGGAACGCTCCAGACGTGCCCAGCAACGCATTGACGCCAGCCTCGCTCCAAGGACACGACTGGGACACGAACTGAAAAATTAAACATTTTCGACTCAAGATACTATGGCAAAACGAATACAGGCATGCTGTAGTCTGTCTCTCACTAAAATTTCGTGAAATTCTGTTGTAGAAACGACCTTAAAAGTCAGGGAGCCGTTTAAGCTACAACTTTGATCCCCGGCGCAACCCATGACCAATCTGAGCATGTTCTCTGCGCCGCTGATGCCAACAAACATAGGCAGAGGGCGAGAAAAGATCCCTTCCCCATAAAGACTAAGCGCGTACGAACTTGAGACGAGTAATTCATCTTTGAGAAGATTTCGGATTGGGATGAGCAGCGGGATGTGGCGAGAAACCGCGGGGGCTGCAGTGGCAGCCAAGTGGGGTGTTTTCTAGTCGCCTTTCGTCACCGCTGTCCTTCATTAGATATTCGGAAGCCTCGAGAAGTTGCATTGCAGATCATGGCTAAAACATGGCCCTCTCTCGTGCCCACCTGCCGCCCCATCAGCCCCCTCTGCCGCTTACATGTGCCCCTTCAAAGAGTATTGCATTCCATTGCGAGTTCACAGCAACAGCCGATTCTCCTGTTTCCGTCCAAGTGCATTTCTATTTCATCCGCCGGTAATTTCGAAGTAAGAAATCCAAAATCTGCATGCGGAAGAAAGTACCGCGTTCACGAAGAGAAAATGAAGCAGACAGACGCACAATTCAGCCAACCGCTCAGAGACGTTTACTTCTTAACATCGGAAGATCAGGGACAATCGACGTACATTAGTTTCGACGCCATATAGTTAGAAGCGCCACAGACCACTGAAATTTTCTGCAATGCTCCCGAATTAAGAAAGGCATCTGCCCACGTCAGATTGCACGAGCACAGCGAATACTTCTTCTTTGACGAGTAGCTCAAAGTCACCAATGAGCTCTGATTTCAGCCCCTCAAAACTATCTTGCCGGACACCGTCCCTTTCGTAGCCTCCAAGCCAGGCCTGAACGGGCGTGAAATCTTCCATCCAAGTGAATGGAGTCGTCAAGACCAACAGACCCCCCCGCTTCACGACATTTCGCCCAGCCATTTGTGCCAACACGGCCCTTGGATTGGGAGTTCTGTGGAGTGAATTCAACAAAGGCACGAGGTCACCTGCAAAGAAGGTTGGCGAGCACTGCAATATCAAAAGAACCGATTGAGCTCAATAAATTGCATGCGTCGCCTTGTTGAAAACGGACACGACTTCGGTCGATAGTTGGGTCAACGACAGCTTGCAGCTCGGTAAACAAAAGGCCTTCATCCTTCCGCAGGTACGATCGACGACCACTGCAAACAAGGTCGTTGCCAGCATCAACAAAGGAGTGACTCAAATCAATGGCAAGGACAGAATCAAAAACCCTTGCGAGCTCAAACGAAGTGGCACCGACTGCACACCCAAGATCAAGAGCGGACTTTGTTTCAATTCCATATCGCTGCGCAGCCGTATTCGCAGCGATGCCAACACGCTGAGGAAAGTTCCACGCATCCTTTGGAGCAAAAGAGTAAGGAGCAAGTTCGTTCAAAGAAGCATAGTGAAAAAGTAGATATTCATCAAGCATTCGCTTTGTCTCGTAAATATTACCGTCAACTCCTGGGCTCGGCTTTTGACAACATGGTGAAGTACCTACGAATGGGCCAAGCGACTCCATGCAAGACAAGGTAGGCTGAGAGGAACCACGAACAACTCGGAATCCGCAATGCTGGAAGAAGTGGGGTCGAAACTGAAATCGAGCAAATGTTGACGCTTCGTCTCCAGTCGAAATAAAAGATCCGCCCATAATCATGTGGTGACGACCGTCAAAACAAGGAAGAGTAAAATCATCATAATAAGGATGAATCTTGAAGCCAGGAAGCGCACTTTGATGATCAAGGCACCACTCCCACAAATTCCCCATGACATCGTGAAATCCTAATGAAGACGGCGAGGAAGCATCAACCGCGCTCTCAGAACCATATGCAAGATTAAGATTGATCGCTCCCTGCTTCATAGAAGGGCCATCAAAATGCATCACAGAGTCCACGCGTGACTGAGGACCTCGGATGGCCCAATGCTCTGCTTCTGTGAGGAGCCGATGATGCAATCCTTTCGTGACGGACAGCCACTTGCAATAAGCTTGAGCTTCGTGGAAATTAACAACAGCTGGCCACTTCCACTGCATCGGTACAATCTCAAATGTAGTCCTCAGCTTATAGCGATGCAGACCGGCAGGACCGTCAGGCACCCAAAAGCATGGCCATTTCGCATTTCGAAACGTCCGCCAATCCCAGCCTTCTTCAGTCCAAAACTTCCGGTCTCGATCTGAGCGGTCAGAGAAAGAAAAACGGCGACAACAGCCCCCGCTCCTGATGAAATCGAAAAACTCAGCGTTGGTGATGAGGTACTTGGAAGCTTCGAACCGAGGGACAAACATGGGCAGCGATCCGTACTCGTTGTCCCATCCAAACGAAGGAAATGATTCTTGCTTACCGAGGACCACGGTTCCTTCTTCAACAGTGATAAATTCATTGTTCACGCGAATAGGAACTGACGGATCGTCGTTGGACAAAGGAAAAATTGCAGGAAAGTTCCCTGGAACCGTCACGAGATGGAAAGGGAGCTGAAAGATCAGAATAAAATAAAACCGAACACTTCTCTCAAAAGGACCGACGAAGTCTCGATATGAATGCGCTCATGCTCAAATCCCATCACGATTGCCCATTCCTTCTTGTTCATATTAATACCACCAGAAAGTTCGGCTTTCTTGATGACATCGCATACAATCTTGTACACTTGAGCGCGATATTGCGTCACAAAGTGAACATCAGGCCACTCAGTTTCGTTCCGAGAGAGGTCGTCCCAGGACATTTCATCAACTCCAGTCTCAAACAACTGTTCAAAATGCTCATTCACAGGCTCGGACAAGAGTCCAGCGACGCGGAACTTGTTGATGTACAGAGCAGCTGGGTGAGCGTAGTAAAAAATCATGGGATGGCGTAGCTGATGGTACGGCTGGCGATAGAAGATCGCTTTTTCCGAGGCAATCGAAGAAAACACAACCTCGGTAAGTGTCCAAGTGTTGTCAAAGTAATCCAGCAACTGCTGAAGAGTGACGACATCGAGGTTCAAATGAGGAAGCGATGAAATCTTTCCGTCTTCCGAGACTCCCGGACAGAGACCATACACTGGAGGCTTGCCAGTCCACTCCCAATGAACTGCACTGTCTGAAAGAGCATCCGTGCAAAGAGAGTCTTGCTTCAGAGGATTCGAAAGAACAGAGTGGTACTCGAGGTTAGGATTTCGTGTCACGGACATTCTTCACGGAAGGTTCGACGCAAAAGAATCTTGTCCACAAATTTATATGAGCCACACGAGCAACTTTGCGAAAGCCACCCATCAATGAGAGGCTGGGAAGCCCGCAACTTTCCATGTTCAGTTGTGCTCCTATCGCAACGATGTAGCATCAGTTATTTCCAAAAAGTAATTTATTGGCTTTAGTCAAAGCCCGCAGGCTCTGATTCATCCAACGATGCATTTCTTTCAAACGAGATGACACTATTTTTAACGAATAAACTCAAATTCTGATGGCCAAAGAAGCGTTTGCAGTTTTCCGTGACATCAACTCTAGTGCTCTTGTGCATTCCTTTGTTGTGCCGGAGACAACAGTAGGAAGGGCGCCAGATAACATGCTGGTTTTGCAAGTTCGTGTGCTCTGTTTTGGTGTCACTGTGCAGTCTAAAAGCGTTTCTAGCTATCATGCAGTTGTAATTTTCTCGAAAGAAGGGTCAATTTGTCTTAAAGATCTTGGTTCTAGAAATGGCACATTCGTCAACGAAGGGAGGATCGTCAGTGGATCAGTACTTCTCGAATTTGGTGATGTAGTTCGATTCGGCTACTGTTGCCAGGAAGCCTCATTCCTGACTTCAACAGGCCCCAATTCGTATCGACTAGATAAACCAAGAGCATCTACGGGATCACCAAGTCAGTCCAGTTTGTAGTTTTTCACTTCACAGTGCGACCCGCTGGTGTGCAGAATCCAAAACCGGATCGGCTCGTTCTCGGTTTTGGAAATGTGCCTTTTTCATTTCGCTTCTTATTGCAAGGGATATGGCCCAAGCTCCGAAGAAGAATCTCCAAGCCAACGAAGAATTGTGGAGTCGAAAAGAGAAATATCCCCTCCACATGTCGACATGCCGCCTGCTACCCGTGCAATAGTTTCAGAACTGCAACTGAAGTGCTTTCCCCCTTTTCTTGTTTCTAATTCTTTAGAGTTTCAGAGCTTGAACGTAAAGTTACATCAGGCAGAGAGCAAACACGGCCCCCTTTGTTTGATGCTCACTTCATACCCCCGAAGTAAGGATAGGGCTAGTGAGTGTCATTGAAGTAGCCTTGACCTTGACGAACGGCTTCTGCAAGAAGAAGAGAAGCTCGAACAAGAACTTTCAAGGTGAACACTACATCTTCATCTGACCTTGTTTAAAGGCGGCCTTTTCGACCTAGGCCCATCAGTGCGCCTGCGCAAAAGCCTCACATGTCTTCATTCCATAAAGATTCCCATCCAAAGAAAATGAAAGAGTTTGGTACTATTGAAGACCGTGGTTAGTTCGTTCCTCTTGTTATGACTCCGTAGACGAAGTCCAATTGGGGGATTCAGTCGTTAGATATGAGAAGGGCATTTCCAGTTTAGAACCGTTGCGGCTACCCGACGCAGCAGACGCGCCTCCCTTGTGTGCACCCTCTGACCCACAAAAAGCTCTGTCGGACGCTTCGAGAGAAATTGTAGATCTTCGGAAGCAGCTCGATGAATGGGTTAGCCTCCTTTGAAGTTTAGCGCTTAAATACCGAGGAGAGACGTGGAGCAAATGCAGAACGCAAGTGGAAAGAGCTGTCAGACGAGCTATCGTCGACTAGAGAAGAATTACGGAATGTAGTTATGAATGATTGTCACTGATGCACACAGACTGAGCGTGCATCAAATCACCGGCTGGAAATATTTCAGGAGGAGGTGATGGAGCTGCAGCAGCGGCTTGATGAGGCGCGCACCAAGTTTACTGAGGTTTTGGCTTCGAGGCTCTTTAATGTTCAAGATTGCCTCTGGTGATGACGCAATCAAACGGGAAGCAGCACAATTTCTCGTCGATCATGTGAGGAGGGTGGAAGAAGTCATTATTTCCTCTTCATTTGTTCATGACAGTAGGCAAATAGATTTCTCCAAGTCAAATGCGCCGTGATTTGACTCCTTTCACTGTGACATGATCAGGATTGTGAGAACATGCTGCAAGTTGCTGCAGACGAATCCATCAGTTTAAAAGAGCAGCTAGCTACACTCCGCGGTTTTGCTTTATCCCGATACTTTCTTACATTCTAGCGTCTGAGGCTGCCGTCGTGATCAGAGTATTTTTGTCTGGAATTGTGCTAATACAATTTTTAGACTTTGGAAAACGAAGTCAGCGATTTGCGATCTCAAGGCGGGGTGCTCCGGTGTGCGATCACTCAAACGTATTGACATGGCAGTGTCCTTGAGCTTCAAGCTGAGCTCTTGAAGGCTCAAGAAGAGATAGTGCAGCTTAAGGCCCAGCACGCGGGGCGTTCTGAAAAGTTAGCTTGAGTTGATGTGTCAAGGTGTGACAAGAGAGAATTTGCTGTGAGCCCTGTCACGATGTCTTCTCGCTGGGTGGGGCAGTCGTGGCAACTCAAACGATTTGAAAGAACCGAAATGTATGTAATGGAAGTAGTGAAGCTAGAAATATCATCATCGGCCAGTATGCAACGGTTGCAATGTGTGTTAAAGTTTTGGATAAGGAGTAAGGGTTTAAATATGAGGGGAATATCAAGTCACATGCCAACGTCCAAGCGGGGCTCAAGTTACACACAGTTCCGGAGGGTCAGGCAAGGTAAAGATGAGCAGAATGGTCATGAAAGACAATGTCTGCATCAGTTACAAATCTTTTCCAAAATGTCTACTCGGGGGTTTCGGGTCTAAAGTTAGGTTTAGGGTTTGGATTTTATGGGGTTGAGGTAAGGGTAAAGTTTTGGGTTTAGGGTTTAGGGTTTAGGTGAGGGGGATGTTTACTCACATGCCAATGTCTACACGGCGCTCACGTTACAAATTTTTCGAAAAATATTTCCGTCTTCAAAACATTTTCTAAAAATA
>JAIYDP010000033.1 GCA_027487435.1 Verrucomicrobiaceae bacterium | reverse complement strand
GACGAGGCCGTGTGCTGCGCGCCTGTCCCAGACGAGGCCGGGTGCTGCGCGCCTGTCCCAGACGAGGCCGGGTGCTGCGCGCCTGTCCCAGATGAGGTATTCTCGTCAGATTTGGCGCCAGGCGACGGAGAGATGGCGACAGCATGGTTCTGATTCGACGAATTTCGTACGCTAAGTCCTGCAACGCTGAGAGGCTTCGGATGGTCAGAGACGGACGAGCTCGATGATGGCAAAGGAGGAGCTTGCTGTGACGATATCTGGCTTGATGTCACCTCATGACCCCCTCCTGCTGCGGGCGATTTCTTCTCATCCGCTAAAAAAACAGCGCTTGAATCTTCAGCTCGGCTGCCGCTCTTTGGAACGACTTGGCCCTTCTCCTCTCGGGTTGTTCGTCTCGTCGCAGTCCGCTCTCGCAAGGCAGCAAGGCGGGCATCTCTGTCTGCCATCAAACTGAATTTAACAAAAAAAAAATGGGTATTTTTAACTATATTTGGTTCGTCTTTTCTTTTTTGAAAGATTTACGTATTGTTCTTTCGAAAACAACAAGCAAAGAGTTCTAAGAGTTTTCTAAGCTCACCTCATACGGCGCGAAATTGGACGTTGCGCAACTGCAAGGAATGGAAAAACACGGCGAGGATCAACGTCCGCAGGCGGAAAGACATGTTGGAGGCGACAAACCCTCCTCTTTCGCTTCCTATCGGTGCATCCCGTGTTTCCCACCTTCGCTTCCCTTCTCTAATGAAAATCCAATCCAACCGAACGACATTGCCGTCTCCGAGCCTGTTCGAGCGAGAACAGATTTTCCAAATAGGATTTTCAAATCCCTTCATGCGTCTTCATTCCCCGCACCCTCTTGAATATCTTGAACTGCGCCATCCTCTCTCGGGGAGCGAAATCACCAGCAGTCAAGGTCAATCAGAGTCAACCGAAGGTTGTTGATGCTGAGCGGCGATGAGGCAGGCAAGTTTCCGCTCGAATGCCGACGACACGGTGTCTGTGAAGCTCTCAGAGCTCAAGTCCATGACAAGCTCGGACGAGCACGAGTCCCGCGGCGGGGCGCGGAGGCTTCTCGACTTGGGCGGCTCGTTCGAAGACGGCGTGTTCGGGGCGCTGTTCACGATCACAAAGGAGCGCGGGACGTCGTCCAAGCGCATGACCATCCTCGGCATCATCGTAGACTTTGCGCAGCTCCTCGTCTTCATCATGCGGCCCAGCTTCGGATGGAGCCCCGTCGTGGCCTCGTTTTGGACCTTCACCGCCGTGTTTGACTTCGACAACCCCCTCATCGGCATCCAAACGTACACCGTCTACGTCGCATTCTTCGCCTTGCTCTGCCTCGCCCTCCTCTTCTCCCTCGCCACGTGCGTCTTCGTCGGCTACAACTTCAAGAACAACTCCTTCCCGTTCCTCTGGCCAATCAAGTTCGTCCGCTTCGTCTTCGGCGTCTTCCTCTCCACCTTCTTCATCTCCTTCATCAACTTCCTCGTCATCGCAATCGACTGTGACATCCCCCCTGGTGCCTCCAAGCCTGCCCTCCAGCTCTTCCCCGACGTCCCATGCTGGGACTTCCCCCATCTTATCGTCGCCGTCAGCTCCATCTTCTTCGCCATCGTCGCCATCGTCCTCGGCTTCCTCGTCGCCCTCGTACAATTCGACCCTGACCCCAACTCAAAGGCCATCCTCTCAGGCCCGCAGTCCCGCGTCGAGGTTCACTCCTTCATCATCAAGACCGCCATCGCCGTCGTCATCGACCTCCTCTCCAACCCGCAGTACCGCTACCACACCGCTGCCCTCCTCGCCGTCTCCACTTGGATCTTCTTCTACGACGTCTGGCGCTACCTCCCCTCCTACTCCCACGCCATGAACAAACTCCGCGGCGGCCTCTTTGCCGTCCTCTTTTTCGCCAGCGCCGTCCTTGCCGTCCTCACCCTTGTCGGGCCCTCCGTTGCGGGTGGCGCCACCATTGCAGTCGTTGCAGGCGCTGTGCCTGCATTTTTCGCGGGGTATCTCCTCGTCAGCATTCGGGTGCGGCGGCTCAATGGCGACAGCTGGGTCAAGCGCGACGCGCAAGGGGACCTCATTGTCAACAGCACGTTTCGATCTCCAGAGGAGGTGGAGCTCCTGACGCGATTTGTGCGCGACGATGCGCGCAACGACGAGGCGGTTGTGAAGGGTGAGGCGATGCTATCGTGCGGGCTGGGGGAGTACCCGGACTCTGCTTTCCTCCACATCGTCATGGCCAACTACCAAATGTGCGTGCAGGAGAATCACTCCCTCGCGCAGTACTACTTCGACAAGGCCGCGCAGCTCTCGCCAGGACTCGCCGAGCGCTTCTGCATTTTTGTCCGCGAGAGGGAGCGGAAGCACCGTTCGCAGTCTGAAATGGTGGCGAGAGGGGGGCGGGGTAGTTGACGCGGCAGGTGGGGGAGTCGTCGATGGACTTGGTGAGCTACGTGGAGTTCCAAACAAATTACGAGGGCGCGATCCGCTACCACAAGTCGACGCTGAGGTCCATCCGCAAGTTCTGGCGTACGCTCGTTGAAGGCCGAAACGTCTCCATCAAATCTATCTCCGCGTCGTTTCGCGCAATCGAAAAGGCCGAGCAACGAGCGGCGTCGCGATACCGCGTGCTGATCTCGCGCTTCCCTAAGAGCATCCGCCTCTTGCGCACGTACGCGCATTTTTTGCGGCAGGTCATGGTGAGACGCACCTTGTTTAACAGGCAATCTGATTTAGAAGTTTGAGCCTCACTTGGCGTCGAAGTACGACTCTGCGGCGGACAAATTGGAAGTTGTGCAGGCGGAGGAGCAGCGCCGCGCGGTGGATGCCAACGACGAGGGGGGGCAGGGTGCTGCGGGCGGAGTTCCTGGGGTTAGCGTAGGGATGTTCTCTAAAGTTAACGAAAAGACGGACGGGATGCTAGTGACGGACGAGCACTGCGTGATCAAGTTTGCCAACAAGGTGCTGCTCAAGATGTTCGGCTTCAAGCAGGTCGAGATTGTCGGACGCAACGTCAGCAGCCTCATGCCGGAGCCGTACTCAAGCCAGCACGACTCGTACGTCAGGCAGTACCTCACAACAGGCAAGTCGCGGGTGCTTGGGACAGTGCGAGCGTTCGAGGCGCTGCACAGGGACGGCCACACGTTTCAAATCAGCCTTGCGGTGAACAAAGTGAACGGCAACGAGGGGCAGCAGTACGTAGCGGTGATCAAGCGGCTGAGCGAAGAGGAGCTCGCGACGTGCGTCATCGACCGCAACTCCAGCATCCAGTCGTTCAACAAGGTCTTCCTGCAGATGTTCGGCTTCAAATCGGCGGAGGAAGTGTCCAAAAAGCACGTGCGCCTCATCATGCCGCCGCACATCGCCAAGAATCACGACGAGTTCGTGCGCAACTATTACGAGCACGGCGTCAAACACGTCATCGGCGTCGCAGGGCGGCGGCTGGTTGGGCGGCGAAAGGACGGGTCTGAGTTCCCGCTGACGATTCAGCTTGAGGAGATTGGGGACGGGGACAACAAGTTGGTGCTTGGGCGGATGAAGGAGATCAGCTCCGGCCTTGGGGTCGTGACCATCAACACCAAGGGCGTCATGCAGTCCGTCAACCAACACGTCGCCGACCTCTTCGGCTACAAACAGTCCGAGCTCGTCGGCTTCAACGTCTCCGTCCTCATGCCCCCCCCCTACGACACCTTCCACGACCAGTACATCGACCGCTACCTCACCTCCCGCAAGCCAACCATCCTCGGCGCCATGCGCGTCGTCCAGGGCCGCCACCGCGACGGCTCCACCTTCCCCCTCAAGCTTGAGGTCACCGCCCACAAGGACGGCGCTGGGGAGGAGCTGTTCCACGCCAAGCTCCTCTCCTACCGCGACCAAGACCACGCCGACGCGGAGAATCAAATTCAAATCCTCCTCGACGACGCCGCGCTCGTCGTCGATTTTGGCGCGCGCGGCCACGAGCTCTTTGGGGGCTTGCAGGAGGGGCAGTCTCTAAGCGACGCGCTAAACGAGACGCTCCCGTCCCTCGATTATCTGTTAACTTTTAACCACAACGGCGTGCACGTCACAATCACCGCCGAGGCGTCCGCAGGCGCGACGGCGGTCCGCGCTGTGCTGCTCGTGCGGCGCCAGACCGTCGCCGACATCCCCGCCGTGTCCTTCGCCGCGACGCTCATCCCCCTGGCGGAGTTGGAGGGCCTCGTCGGAGTTGACGACGGGGCGGTCATCAAATTCGCGTCGCCGGGGCTGGGGCTGCTGTTCGGCTACGCGCCGGCGGACCTCGTGGGGCAAAACGTGTCCGTCCTCATGCCCGACCCCATCGCCCTTAAGCATGACGGTTACATGTCAAATTTCAAATCCGCGCGGCGCAGCAAGGTCGTTAACAAACGGTTCGCAACCGTAGGGCAGCATCGCGACCGCACCGCGTTTGGGATTGTCTTAGAGGTCGCGCAGCCGAACAAGCAGCGCCTCGCCGTTGCTGAGGACCCGTCCGTCAAGTTCACAGCCCGCATTGTCTTTAATACGGGCCTAATTGCAGGTATTGCAAACGTTGCGCAGCCGGAGGACAACCCTAACGAACTCAAAATTCTTCAACGCACCCTCTCCGTCGCAGGGCGCGCAAGCGCTGGCCGACGTCGCTCGACGATGCGGCTCTCCGCGGCGCAATTGGCCCCCCCCCCCTCGCCTGGAGCGAAGGGGCCAGCGCCGCTGTCTGACCTTGTCGTGCACAAGTCCGATTCGACTGAACCCCCCCCCCCCCAATTCGCGGTCGTCGTCGAAGGTGGGGGAGGTGGTGACGGCAAGCCCCGATGCGAAGGGGGAGGGCGTGAGGGGGGGGGGCGAAGACACGGCGCTGGAGGGCGCCATCGACGCGACGACGGAGATGGGGGGCGGGGGGGCGGAAGATGCGGAGGACGTTTCGATGGGGCACGTGAGCGACGTGTCGTCGGACGAGGGGGGGGGAGAAGAAACGGTCGAGAGCGGGCCATCAAGGGGGGGGGGTGATGACGACGCGACGGACAACGACCGCGCGAAGCGGCTGCGGCGGCTTAAGCAAATGTTCAACAACAGCGTCGTTAAAAGGTCTGTTAGGCGCCTGCGGTCCCAGTACCGCTTCGGGTTGGTTGTTTGCGGTTTCGCGATGGTCGCATCGTTTGCGACCTGGCGCGTCGTCGCTAACAATTCTTTACATTTAGTCGCGAGGGTCAGCGCGCACGTTGCGGCGCGGGAGGAGGTGCTTTTTGTGGCTTTGCGCGCGCAGACGATTCTCCTTCGCTTCGCTTCGAACGTCACGGACGTGACATCGCTCGCGACGGACCTTTCGGCACATGCCTTGCGGTTGCGCGCGTTTGCGGAGGCGGAGTTGTCGAAATCGGCGGATGCGGCGGCGCGCGACGCCGCGCTGTGGGCGGGCCAGAGTTTTGACCCGCTGCGGAATCTAACGGCCGTGCCGTTTGTTGCGCCGACGATCGACTTAATTAACAAATTCACGCAGTTAGCAACCATCGTCGCTCAGACCCCCCCCCCCAAAATGCTGTCCCGCGTCGCGGAGCTCCTCTTCCTTCGCTTCAACGCCGTCCCCGCGATGTACGACGCCCTCGTACGCAACCCCCCCCCCGGCCCCCCCCCCCCCTTACTCCTCAGCTCCTCTCTGAGTCAATCGAGCTCACCGCCCTCGCCGCAAGGGGGGGGTACGTGCGCGCGGTTGCAGACGGGCTGTTCGCGACGCTTCTGGTCGCGACGCTGCTCGTCGCCTTCGTTTTGATCAACCCCGTGCTCAGGCAGCTGATGGCCCTCAGGGCCCGCATGTTCAGCACCTTCATCGTACAGTTCCCCCCCCCCCCGCTCCGTTGAAGCGACATTGAAAATGGATTTGAGTTGTTTACCTTGGCCCCCCCCCCCCCCCTCTTGTTCCTGTAGTAACCCCCCCCTTCTCAGGCTCTTCCGCGAGGGCCCATCATCACCCTCGCGAAGGCGTCGATCCGCGTCGAGCGCGACGATGACGAGGAGGAGGAGGAGGGGGGGGGGGCTCGCGATGACGACGACGACGACGACGAATGGGGGGCGCACATTCCGATGGGGGGGGGTGATTTGACGTCCGACCAAAGCGAGTCTGTCCCCGTCTACGCGTCGGCGAAGGAGTCCCCCCTCGGCCGCGCCCTTCGCACGATGGGGGTGCGGCTGAAAAATATTCGCTTTGTTAAGAGCCTTGTTAGCGCAGTCGACCGCTACGGCATCTCCCGCGTCGCCCCGCAGCCAGGGGTGGAAGTGCGCGAGGTTAACAAAATCATGCGCGCGCGCAAGGCGCTGACGCAATCCACCCGCCGCTACATGGCGCTCATCGTCGCGTGGGGGCTCGTCGCGTGTGCCGTCGCCTACGTCTCCCTCCACCTCATCGCCACCGGCTCCGCAGTCGGCCCCTTCGTCGCTGCAGCGGGTGCGCGCGCCACTTCGCTCCAGCGCGCGGTGTTCCACTCGCAGGAGCTCCTCCTCGCCGGCGCGCAGAACCTTTCCGCCCCCATGCGCCGCGCGCTGGCCGACGCCGCAGACGCTCGCGCGGCTACTTTGGCGGCGGTTGGAAACACGAGCGCGTTTCACTTCCGCTTGACGCAAGAGGGGGGGGGTCTTTCTCAAGGCCAGTTGGACCTCCTGTACGCATCGGGCTGCGTCGCTGCAGCGGACATCCTGGCGCCGCGCTGCACCACCCCCCCCCTTCTTGGCGCGCTGCAGCGCAACGGCCTCGACGGCTTTCTCTCCTTCGCCCTCGAGGAGGCGCTCGAACTCGCAGACGGGGCCACCCTCCCAACCGCCGACGCGCGCAGCTACGCGCGCCTGATGGCCGCGTTTGATGGGGGGCTGTCGGAGCAGCTGGCGGCGTCCACGGCGCTCTACCTGCGCGACAGCGAGTGGTTCGGCCGGGTGGACTTGGCGCTGCAGGCCGCGGCGCTGGCGCTGCTGGGGGGGGCGCTGGGGCTGTGCGAGGCGACGTTGTTCCGGCCGTTCCTCCGCAACCTCATTTTTGAAGCGTCGCGCAGCGCGTCGCTGCTGTGCATGATGCCCGGGTACATCAAAGTTGACCAGCTGATCATGATGGCGGATGGGTAGGGGGGGGGGTATTGTACAGCGTGTCTATTATATCACATATTTGCAGTGGCAACAGATCTTGATGATATACTACAACACCCCCCCCCTTGTTTTGAACAGACATGACATTCAGCGCCACCCTCACCGACGCGGCTTGAACTCAAACGTCAACCCAGGGCCCCCATCATCCTCAAAGTCAACATCAACGTCGCCCCCCCCTTCCGCCTCCACACCAACTTCACCCCCCGCCCCACCCTCAGTACCCCCCCCCTGCAGCGCCATGCGCGCGTCAGCAGCCCTCCGCTCGCGCTCCAAAAACTCCAACTCCTTGCGGTTCAGCCGCTCCTCCTCCTCGTCCTCGGCCTGCCGCGTTCAGACAGGGGGGGGGGGTGGACTTTGAATTTCTTGTCTAGCTCGGTATCAAGGCGGATCTGTGCGGTTAGTGGAGGGGGGGGAGGGGGGGGGGGGACTTGTTGCTCTACGAGGTTGCGGATTTGGTCCTCGGATAGAAAGGGGCTGTTGGATGGAGGAGATACTTCGTCCAGATCGTCGTCCACGTCGTAGCGACCGTCTGCGGGGTTGAGTTTTGGCTGGGGGAGGGGTTGAAGTGGGTGAGGGAGCCGGCGCTTTCAAAAGCGGTGCATGCGCTTGGCCGAGCGTCAACTCGAACTCAAGACGCCGACTATGGCGGCAGGGGTCACGACGCACATCACAAGCAATGAAAGCGGAACAAAATCTCCCCAAAAACAACGACGCCTCGCACCCAAATACCGCTTCTTCGCCCGCTTCACTCCCCACAAGCAATTCCCCATTTGTGATTTCTCGCTTTTATTTAACTTCTTGCCCTCCTCTCCTCCTGCTCAAACTTTTTCTTTGCCTCCTCATTTCTCGCCCTCACTTTCCTCCAGATTTTCTTCATTAGGGGCACCCCTCGCGTCTCGAACTCTTTCGAGAACTTCTTTGGGTTCGCAACCCACTCCTCCCACTTCTTCCTGCCCAACAAGTACATGTTCAGCGCCGCCCTCGCGTCCTCGACCTCCTCCGCGTCAGAAGCATCAACCCCCCCCCCCCCACAGGCGAGTGAGACCCCGACTGCATGTCCACGTTCAAGAACTCCTTCACAATGTCCTTCAACTTCCGCGGCGCGCCATTCCTCTGGTACGGCGGGTACAGCGCAGTGTCCCGCACCAGCGCCGCAGGGTGATTTAAAAAGAGCACCTACCCCGTCAGTTTGCACCCCCCGCGGCGCCACTTTGAAGTCGTTGTGCAGCCCGTGCCCGACGACAGTCCGCCCCTTCGTCACGCGCGCCACAACCGCCACCACCTCCTTCAGCCCCATCGCGCGGTCGAGGTCTTTTTTCTCGAGGCCCGTCACGTGCGTGCGGAAGTCGACGACCTTTTCGGGCGGTCGGACGAACAAGTCCATGACCACCCCCCCCCTCTCGTCGACAACCGCAACGCGCGCAAGCGCCGAGCGGACGCCGTCGACGACGCCGACCATTTCGCAATCGAGCGCGACGAGGTTGGAGAGGCTTAAGGCGTCAGCAGCGCCGGCAAACGGACGCACCCTGTCAGCAACTGGGGGGGGGGGGTCTGGCCCTGCGCGTAGTCGAGTTTGAAAATGTCGACGAGGCGCGACGCGTCGGCGACGGCAGAGCGGCGGAGGGTGTCCTTCAGCTCGCGCGTGTCGGACGTTGTTTTCAACGCCTTTGCCCATCAAAGAGGGGGGGGGGGGGTAATCAACCTGCTGCAGGCGGGCCCAGTTGGACTGCGCCGCAACCGCAGCGGGTGGTGCTTTGACTTCAGCCGCAGCGTCGTCCGACCCAGCCACAGCCTTGCCCTTCTTCTTCGCAGCGACCAGGTCCTGCAACGTCGACGAAGGCTCCCTCTTCCGCTTCGCCCCCACCACCATCTCCGCGCTCGTCGCTGCAGGCGGCTCCGTCGCTGTACCGAGCGAAGGGCATGCGTCCCCACCACCCGGCGCGACGCGAAACTTGTTCTTGCTCTTGCCCTTCGTTCGGCCCCCCAACTCCGCCTCCTCCGCATGCGGCAGGCTGTGGCTGGAGGCCCCGACGCCTTGGCGATCCACTCCGCCGCTGCTGTCGCCCTTCTTTTTGTCATTGCCCATCCCAAATTTCTTTTCGATTTATTCGTTAATGGCTCGCTTCACGGGAAAGTCCGTCGTCGTGACAGGAGCGTCGTCAGTCAGGACATGACGCTTGCTGCGTGGTCTCATGGCGTAGGGCATCGGCGCTGCTGTGGCCGAAGTGGGTGTGCATGAGCGCTTTTTAACTGGGCGAGGTGTTCGTCGAAGAAGGCGCCCGCGTCGCACTTCTGGACGTCGCTGACGACGCCGGTGCGCTTTTAGTTACTTTCTGGACTTTAAATATTGGATCTCACCCTGGCCGCCTGCCTCTGACGCCCTCAGGAGCTGCGCTTGCGTCCAAACTTGGCCCGAGCGCTAAGTACTTCCACTGCGACGTGTCGAAAGAAGTTTCGACCCCCCCCCTCTTCCATCCTCATATGCTCCAAGGCCGACATTATCTCCGCCCTAGTGGCCGCAAACGAAGCGCACGACGGCGTCGACATCCTCGTGAACAACGCCGTTCCACACCATTTTTGAGGACTAACTCTAAAAAGGCAGCTTTTATCTTCGGCGGCGTGGACGAAGTTTCCTCCGAGACGTGGGATATCGCCCTCTCCGTCAACGTCAAAGCAACCCCCGTCCCCCCCCCCTTCTAATCCCCCCCTCCCGCAGGGCTACGCTCTGACGACAAAACACACCCTCCCCTTCCTCCGCCACGGCGGCGCGATTGTCAACATGGGCTCCATCTCCTCCTTCATCGCGCAGCCGAAGTTCGTCCCTTACAACACGACGTACCCCCCCCCCCTCACACTCCCCCCCCTAACCCCCGGCGGTTAGAAAAGGCGCGATCTTGGAGATGACGCGCTGTCTGTCATATGACTTGATTGACAGGGGGGTCAGGGTCAATTGCGTCTGTCCGGGCCCAATCGATACCCCCGCCACCCTCCGCCACGCCGCGTCGATTGGCAAGACGTACGACGGTGAGGGGGGGGGGGGAGGTATTTGGTGATTTGACCCGCACAGACCTTGTTCTGGAATATTCGAAAATGGCGGGATGCGTCAAGCGGATGGGGACGGCGCGCGAGGTGGCGAAGGCAGTTCTATTTTTAGCGTCGGATGATGCGTCGTTTATCACGGGGACGCATTTGATGGTTGATGGGGGGTACACATCAATTTGATAAGGAGGGGGGGGGGGGGCTGGGGGGGGTCCGCTCTACATTGAAGCACTGTGGGATTACGCTTTTACTTCTTAAACCAAACAATCCATGTGGATTCTCGCTGTTACGCGATGCCAAACACCTTCTTCAACTTAACAACGAGGCCCCAATCCTCTTTTTTCATGTCGTCCCGAAAATTCTCTTTCAAAACGTCAATCGACTCCCGCGTCACCTCCGCCCAATCAGCACCCCCCCCCCCCTATAAAACAGACCTTGCTGACGAGCTCGTCCTTTTCGTCGAAGTGGCGCCCGACCATGTACTCCTGCACGTTCTTCCGCTGCTCTATTTTTATCGCGCCGCTCCCCCCCTTGCGCAGCGACTCCACTTTCACGTGGTTATTTTCAATCGACGTCACGCGCCCAATCTCGATAAACTCCGCTGTTAGCGCGCATCCCCCGCCCCCCCAAAACCTGCTTGCCCGGCACGCAGATGGGGGTGCCTATTTTTAGAACGCCGTCGATGACGTCGACGCCGACGATGATTGGGTTCTGTTTGTTAAAGACGCAGTTGGGCGCTATTTTTAGAACGCAGGGGAACACCGCCTTGTTCTGCGCGTCGTGCTTGCGCTTGAGCCGCTCCTCCTCAATATATTTCGAAAACTTGTCGAAGAGGTGGTAAATAATATCCGCGCAGAAAATCTTCACCCCCAACTCCTCCGCCAGGTCCTGCGCCTCTTTGACAACCGGCACGTCAAACGCAAGGATCATCGCGTACCTCCCCAGTCAGCGCGCACCCCCCCTCCCCCCCTCCTTACTCCCGCTTCTTCTCGAGCATGACGGACGTCTTCACAACGTCGAGCTTGTGGACGGGGCCGATGCCGACGTCGGCGACGGGGATCTTCATGTCGGCGAGGAACTGCAGCAGCGCCTCCAGCGACCCCAACGTCGACGCCTGCACGTGCACCCCCGTGCCGGACTTGTCAATGTTGCGCAGGATCTGCGCCAGGTCGCCCATCACCTCGTCCTTGAGGTCCTCAATGTGGTACCCCCGCCGCATGACGAGGACTTGCGACCCCGCCACCGCGCGGTCAAGCCCCGGCGCGGCGATTTTCACGCCCATGGCGACGGAGACTTTCTTGTGGTGGATGTACTGGTTCTGTGCGGGGTCGGGGAGGATTGGGGGGGGGGCACTTTGACTCGCATTTCGCGGAGGGGTTGGGGTGTGAGGAGTGCGCGGATCTGGGTGACGATGGGCCCGTCGAGGCCGCACATGACGACTGTGTCGCCCTCGTGGAGGGTGCCGTTGATGAGGATGACGTCGATGGTCGTGCCGAGGCCCTCGATGACCTTCACCTCCAGCACCGTGCACTGCACAAAGTCGTGGTGCATGATCCGTTCAAGCGCGTAGCGCTGCGAGTTGCCGATGAGCATGTTGAGCAAGTCAGGCAGGCCCTCCCCCGTCACCGCAGACGTCGGCACGATGGAGATGTAGTCCAAAGGGTCAGGGTTCTCAAAGTAGAGTGCCGCGTTGATGCTCTTCTCCGCAAACGCCGTGACAATGCCCTGCAGCCGGTGCTTGAACTCCGCCTTCACGTCCGCGTTCTGCTGCGCAAACGACTCGCGGAAGTGCACGTGCGGGTGCGGCACCCACCCGTAGCAGCGGTCAATCTGCGCATGAGCCATCACCCCCCCCCCCTCGCCTTGTTGAGCGCGACAACGAACGGGTTGCCGCGCTTCTTGAGCAAGTTGAGCGACTCGACCGTCTGCGGCTGCAGGCCGTGCATGATGTCGACGACCAGCACGGCGATGTCGCAGAGGGAGGAGCCCCTCGTCCGCAAGTTGGTGAAGCTCTCGTGCCCCGGCGTGTCGATGATCAGCAGCCCGGGCACCCGCAGCGAGACGGGCTCAATTTTCGCAAGGCCGCGCGTCTTGTCGCGGATGGCGTCGATTGGCACGAACGTCGCGCCAATTTGCTGCGTGATCCCCCCGGCTTCGCCTGCGCGCGGTCAGAGGGGGGGCGGGCGCGGGGGGGTACCGTCTTGGACGTTTGTGCGGCGGATGCAGTCGAGGAGCTTTGTTTTGCCCGTGTCCACGTGCCCCAACACGACGCAAACGGGCGACCGCAAGTCCGCTTCGCTTCGCTTCGCCAGCGCCTCTCGCAGCGCCGCTTCCCGCAGCGCGTGGGAGCGCTCCTTGCGGCGCTCGAGGCGCTCCTCCTTTGACAGCCCCTCCAACCCCTCCTCCTCTTCGTCCTCATCCTCACCCCCCCCCTCGAATTCAAACACGTCTGAGTCGCTCGAGGAGTCATCGCCACCCCCCCCCTCATCATCAACGCCCAACTTCCCCACGTCCGATGACAGCCCCGCTTCCCAATCTAGCCCCCCGTCAGCAACCCCCCCCCCCTTCCCCACCGTCTTCGTCGTCGCCCCCCGCGGCGGCGTCGGCGTGCGCGCCCTCTTCGTCCGCACCCTCCCCCTCCTTTTTGACAACTCGCTTCTTCTTCGCCACAACCGCGTGGCTCTTCTTCTTCTTCTCATCCCCCCCCTCTCCCTGCACCGCAACTCCCCCCTCACCCGCAGCCGCGCTGCCTCCCTCCCCCTTCCCTTGCGCGTCAGAAATAAAAGCAACAAACCTGCCCCCCCCCCCCACCTGGCAGGACGAGACCCTGCTGGCGCAAGAGCTCGAGGAACTGCGCGTTCTTCGCCTGCTTCTCCTTGTCCGCCTTACTTAACAACTTCCCCTCCTTTTTAAGTTGCTCTTTACGCGCCTTCTCGCGTTCTTTCTTCATTCGCTTCGCTTCCTCTTTCTCGCGCTCCAGCGCTTCGAGCCGTGCCATCTCGTCTTCAACCGCCTTCTTGCGCGCTTCCTGACGCATTAATTCATAAAACTGTAAAAATAAAGCACAAGCTGTAAATTACATCAATCAACATCAACAAAAAGAACTAAAAAAGAGACACACCCCCTCTTAGATGGCACCAGCACAGACACCCCAGCGTAACAATAGCCCCCCCCCCCCCCCTTAAAACTAAAACTGACCTCCTCGCGTTGGGCCCGCTCCTGCTCCTCGCGCATGCGCGCCTGCATTTCTAGAATCTTCTGCGCCGCGGCCGACGGCTTCTTCTCCTTCTCCTTGTCTTTTTTCTTCTGAAGGGGGGGGTCAAAAATTAGATCTGAGCTTTGCGCACCTTCTTCTTCTTCTTGTCCTTGCCACCCCCCTCTTCGTCTTCCCCGTCCTCCTCATCCTCCCCTCCCTTCGCTTCAGCCGCAGCCTTCGCTTCAGCCGCAGCCTTCGCTTCAGCCGCAGCCTTCGCTTCAGCCGCAGCCTTCGCTTCAGCCTTCGACGG
>JAIYDP010000400.1 GCA_027487435.1 Verrucomicrobiaceae bacterium | reverse complement strand
TCAATCGCTTCAAAGACATTGAATCGATTAAATGACCAGCATTGCACCGCGATGGTAAATCCCGCTTTGTTGACAATGGCGGGATCCAGAGCTTTGCCAAATCCTGTTGCAGATGCGCCTACCAATGCGGCGGGCAAGAGTCGTAATACTTCGCGTCGTTTCATGTGCGACAAAACTAACCGATGATTGCGGATTAGGCTACTGAAAAAACCAGCATTTTTACAGGTTGCCCACGGATTCACAGTGGGCTTGGTATGAGTCGTCGCGTAAAAAGGTAAACCTCACGCGATATTGCCCGTTGGAACGGGAAGGACTATTGCTGAAACTACAAATCAATCGATTTTGGGAATCATCCTTCGTTTTTCATCTTTAGAGGTTGCAACGAGCGAAAACCATTTTCGATTGCCATGCCTTGCAGGCTGCAAGGGGTGTAAACCTGCGTTGGTTGCCATCCTTGCAGGCTGCAAGGGGCGATAACCATATTCGTTTTGCTGTCCTTGCAGGCTGCAAGGGGCGCAAAGCTGCGTTGGTTGCCATCCTTGCTGGCTGCGAGGGGTAATAAGCTGCGTTGGTTTACCGTCCTTGCAGGCTGCAAGGGGCGCAAAGCTACGTCGGTTGCCGTCCTTGCAGGCTGCGAGGGGCGCAAAGCTGCGTTGGTTGCCATCCTTGCAGGCTGCGATGGGCGATCAAGAAGTGGGTTAGCGATGATTTTTCCCGTTTCGGCAGTGAGAAGCGCGTCAGTAGTGGCATTGGGTTTGCGCGTGCAAGTTCATCGGCGCGGGAAATTGGATAGCGCGGACATGTCCGCGCTTGGGAAAGCGGCGACATGTCGCCGCACTCCAAGGGGCTTGCTGGTTGGCCTTCGCAACTGCGTAGTCCTAAAATCAGGCGACGATGGTTTGCGCGCGGTCGGGCCCTACGCCGACGTATTGCACGGGTGCTCCACATAGCTCGGCGAAGCGGGTGAGATAGGCTTTGGCATTTGCGGGTAGCTCGGCGTAGCTGCGGCAGGGGGTGGTATTGCATTTCCAACCGGCAAGCTCTTCGTAGATCGGCTTGGCGCGATCCCATGCACTGCGATCCGATGGCGGCAAGGAGTTGACGGTGCCGTCAATATCGTAGGCGGTACAAATTTTTAGGGTTTCATATTCATCGAGACCATCGAGATTGGTGATCGCAAGACCTGTCACGCCATTGATCATGCAGGCGTAGCGTAGCAAAACGGTATCCAACCAACCGCAACCGCGTGGGCGGCCAGTGGTGGCGCCGAATTCGCGGCCCAAATTGTGGAGGTATTCGGACAGTCCTTCGTCGGCAGTAGGAAATGGTCCCGAGCCAACGCGTGTGGTGTAGGCTTTGCAAACGCCGACGACTTGCTCGATGGCATTCGGAGGCAGGCCGCTTCCTGTGCAGCATCCGCCGGAGGTGGTGTTAGAGGAAGTGACGAAGGGAAAGGTGCCGAAATCGACATCTAACAAGCTGCCTTGCGCACCTTCGAAAAGGATCGTTTTTCCAGCTTTCCATGCGGCATGCAGAGTGGGAATCGCATCGGCGATGTGGGGCTGGAGTCGTGCAAACGCAGCGAGCACGGCATCCGCCATTTCATCGGCAGCGAAGGTGGGGAGGTCGAATCGGCGCAAGACATCGTTGGCCTCTGCAACGCGGCGTGGAAGTTGTTCGCGGAAATAATCGGGGCGCAGCAAATCCGCAGCACGGAAGCCGGATCGATTGATCTTATCGGCATAAGTCGGGCCGATGCCACGCTTGGTGGTGCCGATCTTTTGATCGCCCAGGGCAAGTTCGCGGGCGGCGTCGAGTTCTTTATGGAAGGGCAAAACGATATGCGCGCGGTCGGAAATCAGCAATTTCTCTGGCGTGACTTTAACGCCTTGCGCTTCGACTTTTTCGATCTCAGCGACCAAGCCGATGGGATCAAGGACGACGCCATTGCCGATGACATTGCGCTTGCCGTCCCAGAGAATGCCGGATGGCAGCAAGTGCAAGACATATTTCGTGCCGTTGGTGATGACGGTGTGACCGGCGTTTTGTCCGCCTTGGGAGCGCACCACGATGTCGGCATCCTCCATGAGGTAATCGACGATTTTTCCTTTTCCTTCATCGCCCCATTGGAGGCCTACTACGATGGTATTCATGAGTTGTTTATTTGCACTGCGCGATCATTTCGGCGAATTCGCGGAAGAAGTATGAGGCATCATTGGGGCCGGGAGCTGCTTCCGGGTGGTATTGCACGCTGAAGACGGGATGATCTTTGTGGCGCATGCCTTCGACGGTTTCGTCATTGAGATTGATGTGTGTGACTTCGACGTTCGAAGGGAGAGAGTCAGGATCCACGGCAAAGCCATGATTTTGCGAAGTGATGGAAATTTTCCCAGAACGCAAATCCTTCACAGGCTGATTGCCGCCGCGGTGCCCGAACTTGAGTTTGAAGGTCTTGCCGCCAAAGGCATGTCCTAAAATCTGGTTGCCCAAGCAGATGCCGAAGATGGGCTTTTTGCCAATCAACAGACGAGTTTGCTCGTGGATGGAATCAAGTGCGGCTGGGTCGCCTGGGCCGTTGGAGAGGAATATGCCATCGGGATTTCTTGCCAAAACATCGGCGGCAGAAGAGCGGGCGGGAAGAACTTCCACCTCGAAGCCAGCTTGGCGCAGACGGCGCAGGATGTTGTACTTGATGCCGAAATCGAATGCGACGATGCGATGTTGCACTGGGGGTAAGGGCAGATAATTTCCGACTTGGCCGGTGCAGGCATTCGGGATAGTCCATTCGCGCGATTCGCCCTGCCAGAGAAATGGCTCGGGGGTGGAAACTTCTTTGACGAAATCACTGCCAGCCATGGGCGGGGATTCCTGCGCCGTGCGAATGGCCTGCGCGGCATCGGCTTCCGTGCTGATGCAGGCACGCATGGCACCACGTGAGCGCAGGTGCTTGGTCAAGGCACGTGTATCGATGTCCTGAATCCCCAGAATGCCGTGCTGCGAAAAATAATCCTGCAAGGATCCGGTAGCACGCCAACTGGATGGAGTTTCGCACAACTCGCCAATCACAAACCCGCGGATGTGAGGCTGAGAAGACTCCTGATCCAGCTCATTGATGCCGTAATTCCCTATTTCAGGATATGTCATGGCAACAATCTGCCCGCGATAGGAAGGATCTGTGACCACCTCTTGATATCCAGACATGGAGGTATTAAAGCAAATTTCCCCGCTTGTGGTGCCTTTGGCCCCAAAGGAAATGCCTTCGAATGTTCTTCCGTCTTCTAGAGCGAGAATGGCTTTCATGTGTGTTGCGGGCGAAACGTAGGGATTTCCACGATGCGTGGCAAGATCAGATGGTTACATTTTGTTTGCCAGCTTCTTTGAGAGGAAAATCTAGACAAAATCCGCGTTCTTCGTTACTTACGCGCATGTTACTTTTCAAAACAGCGATTGCTTTATCACTGCTGGCATGTGCAAGTGCATCCGCGCAACTCAGCGTGGGTGTCGTTTACATGAATCAACTATTTGAGAAACATCCTGAGAAAGTCTCTTATGGACTTGAAGCGGAAACGAAAATGAAGGCAATTGCCAACGATCAACGAAAAAAAGATTGGGAAGCAAAAGCTGTGAGAATGGGAGAAATTGACCAAGAAGCACGCGCCCTGCTTAAAGTCATCGATAGCTCGCCAAATGAAACGGAAAAAGAGGAAGCAAAAAAGAAATTCACCGCTCTTATGACCGTGCGCCAGCAAGTCATCGCAGAATACAACAGCGCCCAACAAACATTTGAAGAGTTTAGCGCTGCCGAAAACAAGAAATTGAATCAAGAGATGGCTCTCAAAATGCGCTCCATCCTCGACAGCATCACCAAAACGATCCAAGAGGAGGCGAAAATCCGCAATTTGGATTTTGTGTTCGAAGTCTCAGGGTCAACAAGCACGGGCATTTCCACATTGCCTTTCGTCAATGAAAAAGCGGTGATTGATCTCACCCCAGACCTCTTGAAAACCATGGAGGCGCAGACAAAAAAGACTGAATAAGACTATTCTGGCGTGCGTAGGCGAAGACGAAAGCGCTCGTCATACCTACCGCCACTGTATTTTTTGCAACATGCCAAACAAGCCGACTTTTTCTTGATCGGTCGCACGCGGGCAAAACTCGCCGCACATTGCGGACAAGCATACACATAGCGCCGCTCCATCACTCGCCTCTCCCATGGCAAACGATGGCACACCTTCTCGCCGGCGATCCCCAAGTCCCCACACGCAGCTCGCCATTCGTGACCATGAGCCTCGATGCGACGCCTGCCAGCACGCGCGTGAGCTAGCAAATGAGCAAGCTCATGTCGCACGGTTCGCTCCACCTCTTCCTTGCCGATTTCTAACAAACGCGGATTCAATTTAATGATTCCATCGGGCCAAAAAGCACGCCCCGCAGCACTGCGCATGCGTCCATTCCAGCGCACCAAGAGTTTGGTCGCAAGCTGCACGAAACCGAACTGCTGCATCACCTCTCGGCACCATGCCGTCATCGCATCTGCACTACTGGCATCCGCAGGAAATATCATCAAGCCATCCTCCTTCATCGCATCACTTGCAGCGCTAACGAAAAGAACTCCGCATACCCACGCGGCCATTGATGTCCCGCACCAGGAAATGCCTGCGCGACCGCCTTGGCTCCTGATTTGCGAAACAATGCCGCGTCTTCCCGACAACGCTTCGCCATTCCGGAGCCTTCGCCAGAAATCCATGAAAGAAAAACCGTCTTACCAGCCATCGCTTGCGCGCCATCCAAGATTGCAGGCAATCGCGATGCATGGCGCGATCCTGGACTCATCGCCACGGCACCACGAAAACGCTGGGGATGCAGTGCCAGCAGTTGCAAGGCCATCTGCCCACCCTGAGAAAATCCGATCAATGCACACTGCCCTTGTTGCTCTCTCACGTGATCTTTCACGGCATCCAAGCAGGAGAAAATATGCGCCACGTCCGCAGAAATATCATTTGTCCATTCAAACGAATTTCTTGCCATCACGCCACGTCCACTCACCGAAATCACAGCTATTGCGAGATCATCACAGATCTTCTGAATGTCATCGCCAACAAAATCTTCAGGCAATGAGCCATAGCCGTGTATGCCCACCACCATCGGCAGCTCTTTTCCTGCCACATGACTCTCAGGCAATGTCAAGACGATGCGGATGTAAGAACTTGCTCGCCACTTCGCTGCGCACTCCTGCAAATCTTTCCTTACTGCCGACCACTGCGGATGTTTGAGGAGTGGGGCGAAATCTTTCTCACTTTCCACTTCGCTGATATCGCAAGCTTCGTGCCGTGCCGCCTCTTGCAGCCAACGCATCGCCCACTCGACCTTCGCTGCACGAGCTTGTGCAACTGCCGCTTCCCAGAGGTCACCGTCCTGCTTTCGATTGGATGCCAGCCAATCGCGCGCAGCGGCAATCTCTGTTACATTTCCTGCTTTCTGCGCGGCTTTTAGAGTTTCGAGCACTTCATGCAAACTCCGCACTCGCCATACATGTGGCAACGGCGATGCTTCTAGCATCGGCTCCATTTTTGGTAATTCGGGCACAGCTTTTTCGATCACGATGACCTTGGCCTGCGCGCTAAAATGAATCGCTAATGCGAGCAATAGGAATCCTCGTTTCATCGCTCTAACAAGATCGCTCCATCCTTGACAACGAGATCAATCGAACCCTGCAAGGTCTGATTCAAAAATGGCGTGTTCTGACTCCGCGATCGCATGTATTCCTTGGTAAACGTCGTGCTTTTGTCCGGATCAAAAAGCAAAAACTCGGCAACGCCGCCCTGCACAATTGGCACGGGATCCAGACCCATGAAACGCCGTGGCTCTGCCGAATAACGCTTCACTACCAAATCCCAGCCAAACTCGCCATGGCGCACGTATCGATCAAACAAACTGATCAACGCCGTTTCCAATCCCGTGATGCCATTGGGCGCACTAACGAAATCTAACGATTTCTCATACGGCGTGTGCGGTGCATGATCCGTGGCGATCAAGTCAAACACCCCTTCTTTCAGTCCGGCCAGCAATGCCGCATTGTCGGCCCTCGTGCGCAGCGGCGGATTCATTTTGTAATGCGTATCAAAGTCGCCAATATCGTCTTCGCTAAACATCAAATGATGCGGTGCGACTTCCGCCGTGACCCGCACATCACCACGCTGTTTCCACCAACGAATGGTCTCCATGCCAATGGCCGATGAAACATGCTGAATGTGAATGTGCGCTCCCGTGGCGTGCGCCAAGCGGATATCGCGGTCGATGATGATTTCCTCCGCGCAGGCCGGCGAGCCTTTGATTCCCAAGCGAAATGCCGTGGGTCCCTCCGTCAAAGCTCGCGGTCCCGCTAACGATGGCACCTCACAATGACTGGCAAAAAACATCCCAAACTCGGTGGCATACTGCATGGCACGATACAACACCGCAGGATCATCGACGCTATCGCCATCATCCGTGAGCATTCTCACGCCCAACTTGCGCATGCCATCGATGGCAGCAAGCTCTTTGCCTTGTCTCCCCTTGGTGATGCAACCGCTCGTCAGCACGGTGATTCCCGTTCTCGCACCAGCCTCTAGCACCGTACGAATCGTCGATGGCTGATCGAGTGCGGGAGAGGTATTAGGCATCATCACAATGCCGGTGATGCCACCATTGATTGCGGCTTCCGCGCCACTGGCGATGTTTTCTTTTGCCTCAAAACCCGGTTCGCGAAAGTGCACGTGTGCATCAAACATCGCGGGCAGCAAAATTCGCCCAGCAGCATCGATCACACGAACCCCCTCTGGCTTCGGTAAATCTTTTCCGATTGCTGTGATGCGGCCACCTTCCACCAAGACATCGGCGTGCATGAGCGTAGGAGCATCTTCGGATGCGATGCGACAGTTCGATAAATAAAGAGAATTCATAGGGCAAAAGAGCAACGACGTATGTGCGCCGCGTAGGGCAAATGCTAAAAAAAGAATCCCCGCTTGGCAAAAGGAATCCTACAAAATCACGCCCACCTTCACACCGCAGTGCTCGCCCGGCGCAAGCGATCCATGATCGCCACCCCGAGACCCACTTCACTCACTGGCTCGACGATGATCGCATCGGCTCCACAAGCATCAAGTTTGCGCATGATGTGAAACAAACGCAGCGCCGCCTCAGGCAATTTGCCATTTCCTGGGCTCAACGGCTCCACCGCTTTCCACGCATGCATTTCCACAAAAGGTCCTTCTCCCGCGTACGACATCAAGGCATACGTTTTCCCTGGCTCTGGACGAAAATCTGCCGGTGAACCTAACAAATACAAAGGCGTGCGTGGTGCATAATGGCTCTCTAGCATCCCTGGTGCCGCAGGTGCATCCGCATCCCTCCGAGGTTTCCAGCGCTCTACTTTACCGAAATTTTGTAACATCTCCTTGGTAATCGGCCCTGGGCGAAGAATTGTTATGGTCGGACGTTTTTCCCCTGCTTCCATGCGAATGATGGTGCTTTCTAATCCTTGCGAGCATGCACCTCCATCGACGATCAGAGGAATCCGCTCCTGCAATTCATCCCAAACCGCAGTTGCCGAAGTCGGCGAGATTCGCCCGAAACGATTCGCACTTGGAGCTGCTAGTGGTTGGCCTAATTCCTTGACCACTGCGGAAAAAATCTTATTCGCGCTCTGCCGCACCGCGACGGTTTCCAAGCCACTGGTGACCAAATCTGGGATGTCGGGATGCCTCGGCAAGACCAGAGTCAATGGCCCGGGCCAAAAGGCGTTCGTTAGTTTCTCTACCAGCGTTTGAATGTCTTCAGGAACGAGCGCTACCCGTGCGAGATCAGCTTTACGCCCAATATGAACGATCAGCGGATCAAAGCTCGGACGTTCTTTTGCAGCAAAAATTTTCGCAACCGCCGCTGCATCAAAGGCATTCCCCGCCAAGCCGTACACGGTCTCCGTGGGCAACGCCACCACCTCACCAGCCGCTAACAGCGCCACGGCTGCTTTCACCGCTTCTTTGCAATGCTCATCATTGGCGGAAATCAATTCTGTCTTCATCAAGAATCAGCATGCCTTGCCAATGTGCATCCGTCAACCTTTGCTCGGGAGCCGCAGTCTCATCCCGCATTTGTGGGGATTGCTGGCATTCCATTTGCGAGTATTTTCATGCCGTCCTGACCACGCACCGTCATTCTTATCACACCATGAAAATCAGAGCATCACATCACACCAACTCATCCACTGAGCTCCAGGCTGCCCGCACGAGTCCGCTAGTCACGCTTTTTCCTCTCAAGAAAACTCTCTGCGCCTCGCTACTGCTACTTACCCCGCTGCTAGCCTCGGCGCAATCCGTGTATCTGACCTCCAATTTTACAGGCACGACTGCCAATGATTGGATCTTTACTCATAGCCTCGGCGAAGGTGCCAGCCTTACCGCCGCCACCCGCAAGGATCCGGTCGGCGATGGTTGGCTCCGGCTTACCAACAACACGGCTCACCAATCGAGTTTTGTCTATTACAACAACGTAATCCCTACCCATGCGGGTCTTCAGTTCGAATTTGATATGGCGATTTGGGGTAGCACCCGGTCACTCGGTGATGGCATTGGCTTCTCTCTCTTTTCCGCCGATGGAAAACCTACCGCCGGCGGCTACGGGGGATCGCTGGGCTACTCGCAAAGATTGGGAATCGGCGGACTCGAAGGCGGAATTGTCGGCATCGGCTTTGACGTTTTCGGAAATTTTTCTTCTCCCACAGAAGGTCGTATCGGCGGCCCTGGTCTCACGCCTGACAGCATTGCCATTCGTGGCAGCATGGGCGCAGACAACAATTTCGGCTACGAATACATCACTGGCGTCACTCCCAACGAACGATTTTCCACGCCGAATGTCCGCAATCGGGCGGATGCCTCGATCCACCGCATCCGCATTACCATTCCCCATGAAGATCAGCTGACCGTACAAATGAAAAAGTTGGGTGATGCAGAATATACCACCTTGATCGACTCCATCGATCCAAACATTACACTCCCCGAAAACATCCGCTTTGGCTTCACCGCAGGCACGGGTGGTGCTTATAGCGTGCAAGAAATCAGAAATTTCCAAGTGACTTCCGTAGCCGCTCTTGCCCCAATACCCGAACCCTCGGTGGCAGTACTTTCCATCAGTGCTGCCATCGCATTGATCTTACGCCGCAAGCGCAACTGCGTTGATGCAACAAGCAACACACGATCCTGAGATCCGAAGTAGAGCGGCACAAAGTCGCTGTCAGGCTTTGATGTGCAAGGCATTTACTATCCGCAGTGGCATGCATCCAAAGATGCTGCCCCAAGGTCTGAAAAAGCCTTGCTCAGCAAATGATGGCGGCATTACACTTCGGATTTCGGCTTGAATGGTGTACTTGCTTGACAATTACCCAGTCAAATTTACCTTAGTTGCAGGTAAATGCGCTAACAAAACGGCTTCACTCTCATCGCATCTACCGATACGTATTTATGAAATTGATACAAATCATCTCCTTCGCCCTCGCGCTCGCTTCCCCCCTTTCCGCAGCATACGAGTCGTGGACCAACAAAGAAGGAAAAACCATACAACTCCGACTCTTAGAAGTCACCGGCAAAGGCGACTCTAAGACAGGCGTTTTCCAGATGCCGAACGGCAGCAAGGCTACCGTTAAAGCTACCGACCTTAGCGAAGCAGATGCGAAACGCCTCGACCAGTGGAAACCTGTGAACCCGAGCACTTTCGACGATATCCTTTATGAGAACCTCGTAAAACTTGAAGGAAAAGAGCTTAAGCCCTACAAACTCAAACCTCGGCCAAGCAAGTATTACATCTTTTACTACACCGCTTCTTGGTGCCCACCCTGCCAAGCATTCACGCCCAGCTTGGTGAAATTTTACAACAAACACAAAAACGACAAATTCGAACTTGTCCTCATCACCAGCGACAGGGACGAAGAAGCCATGAAGGGCTACGCGATTGACAAAAAAATGCCTTGGCCGCAACTCAAGCATTCGGAAGCAGTCTCGTTTAAACAAAAGTTCAACCACGGTGTGCTCGGCATCCCCAGTGTGATCGTCTGTGATCTTCAGGGGAAAATCATCAGTAGCGAAGGCCGTAATCTGGACATGCTCGAGAAACTGGTCAAATAGCGGCTCACATAGCCTGTTTCGCTAGATCGACCCCAGTCGCCCCCTTCCCTAGCCCTTTCCCTCATCCAGAAACTTTCTTGCTTCCCTCGTTCTATGGCTAGCAGCAAGCATGTCAAGACTAAGGCTAGCGGCTCAAGGGAACAACATCGGCCCGAACAAAGAGTAGGATCTTCTTCATCACAGCCGGCACGGGTGGTGGAGATTTAGGAGAAAATGCGTTCACGAACTCGAACTTGCCGTTCGCGAGAATCAAAGATGTTTGCATACTTTGCCGTTCGTAAAATGGCATGCGAACGGAGGCATCGCCCCATTGATCTTTGTGTTCCATCCAACTGAATAACCGACCGGGAAAAACCACATTCATATCGAACGAGAGATCGATGATCTGGTTATTTTGCGAAAGGACTGGTTCGACAATGATATCCACTCCAGAATCGCGGGTTTCAAATGCAATAACGCCCCGAATATCTGGCTTCATTAGAGGGCGAGACGGCGGCGTATTAAAGCTTGGCGGACAATATTCCGTTGGATAAACTTCTTCACGAAGCGACTCTAACTTAGATCTCTGCCCGCTTCTACACGTCATAATTTCTGTATCCATAATCTTGGCCTTGCCTTCTTTCACGTAGCTAAGCGCCGTTTCATGCAAGACGGAGCCGCTCTTTTTTTCACCACTCATCAGCTTCGTTAGTTGAGGATGATCCATTTCGATCCACTGGAAGCATGTCCGAATGTGATGAGGAGTGTGATCCTGCGCTGCGCAGACGGAGGAGGTCGCCAGCATGAGGAGGAATCGGTAAAACTTCATGGTGTTGATTCGTTACTTAGCAGGATTGATGACATCAGCTCTGATGAAAACCATCAATTTGCGGTTGAAATCCACTTTGCCATCTTTCGACTTCGGCGAGATTGCAGAGAGAAACATAGGTTCCCCATCGGCGAGAACGACAGATGTATTGATGCGTACTACATAGAAAATCGGCATCTGAATCGGCACGTTGCCGTGTTCACTTTTCCACTCCGCCCAAACTTGATTACCTACATGATAGACGATTTCTGGGGCTAAGATAAGATCAATATGCTTATGGTCATGGCTTAGTACCGCCTCAATTTCAATAGTCGTGCCCACATTGCGCGTCTCAAACGCAGTTGGCGTGGGGCCGATGGCGGAATCTTTAGGGATTGGCGGAGTTTTTCCAGCCTCCTCTTTCGCATCCGACGCAGTCTTATGGGGCAGTTGTGCGGCTTCATACTCGGTAGGATAGGTCACCTCCTCAATGGATTCTGCTCTCGCCCTATGCCCACTACGCGCGATGCAAAGCATGGTTTCCATTACCGTCGCCTTACCATCCTTAACGAGTTGACCCACTTGCTTACGTAGCTCGACATCATTGGCTGCAGGCTTTGCCCCAAAGAGCAAATCAATCATTTGCTCTTGCGACATATCGATGTATTCCACCTGCACACGAATTTGCTTCGATAGAACTTCTTGCTCAGCAAACGGATCTACTTCCTGAATGGAAGCTTGCCCGTGCAATCCCGCAGTGAGAGCGAGCAAGAAACAGGCGACAATCTTATGCTGCAATAATTGGTTGATGATCATATTGTATTTTATTTTTACGTTTCGCCAAAATCGAGGAACCAGATGCTTTCCCTAGCAATGATGGCCTGTAGCGCTCATGCAGAGCTTCGTCACAGCGAGCCTTCATCCTTGGAACTTGATCACCAGACAGGCCAAACAAAACGATGGAATGAGGCAACTTCATAGGTATTCTGGCTAGCGGTTCAATGGCACTACATCGGCACAGACAAAGAGTAAGATCTTCTTCATCACACCCGGAACAGGTGGAGTTGATTTAGGAGAAAAAACATTGGCCAACTCGAACTTGCCGTTCGCGAGAATCAAGGAACAATTCACACTCAATTTTTCGTAAAAAGGAAGACGCCACGATGCATCGCCCCATTGATCTTTATGCTCCATCCATGTGAAAAGGCGAGCCGAAGGATAAATCTCTGTAGTGATAACCAGATCGACAAGTGTGTTGTTTCTGTTGAGAATTGGTTCAAGTTCGATGCTAACCCCATTATTGCGGGTTTCAAAGCTATACCACCCACTTCGAATATCCGGCTTGAATTGTGGCAGAGAATCGTGCTCCGAGCCCGGCGGGTTATAAACCGTGGGATAAATCTCTTCACGGAATGACTCGAGCTTAGATCTCTGCCCGCTTCGGCACATCAAAATTTCAGTATCCACAATCTTGGCCTTGCCTTCTTTCACGTAGCTAAGCACCGCAACATGCAAGTCTGAACCGCTTTTTTTATCGCCACTCATTAGCTTCGTTAGTTGCGGATGATCCATTTCGATCCACTGGAAGCATATCCGAATGTGATGGGGAGTATGATCCTGCGCTGCGCAGACGGCTGTGGCAGCTAGGGTAACAAGAAATACATAAAAATTCATGGCCTCGATGATTCGTTAGCGACCCACAGTGATCACATCCGCTTTGACAAAAACCATGATTTTACGAGTGAAATCCGCCTTGCCATCCTGCGTTTTCGGCGTTAGCGCCCCGAGAAGCAATGGCTTTCCATCGGCGAGAGTGACAGAGGTGTTGATGCGTAATACGTAAAAAGTCGGCATCTGGATCGGCGAGTTACCGTGCTCGCCCTTCCACTCCGCCCAAACTTTATTGCCTACGTGATACACGATTTCCGGAGTCAACGTAAGATTGATACTCTTTTTGTCTGGGCTCAGAGTCGGCTCGATTTCAATATAGGAACCCACATTTCGAGTCTCAAAGGAAGTCGGCGTGGGGCCAATGGCAGAATCACTCCGAGTTGGCTGCGTTTCCACAGCATCTTCTTTTTCATCAGAGGCATTCGTATTGGGCAATTGGGCGGGTTCATACTCGGTGGGATAGATGACCTCCTCGATGGATTCCGTTTTTGCCCTTTGCCCACTGCGAGCTATGCAAAGCATGGTTTCCATAATTGTCGCCTTACCAGAATCGACGAGTTGCCCCACCTGCTTGCGCAGTTCGACATCATTAGCCGCAGGCTTTTCACCGTTGAGTAACTCGGTCAACTGCTCTTGCGAAACATCGATGTACTCGACCTGCACGCGAATTTGCTTCGGCAGATCATCATGCTCTCCAAGCGGATCAAATTCCGGCGTACCAATTTGTGCATGCGATGCCGCTGCGAGAACGAACATGAGACAAGCGGTGCCAATTCCAAGATGCAATGCTTTGTTTATGAACATGTAGAAATACTCCAATTTCACGCCCCCAAAGTCGAGGGGAAAATCCCGCGATATGCTTTTCAATGCTCTATTCAATATTGCTTGATTTATCTACATGATCCTATGAAAGGATGCGCGGCCAATGTTGACAGAGACTGGCGGTGCTAACTTCGGATTTCGGGTTGAAAAAGCAGCTACGGAGCAAAGCATGTCAAGACGAGCAAATCCCATTGACGATGCGACGAAGGAATCATTCATGGGAACATTCAAAGCCGAGCTCTGGGCTACCACCTCGGCGGTTGGGCGGAATGTGGCTCTTTTTCCTAGAAGATCAACGTGACCTATACCTCTAGCCGTGACTGTTTAAGGCACGAATTTTTCTTGTCAACAGAGCGATTTTCAGGTGGTTTTGCCTTCCCCCGTTAATTGCCTTAACAAAAACACGATCAAACACGCATATATGAAAGCACTACTAACATTGTCATCTCTAGCAGCACTCACAGCCTCAGCTTTTGCTGGTGCCGTAGAATCAACTGCCATGACCACCTCCACGACCTCCACTACCTCTTCCGAGCCATGGATCACCGGGAGCATCACTGCAACCTACGAAACCTCATACTACTTCCGTGGTCTTTGGTTCTCCGACAACAACGTTTTCAACGGAGTCAACCTCGCTGCGCCTCTCGCAGAGAATCTTACCCTCGGCTTTGGCGCTCTTTACACACAAGCGGCTGAGACAAATTCCAGTGGTGGAGAACTTGAGTATTCCGAATTGGATCTGGTTGGCTCCTTGACGTATGAGACCTCTTTCGCGACTTACGGACTGATTGTTACCAACTATCATTTCTTTGATACATACTACGGAAGCATCAATGGCACGCCTCTTAGCACTGGCGATGTTGCTGTCAAAAATGCTATAGACATTGGTCTAACTGCTAAAAAATCCGTTGGAGCAGCCAATTTCTACCTCGGTAGCTGGTTTGACACCAAGATTGACGGCTGGTACTTCGAAGCTGGTGTGGATTACACCTTCGAAGTTACCGACAAATTGTCCATCGTGCCACTTGTGCAAATGGGCTACGGTATCAACTACTACACCGACGTAAATTCCAGTGACGAAGGTTTGACTCACGTGCGTGCTTCTTTGAGCGCCCCTTATGCTTTCAATGACAGCCTCACCGTCACTCCCTACGTAGCAGGTAACTTCTCACTCGAAACACGTAAGGCGCAAAATGCTCCTGAAACTGGTGTAAACGACCTCTTTGGTGGTATCGCTTTGAACTACGCGTTCTAATTTCCCCATCAAATTCTCGATCCTGATCAAATCCCTCATGCACTCCATGAGGGATTTTTTATTGGCTTATCTGCGTAGAATCAGAATAGGCAACTGCTGGCAATCAGTGATCCGCAACTCTACCCATTACTAGCCACACACAAAAGAGCCGTAGCTTATTATGTAGGAAACATCTGATTTGTAAACTGAGAAACTCACTCAGGCTCGGGAGGTTCAACTGGTTTCAATTCGTAACTTGGAACCTTCCCGTCCATCATAACAGGTATCGTTACAATGGGATCTACTGAACTAATGAACGAGTCGTCCCCAAATGAAATCTTCCAATACCATTTCGTACAAGAATCAAATCGATAGAGACGTTGAAGGGAACATTCATGTAGATAATAATTTTTTCTATTACAGCCAATAGAGACTAAAAAATCCTTAGCTATACGAATCGCGTTTGCCATTGAAACTGGCAAATCCTTTTGCAAATCCTTTTGTTCTGAGTAATTCCATTGTGGAGCCGCCTCGAACTCCTTGTAATCTATTGAAAAATTCAAAGTCTTATCAATTTCCATAACTACCGTATCGAACTCCGCTACAATATCTTTTTCAGAATCGCCAGTAGTCCCGTTTGGTTTTTGCCCAGTTGCAATGATAGCAATGAATCCAAATGTGATGATAAAAGTTATTTTTTTCATTTTTTCTTAGGTTCCCCAATTTGAGATTTCTGTTATTTTTTCGTGTCCATACAGCAGTCCCATTTGATCTCCACTCAGTGCCTTACGACCTTGCTTCAGACTCCACCCCTTAGTGGATGCTTAAGGCTTGACTTAAGACTTTTTGCTGTGGTTGACCTTTTGTGGTCATTTTCTCCCGCTGAAATGAACAAACCCTCGGCAAATCAGATCGTGCCGGCCTGGTAAAGTGCCTGATAGATTCCCGGCTCTGATTTCTCCACAAATGGCGCGATGACCGCGACGTGTTCCTTGAAGAGTTCGCTGTCTCGCCAAGCGTTGTAATACTCAAGGCTCTCAAACACCGCATAATTCACGGCGGAAGTTCCATCGAGTGACAAATGCAGCCGATTTCCCTTCCAGCCAGCAACCTTGCCGAGCAACCGCTTGTATTCGCCAGTCTGCGCGGCGACGAAGTTTTGCATCTGCCCTGGCTTGGCAGTGAAGCGATTGACGAGGATCACCTCGCCTTCGTGGCGATCGGGGAGTATGGTTTGATCTTGTATCATAGGCGGCGAATCTAGCCCTCATCATCCTAGCGTCAAACGATTTATCGGGCGGGCGGCAGCTTGAGAATGCGGATGATTTCCGCGATGGCATCGGGATGATGGAAGGAGCCATGGCCGGCAGGCACCTCGATGTGCGAAGTTGCACCAGAAACGGTGGCGCTGGAACGTTGCACCACTACGTCCATGGAACCGGTGATGACGTGGGCGGTGGCACCGTTGACGAGCGGCAGTTGGTCAAAAATTTCCATCGAGCGCTGGCCGGGAGAAAGCGTCTTCACGCTGGTGAGCTTGCTCTGGGTGAGTTCCGCGTAGGCAGGCTGAATGACTCCGGGATTCTTCTTTTCGATCTCGCGGAAGAAGTCCTGAAACTCCGAACTCGGCGCAAAAAGCGCGCTGACGAATTTCCCGATCCACGAGCTAGCAATCCTGCTGCCGCGAAATGGCACAGAGCAAAAGACCAGTCGATCCACCTTGCCTCGGGGTTTCCAAAAAAATGCCTCTCTCAGCGTTTTTCGCTCGCTGGGGGTAAGGTCGAGCGAATGGAACGGACGGGTGAACACCGCCCCCCAAAAGGCCTCTTTCGGCTCCACGGCAAGTGACTTTCCTAGCAGCCCGCCCATGCTGTGGCCTACCACCACCGAGCGCTGCATCGCAGGGTCATCCCCCTCTGGATCGAGGAAATGGCGCAGTTCATCGAGCTTGCCGCGCATCACCCGTGCCGAATAGAGCGCCGGCGGATTGGTGGGATAAAGGTAGTGCCAAATCTGATAGCGGCGGCGAATTTCCGCATCGGCCCAAAGTTCGTTCGTCAGTTCCGCCCATGCCAGCGGGGTGGAAAATAGCCCGTGAATCAAGAGAAGCGGCGTTCGATTCGGATCGTACGGTTCCATCAAGCTGAAACCCGCCTCGCGCTCCGCCTTGAGCCGCAGGGTGGAGGTGATTCCCGATACGATCAGCGGCCTAGCATTTTCTAGCAGCTTGGTAAATGGCACAGTGAAGTCGGCGGCTAGCGGCTGTTTTTTTCCGGCGATGGTCACTGTCTCGCTGTGCATGCGATCCATCAGGCGAATTTCCACGCGCCCCCCGGGCTGAGAAATTGCCACCGCAGTGACCGCGCGGGTAATCCCCTCCGGCGGATACCATGTTTCGATAGCTTCGCGGCTGCGGTTTTCGCGAAAGCCGATCATCGGCACGCCGATCCCGTCTGCATGATGATGCTTGAGGCCGCGCACGTCGTAGAGTTCTGCCGGTTCTAGGCGGTCGAAGTAACTCGGCGAAAAAATCCCCCTTCCTCCAGGATGAAACGCGACGCGGAATCCCGTCGGCGCAACTGGCGAGGCAGTGGCGTGATTTTTTTCCACCCACAGACCCAAGCTGCGCTTTGCCTCCGCATCGTCAGCTCCCTGGAAAGCCCGCGTCAGGTCGGTGCTGGCTGGGGCAGATGCGCTACTCCACGCCGCGACTCGCCTCAGCCGAGCTGGCGCACAAGCCACCACGAGGAGACAGAGGAATAAAGCGGCATTTGCCAGGAAAAGGCACTGCGCACGATGGATGGATCGTCGAGAAATGCAGGATGTTGGATCGATGTTTTGTGTTCGGCTCACGGGAAGAGGGATGGGAAAGAGGTGGCGCGGATGCTTGGGGACCGCGGGTTGATTGCTAGGAAATTGCTTGCGTGCGTGGAAGTTCGTCGATGGTCATGGAGGCAGTCTTTTGGATAAAATGATTGATTTTTCAGGAGAAACGGCAGAAATCTACTGTTTCGACGCGTCCGAAAAGGCATAGTGGCTGCCCCTGTGCGATTTCGAAGCCGCCGAAGCGATGCGGAGATTTCTCCGCGTCGTTTCGGCGAGCGAAAAAACGTGAGTAGCGCGCTCCGCGTCGTTTCGGCGAGCGGAAAAACGTGCGTGGCGTGCTCCGCGTTGTTTCGGCGAGCGGGAAAATGCGCGTGGCGCGGTGAAGTGCGTTATTTTGGCGAGCGGGAAAATACGGATGCGGCGGCGTGCGCCATTTTGGCGAGCGGGAAAATGCAGATGCGGCGGCGTACGAGATTTCGGAGAGCGGAAAAACGCGGACGCGGCGGCGTGCGTCATTTCGGCGAGCGGGAAAACGCGGACGCGGCGGCGTACACCATTTCGGAGAGCGGGAAATTGCAGATGCTGCGGCGTACACGATTTCGGCGAGCGGAAAAACGCGGACGCGGCGGCGTATGCCATTTCGGAAAGCCGGAAATGATAGCCGCAGGGCCGAAACAGCCATCAACAGATCAAGCGGGCACGGCACCTGAAGAGGATGAAAAAACCGATCCGATCCAAGCGACAAAGTCATAAATCTGGTAATGATCGAACGCCGCTAGCGCGTCAATCCATTTTTGGTGGCGTTTTTGCGAGCGGCGAGCCGTTCAAATCATGTGATCCATGCTTTTCAGTCTCTGGGTATGAAGCAGGCCTTACGATGATGCGTCCGTTGGGACGGGAGGCAAAAGAATGCATGAGCTTGATCGACTTCTTAGATGTAGCGGACTAGATTCTTGATGTAGCGGACTAAAGTCCAATGCCTTTTAGGATTGGTGATCAAATAAAGTAGTTACTCTTCAAGGCCAAAGGCCTGACAAATATCAGCCTAGGGCAACGCCCTAGGTGCGTGTTCCCTCAATATTCTCAAGCCCTGAAGGGCGACACAATGCGACTTGCCACCATTTGGCTCGCCCCTACAGGCATACGCGTCAAGTTAAGCAATGTTGTCCTTTTTTTGGTGGAAATTGAGGCGTTTGCGTTTGTCGTAACAGCAATATTTTCGTAGTGCGATGCAGGCACCCGCATCCGCAGGTGCGCCTTGCGTTAACCACTCGCTTAGCTGTATGACTCGACTTGGGTTATTACTCAAATAGCGACTGAATTTCATCAGACT
>JAIYDP010000053.1 GCA_027487435.1 Verrucomicrobiaceae bacterium | reverse complement strand
TTGCAAAGCCGCTAAACGCCCCCGGTGCAGCCCCTTTTCCGAAGGTCCCCCCTCTTTTCAATTAGCAAATTTGCCCCCCCCCCCCCCCTCAGCTTCTTGAGGCCGCCAAGCAGCGCGAAAAGCCCGCTGAAATAGACCTGTCAAAGTATAACCCCCTCTCGTTGGGGTTCTTGCGGCGAGAAAACCCTTTCCGCTTTGCGCTCATCCGCTGCATTGAAAGCACGTGGTTCGACCGCATCATTTTGTTAGTTATTTTAGCCAACTGCGGCTTTCTAGCGGCTTTTGACCCGCTCGACACGCCTGACGTCAACCCAACGTCAGAAAAGCGCGACGTCCTCGAGAGCGCGGACATTGTCTTCACAGCCATCTTCGCCCTCGAGTGCCTCATCAAAATCATCGCCCTCGGCCTCGTGTGGGGCAAGCGCACGTACCTGCGCGACGTTTGGAACGTCCTCGATTTTGTCACCGTCGCCCTCGGCCTCATCGACTTCATCCCCGGCCTCTCCGTCTCATCCCTCCTCGCCCTGCGCGCATTTCGCGTCCTCCGACCCCTTCGCGCCGTCAGCCGCTTCGGCGAGCTTCGATTTCTTGTCATCCTCCTGGTCCCCACCCTCCCCGCGACGCTGACGCCTCAGCTGCAGTGCATCCCATCGCTCGTCAACGTCGTCGCCCTCTGCGCCTTCATTTTCCTCGTCTTCGGCATCGTCGGCGTGCAGCTTTGGCAGGGCAAGTTTCAGCAGCGTTGCTACGACGTCAACAGCCTCAAGATCGCAGACCCTAGCCGCCTCTGCGCAATGCCCGGGGACGCCGGCATGGCGTTTTGTCCCTACGGACAGGAGTGCCTCCCCCTCTTTCGAAACCCCCTCTACCTCGCCGCCTCTTTCGACGACATTGCACAGTCCATGATTTCTGTCATGCAGGTGAGCGATCAGATGCTTCGTGTGCCTGCGTCTGACGGCGCAGGTCATGACGTTCAGCGAGTGGTCGCAGCTCATGTACAGCGTCCAGGACGTCCACTCCTTCTGGACGTGCTTCTACTTCATCGGCCTCTCCTTCGTCGGCCCTCTCCTTGCGCTCCAACTCTTCCTCGTCGTCATCGCATCCAAATTCGCCGACGCGAAGGAAGCCATCGCGATGCTTGTCCCCCGCGAAGACGCCGACGCAGTGGACGAGCGCCGAGAGAAATCTCGCCTCGATGACATCCGGCGAGAAGACGAGCTGCTCCAAGACAAGATCGATGACGTGCTCCATCCATCACACCCGCGATCTGATGCCACAGCCACCCAACTATGTCATGTCGGTGCTCTATCGATTTCGCCGCATGTTGCGCGTCGTCTCAAACTCGTCCGCCCTCGGCAGCATCGTTTTCTTGGCGATCCTCCTGAACTTCATCTTTCTTGGCGTCACGCACAACTGCGACGGCCAGGACTACTGCCCGACGTTCCAGCTCGTCCAAGAGTGCGCCAACCTGTTCTTCACCTTCGTCTTCGCCTTTGAGCTGTGCGTCAAACTCCCGGCCTACAACCCCCTTCGCTTCGTGTTGAATGTGTACAACTTTTTGGACGTCGTCGTCGTCGCCGTGTCGCTGGCCGAGCTGCCCACTTCCATTCGTTTCATCGCCTGCTTCTTCTCCGACCAGCTCCAATGCGACAGCACCCGCTCCGGCGTTGGGGCGCTGCGGATGCTCCGCCTCCTTCGCTTCGTCAAGCTCTTCGCCGCATTCCCCTCCCTGCAGCGCCAGCTGCGAGCGATCGGCGCCTCCCTCGCCGCCGTCGGCTCCCTCCTCCTCCTCCTCTTCCTCTTCCTCCTCATATTTTCAATCCTCGGCAATTCTATTTTTGGAGGCCGCTTCGCGCTCTCACCCGACGACGCAGACATCGTCGCGGGCACGCGCGTGACTGTCTGGGACCCCCTCCTTGCGGTCGACTTCCCCGCCTCCGTCGTTGACATAGACCCCGCCCTTGCCGACCCCCTCCACGTCCGCTACGTCTACCCCCCCCGCTCCCGCCCCCCCGACGAGTGGCTCTCAACGGGCCAGCGCGGCTCCACCACCCCCGTCGTTTGGGCCGTGACGCCGCGCAAGAACTTCGACACGATCGCCCACTCCGCCATTGCCGTCCTGATGATCCTCACCTTCGACGACTGGCCGCACCTCCTTTGGGTCGCCGCGCGGTCGCAGGGGTACCCCGCCGCGCTGTTTTTTGTTTCCGTTATCATCATTGGTAACTTTCTGTTATTTAACCTCTTCGTCGCCATCGTCATCGATGGGATTCGCGAGCAACCCGCAGAGGCTGATGATGTCACCCCCCCCCCGTCTGCTCTCGCAGTTTTGGCGGCGCGGATCGGCGTGATCCTCGCGCGAACCACGCGGTCAGCCGCCCGCGTGTTCAAAACCTTTTTCCGCGCCCCGCGCGTCGCCCCGTGGGAAAGCGACGAAGCCGTTGCGGCGACTGGCGACGAGGATGAGGTCACGGACGACCTTTCGCTTTGGGTCTTTTCCATCAACGGCTGGTTCCGCCGCGCGCTCATCAAACTGACGATGCACCGCCGGTTTGAAAACCTCATCCTCGTCGCAATCGTCGCGTCGTCGGCGGCGCTGGCGATGGAGCGGCCGGACATGCCCGCTGGCGAGCGCGCTGTGCTTGACGTTCTTAACAACGTCCTTAACGGGCTCTTTACGTTTGAATGTGTCGCCAAGGTCGTCGCGATGGGCGCGCTGCCGTACCTGCGCTCAAATTGGAACCGCCTCGACCTCATCGTCGTCGCCTTCGCCCTCGCCGACAGCCTCAGCGCCTCCTCAGGCCTCCGCGCGCTCCGCATCCTCCGCATCTTCCGCGCGCTCCGACCCCTCCGCGTCATTGCCCGCGCCGAGGGCCTGCGCATTGTCATTTTGACCCTCACCCACGCCGTGTGGCCCATCATGCACACCCTCTTCATCGCCCTCCTCTGCTTCGCCGTCTTCGCCCTCCTCGGCATTCAACTCTTCGGCGGCGCACTCGCCGCATGCTCCGACCCTACCGTCGCGAACCGTCGCGACTGCACCGGCACCACTCGCGATGGCGCCGCGCGCGTGTGGACCCCCCGGCCCATCAACTTTGACCACTTTGGCAAGGCCTTCCTCGCCGTCCTGCAGCTCTCGTCGGGCGACAATTGGAGCGACTTCCTTTGGGACGCCGTCGCCGCAACCACCCCCTCCTCCGGCCCCGTCGAATATTTTAACGAGCCCGCCGCGCTCTTTTTTGTCGCCATGATCCTCGTCGGCTCGTTCTTTATTTTAAATATTTTTGTCGGCGTTTTTGTCGACGCTTATCGGCAGTCCTCCGTTTTTGTGGCTCGTGCGCGCGTGCGAAAGGTCACAAAGGTGCGGCGGCCGACGAGTGCGCGCGTTGTGCCGGACGGTGCTGCCGCTGATGGCGACCACGTTGCCAAAGGCGAGGGCGAGCTTGCGGCTGCGGAAGGGCCTATTGCGCACGCCCACGAACACAGACCCCCCTCCCTGCGGCACGACCTCTGCGCGCTTGTCAACGACCCGCGGTTTGACGTGTTTGTGGCTGCGGCGATATGCGGCAACATCGCGACGATGGCTTTTGAATCCTTCCGCGGCGCGCAGTGGCAGCTGACGTTCCTAACGATAACAAACTACTTCTTCACCCTCTTTTTTGGCGCCGAGGCCGCGCTGAAGCTCTACGCCGTTGCGCCGCGCGGCTACTTCGATTCAAACTGGAACCGCTTTGATTTTGTGGTGGTCGTCGTCTCCTTCGGCGGCATCGTCGCTGACATCAGCGGCGCCGCCATCGCCGTCAACCCCACCCTCCTCCGCGTCCTCCGCGTCGCGCGCGTCTTTCGAATCCTCCGCGCCTTTCGAATCTTCCGCGCCGCCAAAGGCCTCCAAACTCTCCTTTCCACCGTCTTTAAGTCCCTCCCCCCCATCGCCAACCTCATCGGCACCCTCGCCCTCCTTTTTTTCGTCGGCGCCGTCCTCGCCGTCGAAATTTTTTCGCAGCTCTGCGTCGTCGGCGACCTCCGGCCCCAATGCGCGTTTGTAGCCCCCCCCTACCTCCTCGACCCTCACGCGCACTTTCAAAACGCGGGCATGGCCCTTCTTGCACTCTTTCGCGTCGCAACCGCCGACGATTGGGGCCCTCTGATGTCCGCGTGCGGGTTGGTGCCCCTCCCTCGTGCGCCTGACGCGCTCTCCGTCGCGGGCGCCGCGCTGCGCGCGGGGGATGCGCAGGGCGTCGCAAAGGCTCTGGGGGGGTGTCTGACGGACGCGGAGGTAGCAGCGCTTGGGATTTGTGACGTCGCGACGGACTCGTGCGGCGGCACGTGCGGGCAGCCGATCGGCGCGCCGATTTTTTTTGTTGTTTTTGTTTGCCTAACAAACTTTGTGCTTTTAAATTTAATCGTCGCGGTGCTGATGCAGCAGCTGTCGGACATCCAGAGCTCATCGGACAAACAACTCTCCGAGCACGTCCATTTTAATGACTTCTTTCGAATCGTCGCTCGGTGGAAGAAAAAAGCGCGGGGGAAGTTCTCCGAGCGCGCGGTTTCAAAATCGCGCGAGCAAATCATCGCAGGGCGGTGGTTGGCGGCGGGGTTGTTGGGGCGGTCGTCGATGGAGTTGAGGCCAACGGGGGGGGGGGGGGGGCCTAGTTGGAGGGCCGATGGGGGGGAGGCTGCGGAGCGGTTTTTGAATGTTGTAACTTTAAAAAGCAAATGAAACCATGCCAGTTTAAGGAGGGGGGGGGGGGATTCAAGCGGTGTCATAATTTTTCGCCACGTGCGAAAACGAACAAAGGAAATTATGGGCGACAAATGCGTCAATCCGCAGCAGCAAGCTCCTCTGGAATTGTCTGGGGGGGGGGGGACAGAGTGCAAACGAACGCAACATACTGCCGGAACCCGCGACGGCGGCCGTGGGGGTAGCCCTATCGCCTCGGGCTTTGCGACGGCGTCCTCGAGGCGGAGCATTTTGATTTGCATCGCCTCGTAAGTGTCGCCGGCTTTGAGAGGCGACGGCATCACGACGCCAGGGGGGGGGGGCGAGACTCGGCTCGACGAATAGACGGAGAATCTTCGTAGCGGCGGGGCTCGTCGGCCTGAGAGAGCCTCACAAGAGCCCACTTCGTCTGGCGACAATGGAGGCATTCCATTGTCTCAAAGCGGCTCGGGACGTGGTTTGCGTCGGCGGGAATAACGTTGTGTCGCCGGGCGAAATCTGTTATGCATTCGACGCAGATTTGCTGCGCACAGCAGCTTGTTTTGAATAGTTCTGGACGGTTGGAAACCAATTGGGGGGGGGACGACCTCTGAAGTGGTACATGCAGATGGGACAAAAGAACTTGTTGACGGAAGATTTCTCGTCGCTTTTGGATACAGGAGCATCAATAGATATCAAAGGGGTTGAGCCCGAGGGCTCGACGACGTTGGAGCAGCCACAGCACAACCAGCCCATCGACTCCTCCAAAAGCTTTGAAATTGCAGTTGTTTAAACAACAATAAATTTGAGACTTTACAAAATGTAGCCACTGCACAGCGTGGGCTGCGTTCAAGACGCCACACAGCAACTCTAATACAAAGAGAGGTGTCCGGTGACACCATCCAGTGCTTTCGCTTCTCCAATAATGGAGGCCACAGTTGCAGAGCCTGCGGGAACCTGAGTCCGGCCAGCATCATGCACAATGTAGGTCTCAAAGCCATCGCGCGCAGCTGCCTTCACAATGGCCTTCCTGTTAGAATAAGAAAAGCATCCCTCCGTGTACATTTCTTCCTCATCCTTGACCTTCAGAGTTATCTTGGGCTGGCCCCGGTTTTGCCATGCTTCCATCAGCCCTACCCGCCGCATCTCTAACTTTTTGTAAAGACCGAGTGTGGCGTGCGCAACTTGAGCAGCAACCTTTCCAGGTTTCATTTTCAGATCAGTCCTGATGAGGAACACCATTTTGATCTCTCCTCCGCCATAATGCTTCCCAATGAATGTGAAGCCCAGCTCTTGAGGCGTGGGTCTTTCATTACTGCTTACAGCAGAGTTAGAAGAGCCCAAATCCACGTTGGGATCATCCGAATCAGCAGAGGGGCGTCGCAGTAACGATTTCGCTAACCTAAGACATTGAATTTCACTCAGAGCTCAACAAAACCATCCACTCAAGAACCCTACCGCGACCGGAATCGCATACTGCGTCCACATCAGTCACTTGTTCAATTTAATTTTTACTTTAAAAAATTAGGGTAATTTAAACATGGATGAAGGCGACGCTGTCCTTGACTGCCTTCCTGAAGAATCGATCTTCGTCTTCGATGCACGGTTCGAATACGAGGCGCCCAAGTTTTTTGATTTCGAATCTTTGGAAAGCGCTTCGAGTGACCATTGGTTTCGTTCTCATCATCCGTTTGGGTTCCTGTCCATGAGCTTACCACTTCAGTGCGCATGAGCCCAGAGCGATTGAAGTATTTAGGACAACTCTCAACAAAAGCGCTCTTCGAGCGGTGAAAAACAGCCCTAACGTCCCCTCAGATGTTCACATTAGCAAAACACGGGGGGAAATCAATGACGCTAGCGCAAACAATAAGAAACTTCGAAGCGAACTAAGTCCAGCCCTGGAGTCGGTCCTTTCTCAAGAGAAGCGGCCTCGGGCTCTCCTCGACCCCGCCCTCGAAGCCCTCCTTGACACTGAGAAGAAACCTCGAAGCCAGCTTGATCCAGCGCTTGCAGAGATTCTCGGCTGTCAGTCCACAAGAGCGCCATGCTCTCAAACCTCAAACAGCGGATGCAGTGAAGAGGGAGGGACTGCGCGCCGAATCAAGCCGATCGACACCCACGTCGAGTTGCTGTCAGTGGCCAAGCTCTCAAAAATGCCGCAGAGAGCATCCAAACTCGAACCTGTCCCATCTGACCTGCCTCCAAAGGGCTTGACAAGAACCAAGGTTGCGGCTGTGACTTGTGCTGCTCCATCCAATGCAGGGCAAAAGGATTTGGAAGCCCTCATTGCGGAGCACAACAAAAAGTTTCGACCGAAGCCGAAGTACGAGCCTCTGAAATACTCTCTCAAAGACGTGAAGAAAGTTGTCCAGCATTGTGAACGTAGCTGACTCGTCAGTGGGAGACAGCGAGCGGGAAGAAATGGTTTGATTTGACACCCGAGGAGAGGGAGGAGGCGAACGATGCGATCGCGGCGACGAAGCGAGCCGAGATTTAAGTTATAAACGCGCGCAGACGCGCAGTGGTTGTAGACAATAGCTGTACAGTAGAATCTTCACGCAGTGGTGACATTTAGATGTACATCCCCTCAGGAACACCCTCCTTCTTCTTGTACAACACCTTCTCCTTCGCCTTGCGGAAATCAACCTGCGTGATCTTCATCCGACGCTCACGCAGCGCCAACAGACCAGCCTCAGTGCACATCGCGCGGACGTCCGCACCGCTGATGTCATCCTTCGTCCTGACACAGTGAGAAATGCGCAACGAGGACACACATGACGAATTCGTCAAAGTTGACATCATCGGCAAGAGTCATGCGGCTCGATTGAATCTGAAAGATCTTCTTCTTCGTCTTTGTGTCCGGCAGAGGAAGCTCAATCTTGCGATCGATACGACCAGGCCTGATGAGCGCTGGATCGAGCGTGTCAATGCGATTGGTAGCCATGATGACTTTCACATCGTGACGTGTATCAAATCCATCGAGTTGATTTAGTAGCTCCAACATCGTGCGCTGAATCTCGCGCTCGCCTCCCGAGTGGGCGTCATAGCGCTTGCGTCCCACTGCGTCGATTTCGTCAATAAAGACAATGGAAGGTGCCATCTCATCCGCCATCCTGAACAGCTCACGGACAAGCTTTGGGCCCTCGCCGAGATATTTTTGAATCAGCTCTGACCCAACCATGCGCAAGAATGTCGCAGACGTTGAATTCGCGACTGCTTTCGCGAGCAGAGTCTTGCCAGTGCCTGGGGGCCCGTAGAGAATGACGCCTACAGTGTGAGAAGAATCAGAGAAATATTGGGACCTTTGGGTGGCCTGATGCCCATCTCCTCATACAGCTCGGGATGTGTCAACGGCAGCTCAAGCGTTTCCTGAAGAATTACATACAACCATGTCGAACAAACTTTAATCTCCTGAATCTGAGCATCTAGCCCGCCGATATCGCCATACGTTTCGGTTGGAGCCTTTTCAACTTTCATGACGTTAACAAGGGGGTCACTCTCGTCTTGCAGTATTCCCACGACAGACATGGTCTGCTTGATCAGTCCTTCAACTGGTTCAGGCTGACAGACCTTGTTGTGTGCAAGAATACTACCCCCCGGCTCCAACTGATCCTTGTCGACAAAGCTCAAAACGTTGACGTAGTGCTCTGAGCCAGTCGTAGTCGAGATGATAGCATGGTTGTCGTCGATCATCTCTTCCAATGATCCGACAGTAAGAGGAGACCCTCGGAGCTCATCAAGTTTCGATCTTTCAGCCGCATTGCGCTCCTCTTGGGGCTTCAGCCTCTCCTGGTTCTGGATGAATTCTTCCTCCATCAACAGGTAATCCTTGATGCGTTCCATTTTCAACAAACGAAGCTTGCATCTGGTTGTTGGCATGACTAACACGTTATCTACAATCAATGGTACATTACCAATCGGCAGCTTGGAGGCAGCCTCTGGTCCTCGCTTTCTCTTCTTCTTTCCAATCCGAGGTGGAATCGGCGGTTCATACTTCTTTGGAGGAGGCTAATATGCTCAGAAATTGCCAAGATCGTGCAAGTAAACCTTCTCCCCAGGCTTGCGGTTACCCAGGTTCTGAAGGAAGCTTTGATTTTGTCCCATTCAGAATCGATGACGTGTAACCTCGATTTAAATTGCTCTAAAAATTTCTGTTATCCTTCAATTCGAATTTGTTTGCTGAAAACTTGACCATACTTCAATGTTCAACAATCCACCATGTTTTAGTTTCAAGTACAGAGTTTGGATATCAACACGCTTCTTTCTTTCTTCATGTTTGATTCGATCCTTTTCTTCACAGCTCTGTAACCCTTTGTCAACTGCTATACAGAGGATGTTTTCATTGCATGGGGTTCGTCTGCATTTCGATCAAAAAAAATTAAGCGGGAATTTCGCGGCAAATTCCGTATGGATCGGAAGCTTTCAGTGACTCTGAAAGTACTGGATGGATATTTGGTCCGCCCTCAACACTACAGACATTGGCAGTGACTCTTATCCAACAGGAAATCATCAAATCAGTGTCGCCTGGCGATTTACTGCCAGAGGCGACGGCGGCCCAACTCATCAAAGCCGTGTGCGAGACAGCGCTGAAGAAGACAGACGAAAAGCTCGTTTTCTCTCGCAATGTGACTTTTTAAGACGCGAAGCGGCCGCTCATCTTGTTCAAGTAATCCTAAGCAATCGAAGCGTACATGCAGCGGTCCCTGGTCTTTTGTGCCACGAACGGGTGCTTATTCACCAGACAACGTCGCCCGGGAGCCTCTTGAAGTCATCATCAACCTCATAGAAAACTCCGCCTCCGAAGTTCCGACCGCTTGAATGGCCTGACGCGCTAGCGTTTCGTCGCGATAGGGTTCTCAGCCCTTCGGCAGTGCACCCTCACCCCCACCCAATGGGGCCATCTCCCTGCGGCGGCTCTTCGCGCTCTCTTCCGCAGCATGCGCACGGTTGTTCCCCGAACTTACGCGGAGCGCCAAGACGTCCCCCTCGCCATGCAGGGCGTTCATGTCCGTCCCACCCCCTGTGGTGCTGACCTGCAGGCGCTTCGGGCGCTTGTAACGACTCTTCGACTCCTCCCTTCGTTGTTTGAAGCGTCAGAGTTATTTGAGTTAGTTAATTGGCTTTCCCTCACTGCGGACGAGTCTCTCCCTCCCTCGTTGGAAGATCACTCTGCAGAAATCTTGCCCGCGTTCTCATCGACATCATAGCAGACATCATCTCATTCAGCCCCGACGTCTCCTCAGAGCTGCTTCCCGACGACCGCGCCAAAGTCACCCTCCCCTTGACCCCGTGACTTGTCAAGGCCTTCGTCGACATTGTCAAAGCCTCAAACTTTGTTTCCAATGCACTGCTGCCGGGCAAAGGTGCGCTACAATCCCTCCGCTTGTTCTTACCTCCCCCCCCCCCCCTCAGACGCAGCGTCAGAGAAGGCAGGTCGCCAGCTCACGAGTTGGTCCTTTTGCTTTCTCATAGGGGGGCTTCAATTTGTCTCCCGCAAGTACGTCAACGAGATGCTCAAAGTCCCAGAGGCATTTCGCTCACCGCGACTTTTCTCACCCCCCCCCCCCCTTGTAGTCGTATTTCCAAAGTCGCGACGCAGAAATCCGCCGCAAGACTTACAACGTGTGGCGCTTCGCCGCGGAGGTGCTTCTTCGCCCTGCCGCAAAGGCTCCTCGCGACACCCGCGTGACGCTCATTCTGACCCCCATCAACGCGTGGTCCTCATTATTCGCTTGATTGGGTCTTTAACTCGCCCAGCCTGCGAAGCGAAGTCAGCGCGGCTGTGCGAGAGGAGTGTTTTTTAGTTTGGCGCTACGCGCTGTCGCTTCTCGGCGAGCATGTCGGCGCTGTGGGGCGAACGGGGGGGGGGATAGGATTTCTTACGCAAGGAGGTTTTAAACAGTCTTTATCTCGAGCCCCTCACGATGTTTCTCAAAGACATCGAGCGCCACATCGCTGACGCCGCTTTTGAAACCGCAAGTTCGCCTCCCCCCCCCCCCAAACTGTCTAATGGGAAGAGCTTTTTCTCGCGCAGGCGACGAATGGCACCCCCCCCCGCACTCCCCGTGCAATCGCCGTCATTGCGCCTGAGAGCTGCCCCCTCACCCCCTTGACTTTGGACGTTCTTTTCGCCCCCCCCCGTCGAAATTTGGAGCTTTGGGTGGAGCTCTGCGCCAAATTTATCGCAGGCACAGACGACAGAAAAGTTTGGGAGGGGGGGTGGAAGCTGCCTTACATGTAAGCGCTACGCCGCAGGCGTTTTTGAACTTGTGGTGCGCGCAGCGTCGCGTGCGATTGAAAAGACAAAGGGTCGAGCGCTCTGGTCTCGCCTTTAATTTTACAGCAACAGGTGCCGATGGCGCTGCAATTCTAGAAACGTTGATGGGGGCGACGACGTTTGGCGACACATCCGTTGAGCTATGGGTCAAATCGCGCGGGAAATTGGCGGAAAAATTGGCGCTGCTGCCCACCCACGTCCTCGACGGCGCGGATGTGCGGCCGCAGGTGGCACTGGCGCGTGTGCGCGGGGACAAGGCGCCTGCATTTGGTGAGGTTTGTTGACGTCCTGTTTCTTGTCGGGCGATGTTGTGTTTCTAAAAATAGAGCAGACATCGTGATGGCGATGGCGATGTTGGCCCTCCACGGGGACGACGCGCTAAAAACAAAGCTGTCGAAGCTCTTTGCGCCCCTCTTTGGAAGGATCCCTCAAGTGCCCCCCCCCCCTTCGATTCCACCCTCTAAGACCGCAGCCATCACTTTTGAAACTCCTCGCACAAATCATCGCCACCCAATCCGACCTCGCCGACTATTTCTTTTCGCTTTGGACTACATTTTGTCCCCCCCCCCCCATTTGCAGCACTAACAGGCTTAAGGCCCCGTCCTTTTGGACGAGCTTCCAAACATTCGCTCGCCCTCCCACGCGGAGACAATCGCCGCTGACGTTGCGGCGCTGCTGATGGCCCCCTTTGAGTTCCTTTTCTCCGGAGCACGTGACCTCCCAGTTTACACCCCCCCTCCTCCCCCTGGACTGCGCCGCTCGAAAGCTTGTGGCAGCGCTTCTTCGACGTCGCCGTCCAACGCTTCGCCCCCATCGTGAGGGGGGCCTTCCTCACGGCAGTTCTCTCAGCCCTCCACGCCGCGCCACAGCAGGGGGAGGGGTATGCTTCTTGGCGAGCAATCTAACAGCTAAAGACACCGAAGCTTTATCTCATCCGTTATCTTTTCAGTCGCCGATGCCGCGACGGCACTACCCGATGCGGCGCTCGCAGCTTCGTTCGGAGCGCTTTGCGACACCCTCGCATTTTTTAAATTTCGCCTAAGGGGTCTACGGCGCGTCGTAACGTCGACCCTCGCCCTAGCCGCTGAAGAGGATCTTTTTCTTCGCTTCGCGACGGCCCTTGGGCCGCACATTTCTGCCATTGCGGCGGAGTCGCAGACGGAAGTGCCACCCGCGCGCTGATGTGCGTTTTAAATTAACAGGTTGGCGAACTTCTTGTTAGCGTCTTGTCGTCGGCACAGGCTCAGTTGCAGTCCTCGGACGCCATCGCCGTAATGGCAGATGTCTTAGAGGTATTTTCCAGACCTGCCAACCTTCCCCCCCCCCCCCTTCAAATAGGTGGCTCTTGGGTTGCAGGACGCGCGCGTTGGCAACGCGCTGGCTGCGTTGTGGAATGACGTTTTCTTTTCTCTTCCGCAGGAGAAGATACCCCCCCTCCTGTTGGCGGCATTGCGCGACGCCTCTGCGAGGGCTCGCCCACCTACTTTTAAATTAACAAACACAGCTTCCGCTTAAATTACCTGGCGACGTCCCGTCTCTTCAGCGCAGTGTCCGACTCTAACAAATCCCCCTGATGACGTTAGTTAAGTCACGACGGAACGTACGCCCTCGGGTCTGGTCGCGACATTGGCGTCCCCCTTCTAACGAGTAGAATATTGAGTCCGTTGTCTAACTTGGGAGAAACACCCCTCAGGTCGCCTCATGAAAGCCCCTTACGAGCGGCGGCGCAAGCGACCCCCCCGGCCCCCGCGCCGACCCCGCCCTCCAAAAGCCCGGCGCGAAAGCGCCTCGACTTCTCACAGAGCGCGCTAAATGATAACAACGACACGTCATCATACGCTTTTATCCCCACCGTCGTGGAGCCACCCTCCGAAAGTCAGCTTGGCGACCAAAACGTATCGCAGAGGGGGGTGGGGGCCACTCCAGCGTTCGCTGACAGCTCAAGTTTCCGATGAACTTTGGTCTTTACGCTGGTGTCGATGTCACGCAAGGGCCTTCGGCGGCGGTTTCACCGCCAGCACTTGGTGAGATGACGTCGGAGAGGGGGGGTCATTTTGAGGAAGGGCAGGAGCTGGACTCGTTCTTTGCAGCGGGGGGGGGGGACGAGGAGGTGGTCGAAAGTTCCGTGCAGGAGGACGATGTCGTTGACGTTGCGGCGCCTGAGGGTTCGCCTCAGGAAAAGAGCGAGAAACCACAGTCGTTAGAGGAACCGAAGACGCAAGAGTCACCCCCTCGTGGCGGCGAAGCGAAGCGAAGTGAGGGCGGCGATGTCGCGCTGGATCGAATGGACATTGCCGACGCTGTTGAGGCTCAGATTTCCCCCTCCCCCGTCGCTGTTGACCCTCCCGCCGCATCGTCAGAGCGCGGAGAAGAGAAATTAACAGAAGACGCTTTTGTTAGGGGGGGCGACGTCGCTGGGGACTTAAATCCCCCCCCTCGAGGGGAGGCTCCAATGAGCCCCCATGCGGTCGCAGGATCGTCCAATTTGGAGGGGGGGGGGTCCTTTGAGCCCCTCCCTCTAGCCTCAGTTGTCCCCCCCACCCCTGCTGGCGAACCTACAGAGGGGTTGGGGTCCCCCGAAGTCACTTCCGCCCCCCTTCCCCCCCTTCTTGTGGCGGAGGGCAGCGATGGAGCGGCGGATCGAATGGAGAGCCCCCCCCCTCGTGAAATGTCACCGGGGGGGGCATTGCGAAAGCGTTCAGCCATCAAACGGATCTCTCCGACAGAGGGTGGGGGTGAAGATTTGACCCCGTCAAAAAAGCGCGTACGATTTGACATGGATTCATCGGAGGTGAAAGAGGGGGGAGGCGAATATTTCTTTCAGCTCTAAAACTAACAGTTTTTTACCATTCCCCCCCCCGCGAGGGATGTGACAACCTCTCCAAGTCGCAACGAAGGAAACCGTTTTCTATCACTAACTAAATCCCTGACTCCTTTTAAGTCCGACGTACGCCCGCGCCGTCTGATTCTCTTGACGGCGTCGTCCAACAGAAGTCCGTCCGGCTTTTGCTGGCCGCGAGGGACATTCGAACCGTTGGCGACTTGGCGGCGCTTTCCTACGGCGAGCTGCGCGCAATCGTCCAAAGCAGCGGTGATTTTACAACCACATGCGCTTGACCCTTCAGATCACCTTGACGCCGTCGTCGCTGCGGCTGCGGCTGCAAATCTGCCGACAAGTAACCCTTGCTGCAAGCCTTTTAACCCTTCGTAGATTTCACCTTGGCGCATTTGCTCGAGCGTGCGGTGAGGGTGGGGGAGGAGGGTTACATGCGCGGGCTTGCCCCTCAGCAAGTAATTGAAAGTAGGGATTGTTTGTTAGCGGACGCTCAGATGGGCAGTTCAAGCGCAGCTGCAAGCGCTGCTTGGCCGCACGACGGACGCACTTGCGGCAGCTGCTGCGGCCGCGCTGAAGAAGAAGAAATGAGGCCACATCTGTACAACTGACTTAAATAACGGTACACGCGTTTCTGTTTGTAAACAAGTTCACGCCCTTCCACCGGCAAACTCTCCAGCGACCCCCCTGCTGCGGCTGGGATCAAGAGAAAAGTTTTCAAGCGCGTCTGATGCCTCGTCCATTAGAAACACTTCGTCACTACCCCCCCCCGCTCGACGCTGCAGAGGCGAGAAGTCGGAGGGGAGGATGGCTGCACGCTCTGCTGCTGATGCGGCCATCCGCTGCTTGCTCTGACTTGATTTGATGAAGGGACTGCGCCCTCGTCCAGACGGCCACGAAGGAGCGAAGGACGTTGGACTACCGTCCGAGGGGGGGGGGTTCCGTTGAATCGAAGGAGACATACCGGGCTGCAACACGCGAGGGTCAATTTGCGCCGAAGGTGACGCGTGTTGCTGAGGGTTCGGGTCAGAGCGATTCTAGAACAGGGGGTACAGAGTAGGGGCTGTAGTAGGCGGTTTGTGGAGCAACGGATTGAGGAACACTTCTGGGGGTGCTCTGAGAAGAAGGCGGAGTGCGCTGGTGACTTCCTGCCACCATTGGGGACCACGTGACCTGCGTTGACTCGGCAGAAAGGGAGGACATCCCCCACGTTTCTGGCGACCCGCGCGGAGGTGGACGTTGCAGCTGGAATTGGCTGATGGACTATGCCTGGTGAGAATAGGCGGACACTGCAAAGACCTTTGGTCTACTCTTATTGTAGAGGGGGTCGGGATCAGGTTCGAACGAGAGATCAAAAGGAAATCCAGTGACAAACGGATGCTGTAGCGCCTGACGTGGAGACCACCGTTTGCGTGGGTCCATTCGAAGTAGACCCTCTAGGAAATGAAGGTAGCACGCTCGGCTCGACCGCTCTACATGTCTCAGCTGCTGAAATCGTCGGTATGTACCCTTCTCCGCTGTTTCGGACGGAAGGTTTGCCGGGAATGCAGTCAGCATGAGGATGTCGCGGAACTTCGAGAACTGAAAGTACTTCCTCCGGCGATCAAGCCTCACACGCGCATCCTGACAGAAGTCAACACGAAGAAGAGAGAAGTGAAACCCGCTCATATTCGGAAGGAGACTTTATTCGAAAATGCTTCCTGCCCGATATCATTTCAGGCAGAAAGAATTTGTCAGATATTGCCGAGTTCTCAATCATCGAGTCAGGAATGGGCCTGAACGCATGAGGGCCAAAAGAGTGTCAGCACAGACCCTAGACTCTCTGTGATGTGCAGCATCTGATCGTACTCACAACTGCCAGGGAGGAGGGGGAGGCCGAGAAAGAGCTCTGCAGCGAGGCAGCCGAGGGACCACATGTCGATTGCTTTTGTGTACCTTCGCAATGAGCGCGTAACCAGGTCAGATTGCCTCAGGCGGAGTAGAACTTCGGGCGAGCGATAGAAACGGGACTGAATGTATGTGAACGGGTTCTGTTCCTCAAAGCAAGCAGATCCAAAGTCAATAAGCTTAACGCAGACACCTTGGCTCAAGCTGACGTCTTAACTAGGGACACAAAATGAAAACGATTGGAGCATGACGTTCTCCGGCTTCAAGTCGGAATGAATGATGTCGCAGTCAGCGAGGACTGTCAGAGCATCCAGAATCTGGCGCACGATGATCCTGATGAGGTTCAAGGTGAGGCCTCTGAACTTGTTCTGCTTGATGACGTCGAACAGGCTCACAGCAAGCAAGTTAAAAGACAAGCAAAAATGACTCCGCCAAGTGAAGCTGTCGCGGATGCAAATGATATGATTGCAGGGCAAGGAATTACACTAGAGAAGTGAGAGCAAAACTATGCAGTCATACGACTGAGAGGAGGTCCCTCTCGACGCGGCCCTGCTGCGTGTACGCTGGCTTGTTTTTGATTACTTTCACAGCAACCAGCTCTCCAGTGTCTTCTTCCATGCATTTCACAACTTGGCCAAATGTGCCCTGCCCAAGTTTGTCCAAGACGGTGTACCTGCAGGTGATCAGCTCATCCGCATCACGAGTCACGAGTCACGTACCTTCGCCCACTTTCTGACATGAGGAAATCATGAACGTAGAGAATGAGATCAGCGTCTGAATTGTCGTAGCCGCTGTTAGCAGCAGGTGTAGAATTCTCAGAAATACACCGCCGCGGATTGAGAGTGGAATTGTACCGGAAATCGGGATTCGCTCTTTGCAGAAAAGAGAGCAATCCTTGCGTCATACGCTTGAGGGGAGAATTCTTCACGTCAGACAACAACGCGCGCAGCTACTCGAGATGGAGATGTAGCAAATGGAGTTGACCCTCTCCTGCGTTTCGACGGCGGGGCAAACGGCCCTTCGGCAGAGCTCGCAAAAGTAGATTGCTTTCTGATTTGTGAAGTAGATGCCATCAATTATCTCAATTCTTTCCCTGAAAGGTCACGGAGTCAGTTCTGTGCTGCTGAACCATTCGGGCGCACTGAACCATGAAATGACTTTTCGATGAAAATGTGCCCACCACAGGCTTTTAATGGGTCTGTTTGTAAGAACTTTGTTAGAGCAATGAAAGGACTCTGAAAATTGACTTTGCACTATCAAGTTTACTGTGAAGTGAGTTTTCATGTTGTTTTCATCTATCTTTAATTGCCTGGAATAAATGTTGCTCTAATTTTAGCAGTTTGGTCTTTATGTAAATGGCCCTTGTATTCCCGGAGGAAGTCGCTGAAGAAATGAGCAAAAGTAAGCGTGCTCGAGGCATGTCACGCTTGATTTTGCTGATTTTCCCTTGCACCTGTTTCTTTTTCCCTCAGCTATCAGCTCCTTCAATGTCTTTCGTTCTCACACAGCAGACCCTGAAGGAATGGATAATTCGAGACTGTCGTCGTCTCCCACCGATGAGCCATCCCTCTTTGCAAGGTATGGATAGATTCGTCGCATCTAACGATGAGATTTTTTGGAAAACGATCTGCCTCACCTTCCCAAACCACTGCCAAGATCGGTCGAGTCTGGCAACTAAAACGTTGATGCTGATGTTTGTGAGGAATATTGGATGAAAGACGACAGCGTTAGAAATTGCTACGACTGCGAGGTTTCATTCTCAACATTCGTTCGGAAGCACCATTGCCGTATCTGCGGACGCATTTTTTGCGCGAAGTCCCCTCACTTTTGCTCTTTTCTCACTGAGCAGATGTACTCAAAACACAATCTCGCTGGGAGCAACTCGCAAAGGCGAGAATATGCGCGTTTGCACATATTGCTTTGAGATTCAAACGAGGCTGACGTCAGAGAAGAAAGGCGACTTTAAGAGCACACTCACAAGTTTGATTCGCCCCTCACTTACTTACCGTCTTAAGTGGAGTTTGAGAGAGATGAAACAGAGAAGCAGCTTCGGGTCAGTTGCGTGACGGCCGATCTGACCCTGGTAGCCTTCCGTAACAGAACGTCCTCGCGACGAAGGTTTGTGTCCCTCATTTGATCAAATCAGTGCGTAATGCTGTAGTTACCTCATCCGCAACTCCCATTACGTCCGTTGAGCGGTCCGGCGACGTCATCCTGCGGGAAAGTGCCGTCGCGTCTATCACCGACATTCATTTCGTCCGCCTTGTCGAGTTTCTCGTCGGCAAGCTAGGGCTCGACGACAGGTGGATCTCCATCATGATTGCTCTCTGCTCTCGTGCCTGCAAGGAAATCTCAATCAATCTCCGCACTGGTGACCACATCGACATTCGGCACTACATCAAGGTCAAGCGAGTCCCTGGAGGGCTTCTCTCCGATTGCCTCTACGTTGATGGAGTTGTCGCTAAAAAGAACGTTGCTCACAAAAAAATGCGGTCAACTGTCATCAACCCTCGCATCCTCTTGCTATCCTGCTCTCTTGAGTACGAGCGGGTTGAAAACAAAATGTCGACGCTGACTTCGCTTCTCGAGGAAGAGAGAGAGTATCTCTCCATCGTAACGACCAAAATCGCGGGCTTACAGCCCGACGTCATCGTTGTTGAAAAGTCCGTCTCCCGTGTCGCGCAAGAGATGCTGATGACCGCTGGCGCTACGCTTGTAGTTGGAATGAAGCCATCCATTATCGAGAAGCTTTCGCGCTGCTCAGGGGCTGAAGTTGTGTTCTCAACAGACAAAATCATTCGACCGCGCATCGGCACCTGCACTGAGTTTGATGTGAAGCCATTCTTTGACGCCAAGAAGTCTTTGATGTTTTTCTCTGGTTGCGACTCGTCGCGCGGCTGCACCATCCTTTTGCGTGGCGACACGCTTGAGGTTCTAACAAAAGTGAAGCGTGGCATCATGTTTGCAATGTTTGTCCGCTATCACCTCAACCTCGAAGCGTCGTACGTGGCTGACCTTTTTGGCACTCTCATCTACCCCGTTTGGTCAACCATCGACCCTACCCCCTTCGACGAGTATGCCATGGACGAACCCCATGCCCTCCTATCCATATCCCCGACGATATCCTACACAGCCAACCTCCCATCAAAGAAGCGCATTGCACCGACGAGCGGCCTCCCATCTATATCTGAGGACTGTCCCCCCCTTCGTGTGGAAGGCCATTGGTCCCACGCACGCCTTTCCGTCGATGACCCAGAGGCCCAGCGCGTCCTCGTCCTCCTCTCCGTCCGCCCCAAGGTCGATGCGGTGGAGGAGTGCAAGCCTGCGGAGCTGCTGGACATCGTCGCCTATTCTGAGAGCGATCTAACGTTGGGGTACTACCTCAGTGAGTATTGTTTTGCGCCTTCACGGCATTGTCAGAACCCAAAGTGCTCAAGGTCCATTTTTGAACATGAGAACATTTTCACCCATCACAAAGCTCGAATAAGAATCAGCGTGACGCAAACGCCTGTTGCCATCGCTCCGCGCAACGACGCGATTTACACACGCGTGCAATGCTCGAAGTGCGACAAGCGAAGCAAGCTCAATATGATGTCGGACAAGTGCTATCACTTGTCTCTGGGCAAGTTCATCGAGTCCTGCTGCTACGCAACAAACCTGATCTCAGTGCTCCCCGATTGTGGGCACGATATTAATCGGTACAGCTCTGTTGTCTTGTCGGCCTCACTACTTCAGTGATTTCTTGCGTATATTTGTTTATCAGGATATGCTTGTGACGATGGAAGTTGAGCCGATCAGCATTCTGTCTGTCGCCATGCCGCCCCCCTCCATAGTCGCAAGTAACAACAGCTCCAAGACGGCCTTCCTCGACGACCTTGCCACCCTTGACTTTGCCGCCACGTCCTTCTACTCTGAGATTGTGTTTCGCCTCTGCGAGACCGGCGCGGAGCTGATCGTGCGGGACCAGCAGGAGGAGATGCAGCATCTCATTGAGGTTCTCACCATCCAGCAGTCCCTTTTCTTCCATTCCACAGACGTTGCGAGGGGCCTGCCAGCGTACGACGTCCGTTTGTTCTCCCGACTCTCCGCCACCCTCATCCACCTCGCCTACGCCTTTCACTTCCTCTTCGGCGAGCTGGAGAACAACTATAAGCGCTTCATTCTTGCTCGCGAAGCTCAAAGAATCGCCAATGCAGACCTTCAGGCCCTCTGCGATATCGTTCCCCCAGAGGTCCTTGCAGCCACCCTCAATGACTCCATGCGGAGGGGCGTCCCAATTGTAGATGCCTCTGGGGAGGATTTGTCGCACCCCTCCGCCAATGGAGCTTTTGCGCGGAGGGAGAGTATTCTTGAGGTCATTGGCCCATCAGAAGACATCGAAGCCCAGCTATTTCCTTCGCTTCTCGTTTCCTCGGGAGATCATGTTGAGGGCGCTGACGAGGACTTTGCGCTGCCCCCTACCTCGAAAGTTTCTGTTGCTACGATTGCAGCACTCTCATCGTGGGAAGGCGCACGGTGGATGACATATTTCGACGAAGAGCCACTTGCAGATGCGGTATCCGCAGCCACAGCCCCGTCCTCAGCGTCAGCGCTGTTGTCTCTTCTTGACGACTTTGAAGATGACCCCGTGCCGTCTTCTATTTTCTTGGGGTCAACTCCGACCCCAGCAGCTCCTCTGTCGCCCCAACTGATGCGGCAACGTAAGCCTCAACCGCCGCCAAAGCAAGAGGTTCCAGCTCAGGGTGCTTCGAAACGCTTGTCGAGTCGCGTGAGGAACATTGCAACAGGGAAGGGGTCGTCAGCAGCGATCGAGTCGTCAAATTCCATCATGGCTGCCATCAGGGATCACAAGATCCATATCAATCCGATCAAACTAAAAGGCGGGTACCCCGCTGTAGTGTTTGATGAGGAACCGGGTTCGATCATCAGTTTTGCGCTTACTGCAGCCGATGATGGTCCTTTTGCAGAAGGTGTCGATTTGCAAGCGGCTATGATGTCACGCGAAGAGCCTCTCCGTTCTGCAGAATTTGACGTTGTGCAAGATCACGTGCATCGCAAGTACAAGGTCAAGTGCTTGTACCCACGGCAGTTCAAGGCTCTGCGGGCACATTGCATTGGCGACGAAAGCGCGTATGTTTCGTCTCTTTACCGTTGCGTTGACTGGGCGGCTTCTGGAGGGAAGTCGGGGTCTTTGTTTGTCAAAACGAGAGACGACCGGTTCATTTTGAAGGAGGTATCGTATATTGAGATGCAGTGCTTCAATGAGTTTGCCCCACACTACTTCGAGTACATGACGAAGGCATTTTTCCACAACCTCCCCTCGTCGCTGTGTCGGCTGCTTGGCATGTACAAAGTTTCCTACAACAACGACACTTCGGGCAGAGTTTACAAAAGAGCCCTCGTAGTGATGGAAAACTTGTTTTACAACAGGAATATCTCGAAGAAGTTTGACCTCAAGGGCTCGCACCGAAGCCGTTACGTTCGCAATGCCAAGAGCCCCGACACGGTTCTGCTCGACGACAACTTGGTCGAGTTTATTTTCAGGTCGCCGCTGTATGTACACGTCACAGACAAGGACCGTCTGCGAAACTCTATATTCAATGACACCCTGTTTTTGAGTCAACGAAATGTCGTCGATTACTCTCTGCTGGTTGGCATCGACGGGGACACGGGCGAGCTTGTCGTCGGTATCATTGACTACATCAGACAGTACACGCTGGATAAGAAGTTTGAAACTCTTGTCAAATCAACGGGTTTGATTGGCACTGGCAAGGGTGCTCCAACGGTAGTGTCGCCAAAGGACTATAAGAAGCGATTTCGTGCGTCAATGGAGGCCTACTTCATTGTTGTCCCAGATAAATTCACGGACAAGGAGCGGCTGCGCGGGGAGAAAAAGCAGAGCAAGGCGGCTGTGGGCTGACGGATTGCGTGTCATTGTGTGTGTTCAGTTCAGTTTGGCGACGGCTTTGTTTGCACAAGCCATGAAAGTAAAAACTCTTTCGATTGGTCGATTTTTAATACAATACAGTCGTCTTCCAGCGGCACTCAAGCAACAGACAAGTCTGACCTGCCAACTTCGGCTTTTCTGCTTTGATACAACAAGAGAGAGTTGACAATGACGGAGTCATCGAATGAAGCGACCGAACGCAGCGCCTCGTCCAGCGGAATGACCTTTGCGATGATGCGCTCACGCTCAGAGGAGGCCCCGCGCACCTCGTCTGAGATTCGGTCGATTTCTCGTTGGTGAGCGCTGAGCTCGGTGTAGTATAAAGAAATACGCTCATCTGAGCCTCCAGGAGAGAGGAACAGACCCTTGTGAAGAAGCTTGAGATCTCTGGGCTTTGCGGATATTCCAAGCTCCTCTGCGAGTTCTTTCACGGCAACACTTTGGACAATCGCATCGTCGTCTAACATCCCAGCGCAAAGACCGATCCGCGCGAAGTCGCACGCCGGGACTCTCGCTTGAGTCGTTAGAACAAGATATTCCCGCCCTGTTTCGATCGACTTGACGATGACCAGAATAGAGACGGAGTCGCCACGAAGAAAAACAATGCCCGGGACGCTCTTCCCCTTCTTGTCTCGACAATGGACACAAAGGTATGCAAAACCCAGTTTGTTTCGAAAGAGATCAATCTGGCGAACTTCAATTTTGTCGACGGATGCGCCGGCCTCATCAGCGGCACCAGTCAATCGAGAGAAAAAGGTTGTAAACTTATTCGAAGTAAGCAGAGCCTGCCTCTCATACGGTGAGAACGTCGGAGGAAAAGAAACGAGATCAATGAGCCGCGAAGTGCTCGTCATTCGGCGGAAATACTGAGGGAACAAGCGCCTGGACAGATTGGTCGTGCACTTGATCATGTCGGAGAAGCGAAGCGGAGAAATCATCTCAACTTCCCCAGAATGGCCTGCTTCGTTTCGAGGCTTCCTCGCTCTGGAACGTGGCCCACCCCTCTGCAACGACGAATGACAGATTCTTGGCCAATCTCTGGCCGCAACACCGCTTGAATCGATTCTGGTCAGTGCGGGTCACGTGCAGTCAGATAAATAACACGCGGAAACTGAAAATTTGTACAGACTGCTACACTGAAGCACTTTTACGCGTATCTTGCTCTCTGATTCGCTTGATCACAAGCAGATTTTAATGGAGTAAAAGCTCCAAATTACAGTTGCAGCCGGATTCGGCAATCAAAATGGCAACCCCTTCTCTGGCTTCCTCTGACAACATTTCCGTCACTTTCGTGAATGGCCGCAGCAGCAACATTTGTACTTGGTGGTCAGACTTCAGCGGGGAACTCAAGCTCTACTCAACCGTGGCTCCTGGCGATTCGGTGACACAGAATACGTTTATCAATCATTTCTGGGTTGTTACGGACGCGGACTCGGGTGATAGGCTCTTTGAAGGCTACATGACATATGACGGACAGAGCGTCATGGTACCGGATGAATCAATGACGGATCAGCCACACGTACTCAGATTTATCAACCAGGGCAGCGAGTCTCGTGATGTCATCTGGCTGAAGCCGGACGGTCAGGAGGAATTCTACGACCGCGTTGGCGGAGGAGACACTTTCACCGTCGATACTTTCGTTGGGCACAGGTGGCTGCTCCGAGACACTGACAGTGGCAATCTGATTAGGGACATTTGCGCTGGGACAGAGTATCCCCCGAACGAAATCATTCTCTAGTGGGTCAGGAGTCTTGGTTATTTTGTAGATTATCGTAAATTGGCTGACATCATGACATCGAGTGTGTGCTGTGCCACTTTTTTCCACTGTGGGAGCAGAGGACGTCATCAATTTTTTTTTTTTTCCAAAAAGAAAGTTGCCCAGAGGAGGGTTATCCAGTCTGAAGTACCCTAGAAGTCAGGTGTACATGGCTGAGGTATCCGTTTAAATTCTCTATTCATGCCTCAGCCCCTTTCGGAGCCAGTGGAAATAAAGTTTCTTAAAGAGGTTGGAGATGACGCAATTTGGACAGTCTCATCTGCAAAACCTGGAAATGGCGTAGAGCAACTGCGAGATGGCAGCACAGACACATATTGGCAATCTGACGGGTCCCAACCTCATTTGATCAACATTCACTTTCCTCGAAAGACTTACATCAACGTTGCTTAACGCATTTTCTATCCTAATCTCGAACAGTACCTTGGCATTCACTGCAACTTCACTCTCGATGAAAGCTACACGCCCAGCAAGATATCAATCAGGGCAGGGAATCACGTCATGGATTTACAAGTTGGAGTTTTTTGTAAATTCTCTTGCTGACTTCAAAAGGAGATAAAAGAAGTGACGCTGGAAGAACCTCAGGGGTGGATGTACGTTGACCTTCCTGCGCTGCCCAACGTTTGGGCCGAGTCTGAATCCCCACAAACGTTGGAATCTTATTTTCTTCCGATGACACATAGGCTCTATGCGTTTATGATTCAGATTGCAGTCACCCACAACCATCAAAATGGTAGAGACTCTCACATTCGGCTCGTCAGTGCTTACGGATCGAAAGAGTGTTCCACTCAAAAGCTCTCTCATTCCTCAGAATCGCGGACATCGTCACGCAAAACGGACCTCTGGAATGGTCGGAAGGCAAGCAAGCGTTCAGCACGATGCGATAGAGACATTTATTTACACTACTTTTGCACAAGCTCAATCTCGAAGGTCTTGGGCCACAACTTCCCCGTGATGTAGAGCTTTCCGGACTCTTGATCATATGCCTTTATCGCGTGAGATAATAAAGCAAACAGGAAAACGATTCCATTGAGGACATCGTTGCCCCCTGCGTTGGGTCGCCGCTGATACAGCCCGCCACACCCAATCCACCCGATGAGGCGCCCGGTGGAGGGCTCAATGCGAGCGATTCGATCGTCAAACCAAACATTTGCAAGAACTTCGCTACGAGCTTAGAAAAAAGATAATTTTAGGTGCACCCATCGACAAACTCAAGCTCATTCAGATTGCGAACATGGCCGCCGTTTGAAGGATCTGTTACAGTGACAGTTTTCACAACTTGAAACGTTTCAGGGTCCCTGAAATAGAGAGTCGGAGAGCCGTCACTCATAATGATGTTCGTTCCATCAAAAGTGAGACCCCAGCCTGAAGAAATGAGACAATGTAAGTACCGCTTACCTTCGGTGTCGTAGTGATGCTGACGCACCAACTCGAAATCATGGACGTTGTAAACGAAACAAATCTTGTTCTTCCAAGTGATCCAGTACAGCCTATCTCCGACAACGCAGTTCCCCTCTCCAAAATACTGAGACGGGAGCTGCACTCGCCTCCGAACTTCCGCGGTCTCGATGTTCTCATCTCTTAGATCTGAAGTCATACCCGTTGACTCGTATAACCTTCCATTCAGAATGGTGAAACCTTGAGTAAAGGCGTTTTCGTCGTGAGGCAATTGCCGCACGACCCGATGGGACAGAGTTTGAAAGGAAGCTCTTGTCGTACGCAGTGCCCGAATTATCGGCGAAACAGCGGATTCAGGAGCTTGCTGAGAGAGTTCTGGAGTAGCCGCAACATCAGCATTAGCAACATTCTGCGATTCCAGAGCTGAGGAAGATTTCTTTCCGATTTTTGACGCAGATGTGGTCTTCTGGTACGCGAAGTAAAGACCGACACAGAGAATGGCTACATAGAGTACAAAAGAGGGCCAAGTGCGTCGGATTGCTCCGATTCTGTTCATAAATAGATCTAATTTAACAATAGTCTTTAAACTGGGCTTTTTGTTTTGCACACTTCGAGTCGGGGAGGCGTTTCCGAGAGGGTTTCCATTGGTCAATCCGATTAATCATCAATGCGCCCTGATACCTGAAACAGTACTTTTTTTTTTTTTATCATGAAGTTGTCTTTTTCAAATATGATTTGATTTGACAAGTGATGGGCCATGGAGGACTTTGAAGATGATGATTTGCCTTTGCCTCTTGGCGATGACAGCTCGCCGTTTGCTGGAATCGATGATGGAGACACTGCTACTGACTACAGCAGCCTTGAGGCCTTGTTGACTAAGCAGCTGCAGCTCAAATCTGCGCTAGTAAAGCAAGAGAGCCGAAGCAAGTCGCTGCAGCAACAATTATCGTCAGCCCTTTCGAAGGCTGCAGCATACGAAGAAGAACTTTCCTTCATGAAAGACGAGTTTGAGAAGCGAGGGCAGCAGCTCATTGAGTTTTCAAGCGTTGTTTCGACGTTCGAATCTGAGTTTGTTAATCTTGCGGAAGAAAGCAAGCGGCAGCTCGCTGACAAGCAGGTGGAACTTGATCAAGAGCGGGAACAAGTTTCAGTACTGCGGCGTCAATTGCAAGGTGCCGAGATATCGCGAGGTCAGAGTGACGATGCTGCACAACGTGCCTTTGAAGATCTCGAGAAGATTGAGTTATCGAAAGCAGCATTGATGCGCACTCTCGGTGCGCAAATGGACGTCCTCAAATCCGACAACGACCGTCTCAACAATGCAAACGCGCGACTGCGGAAAGATTTGGAGGAGCTTGTAGCTGCTCGCGACGATGAGCAACTTCTGTTCGAAGCAAAGCAGCGCCGCCTTGAAGCCGACCTTTTTGCGGCGCGAAGTGCATTTTCTGACGCTGAGACGGAGAGAGCTGCGCTGTTGCGTCGAGTTGAAGAATTGGAACATGACCAACGAATTGCTTATGCGGCCCACGAAGAGACTGTCGCGTTGCATGTCAGTGGCATCCTCGCGCGCGATGAAGAGATTGCAATGCTTAGAAGGAGCGTGGAAGAGCATGCAGCTGTAGCTACAGAGATCCGCGGGACTCTTCAGGATCGGACTGAAGAGCTACGAATTGCAGCATTGGAGCGCGAAGCTGTTGAGCGTGCACTAGAATGTTTACGTGAGGAAAAGACTGCAGAAAATTTAGAGCTGCTGGACCGTATTCTGAGCGAGTCGAGGGACAAAGCCGACACCGTTGCTCGATTGGCTCAGCTGCTCGAGCGGGAGGAGAAGCTGTCAGCACTACTTGCTAAAGCAGAGGGGGAGGGCAATGATGCCATAGCTCGCGCATCGGCTGCAGAGGCTCGCTTGGGAGCCCTCGAGCTTGCAAGCACGCGGGAAATGGAGCGGGTAGCTGACGCCTCAAGACTTGCTGATGCAACAATTTCAAAACTTCGAGAGAGCCTTGTGCGAAATGAAGCGGAGCATCTTGAAACAACACGGCAGCTAGAGCGCATCATTGCTGATCGCGACGAACTGGGGGAGGCGCTAGAGGCCGCGGAGGGCCGTGCAGCAGACTCAGCGCGGGAGTCGAAGACTCTTGCGACGGAGCTGGCGCGGCTGCGCTTTGACTTATCAGCGGCGTTGGGAGAGGTGGAAGGGTTGCGGACAAAGGCACTAGAGGATGATGTTGAAGCTGCGGCATTGCGCGATGCGAATGCGGCGCTTGAGCGGACGTTGCGGGTTCAAACAGAACGCCTTAAAGTTGTCAGCGAGGAGCGCGACCGAGTTGCCCAACGCATGGAAGAGGAGCGCGAGCGAACGCGCGCACGTCGAGCGGCAGAGAGAACAGAATTTGAGTTAAAACTTAACGAAGAGCTTGGAATTGTTAAGTCATCGTTCGAGAAAGAGCGCGAAAAGTTGGCACGTGATCTGGAGCGTCGGCTTGCTGACGTTGCAACGTCGGACTCGGCGTTTGGTAGTGCAGTCGCACAGCTTCGAGAGGACATGGCTGTTGTGGAAGCGAAAGGAGCAGCCGAGAAGGCCCATTTGGAAGCGATGCTTGACGACGAGCGCGCGAGGGCGGCCCGAATTGAATTCGAGGCGAAGCTGCGTGAGGAGCGGTTGGTCGGGGCGCTATCAGAAGCGCAAGAGGAGTTGGCAAAGAATCGGCGAGAATTTTCGGATGTCCTTAAACTAAAAATCGATGCCGAATGGTTGGCAAGAGAATCGTTGAAGCGAGCGGACGATGCGGCCGCAGCGTCAATTCGAGAGCGAGCAGATCGCGAGGAGATCGAATCTCGGCTTAAAGACCAGCTTGCGGCAGTGATCGAGGACTTAGGAATTGTTCGCGCTGACGCCGAAACGAAAGGAAGTGCTCTTATGGCAGCGCATGACGAAGTCAATGCTTTGCAGGCTGCGCTGGCATCTGTGCAGGCGTCCCTTTGCGATTCAGCTCGAGCGCTATCTGAAGCAAAGGCATCAATTGTTGCGCGAGAAGCTGAGGCGGAGCGGCAGTGTCGCGAAAAGGACCACCTCTTTGAGATCGTGCAGGAGTTGCGGTCAGCAGGTGAGAGGGAGCGGAGCACCATTTCGGAATTGTCAGCGCGGGAGTCGTCAGCCACTGTTCGATTTGAATCAGCAATTGCCGAGCTCCACGCTGAAGCCAACCGTTTGAAGTCTGTGCTTGAGGAAGAGCGCGCTGTGGCCTCTGCGGGTCTTGAAGTGGCAGCAGCCGAGCGGGAAAGGCTCCTGGTACTTCTTCGCGATGAGGAAGCGCGCCTTGCAGGAGCAGCATCTCGTGCAGATGTATTGGCAGGAAGTCTTAGCGAAGCTTTGTCGTGTCGAGCGAGTCTTGAGTCATCGCTTCGGCGCGCTGAAGCGGCGCTTGGGGAAACGACTGGCCGGGCGCAGGAGCTTACACGCCTATTTGATGGGGCGACAAAGACAATGAAGTATTGTTTGGAGTTTGTCAACAAGTCAACGCAACAGCTTGCCCCTGTTCATCCTGACGAGTCTCCACTGGCTCGTGCGGTGTTCCTATTTGCCATCGGCGTAGTTTCAGCGCTTGAAGATGACGTCCGCTCTGTGCCTGTCGATTTGAAGGAGGCTTTCGCTGCGGATGCTCGCGATCGTGCAGCCGCAGCCGAATGCGCAAAGAGGGCTGCTGCGGCAGAGGACGCTCTTGTGGACTTGTCGCGTTCGCATCGGAAACGAGTTCGAGAGTACCTGAAGCGAAGCGAAGCAAGGTATCGTCATGACCTCGCTCTCACCGCTGCGTGGGGCTGGGCTCGCGAGGCGAAGCGAGGTTTTCGAAAGCGAATGAGTCGATTCGTTTCTGTGCGTGACTATGAGCGAGGGTCCTTGAGGTTAATTTTTGATGCGTGGCGGCTGCGAGTTGAAATGATTCGAGTACTCTTTGTCAAATATGCTGCGGTTCGACAGACACGTTGCACTAGTCTTAAAGTGGCAACCTTTCGATGCTGGAGGGCCATCTCTGAGGAGCTTCAAAAATGTTGCATTGCGACCGAAACCTTGTCGCTTCGTGCGGCTCGTTCATCTGTGGCAGCATGGAGGGCCGAGACAAAGCGAAGCTGCCATGTGCGCAAAGAAACCGCAGCGAGGAGAAGATGCGCATTTCTAAAATGGAGGACTGCTTGGTCGCGTTCAGCCGCTTCTCGTCTTCATTTGGAAGTCCTCGCTATCGACCGCGCGAGACGAAGGGAGCGGCATGTGGCTGCATTGACGTTGCGCTTGTGGCAGCGGTTGCATTCAAAGCGTGCTCTTGGACAGTTGACCGCGGCGTCCGTTACGGTAAATCGACATTTCAGGTCCATCCTCTCTGCGATCTATTTTTGGCGAGCGTTTTCGAGTGGGCGGCGAGAGTCTGCTAGTGCCCGAATGAAATTTGATCGTCTCCTTCTTCGCCGCATGGCCGCTGCTGTGCGGCATTGGTTCGTTCGGGCATCTGCCAGAAAGATTCAACGTTTGATTACACGAGCTGTTGTTAGGAGATGCCCGTCGTTTGAAAGAGGAACATCATTTGAGCGCCGGCTCTTACGGCGCCTCTGGTCTATTTGGGGTAACCGCGTAGACCATAGGCGCAGTCTAGTCTCCTTACGTGCGCATGTGTCTCTTTCAGCCATAAAGTCGTCTTTTCTGTTATGGAAATACTGCGTCCGGATGGATATTGTTGCTCACCGGAAGATACGGAGAGTCGTCTCACACAGAGCCATGCGTCGACTTCGGCAATCGTTCATGGAGTGGGCGTTGGCGTTGAGGCGCTTTACCATATCTCGTGGAGATCCTCATTTATTTCTTCGAAAGCATTTTGAGTTGTGGAGGACGTTTGAGTCCCAGAGGAGACATCTTCTAAGCCTCTTTATGTTCGTTTCGCGTCGAACGAGAGTTCGAACGCGGAAGGGGGTGATGAGGGGCTGGCAAAGGGTTATTCTACTTGAACGAAAGAGGAGGACACTGAGAAGGAGCCGCAACGTTGGAGAATTGGCGGAAGCTGTTGCAACATGGCGACATGTAACGGAGAGAGCATGCAGTGAGAAGCTGCAATTTTCTCGATTTGTGCTGAAGCTCTCATTGAGAAGATTGGGCCGTGCACTCTATGCGTGGCGTCGAGGTGCAGAAGTGAAAGCATCGCCCATCGAGCTGAGATTGTTCGCTGCCGAAATGGCGGCGATGACAACACTTGCTTCCCACAAGAAGGTCGTTCGATCTCCTTGTTCTCCTGGCGAAAAGAGAACCAGTCCAGGTGTCTGGACGTCGAGCACCTCCCCAAGGCGTCTGTCGAATGGAAGCAATGAAGGCGACGCAATCGAAGGGTTTGAGTCCAGATTACGAAAGATAGAGGCTCTTCTGTTTGTAGCGCAGCTATCTGGCCAGGAGGTTGACGATGACTTGGGTTCAGTTGGTCTCGCCTCGTTAGTAAGCGATCAGGAAGCCCTTGTGTAACATATATGGTTCGTGAAAAGCATGCATTCTCTGTGTAGAACCATTGGACGATCATTGGTAGGGGCGTCCGTGCAGGCCATGGACGGAAGTACAAATTTGTGTGGCAGTTCAAGGAAGTACCAGCTTGTTGCTTGCTCTCCATCTGAGTTGATATAGTTCACAATCACTTCCTCGTAACCATGGAAAGAGGAACCGCGAAGGGGCACCTCTAACAGAACAGTTGAGACTAGTCGAGCATCTTCTCACCATCGACGGTCCCGGAGAGAAGTTGCGACCGTTGATTGCAAAGTTGAAGTCGACTTTCAATCGCCACGTTTCGAGGGACGCAGTGATTGCAGCATTGCAGAAATGCAGTAGACTGGCGCTGCGTAGAGAAACCGTTACGCTCAAAGACGTCTTGTCAAAAGATGACGATAAGGACGCAACGATTGATAGAGTGCTACAACTGGTCCCGATCAAATTGTCTGACCTCTACCATCGATTATTTGATGACGTGGATGTGATGAAAGGGCATCAATTTCGGAGCTTTTGAAGATGTTCCAAAACAGTTCAGATGTGCGGTTGAAATGTAATTTGCAGTATTGGTACCGAGAGATGTAGTGTTTCCCATATCGTTTGCTTCGCCAATGATCCGCTCCCCCACTAGAAACCTCATTGTCGCTGATGCTGCTCTTGTCTTCTTTCCTTCGTCCTTAATGATGAGCCCACTTCGTACGACTTGCATTGACATCGGCAATGATTACCAACCGATGTGATGGCTGATTCCCTCGCTCATCTGAGGCTTTGGATGCGGACTTGCCAGTTTACATTTTGTGATGTAAGAGGGTGCCAATTCTAGTTGCATAGAGCCATCATGGTGGCCTCAATTGCAAAGTTTTTTGAGCGAGACTTTGGCAAAGGTCAAGGGCGAGATGAATTGTGTGCGATGGCGAGATCCGCAACGACTATGCGCGTCAGAGCACATTCGCTGGTGCATCAGCGCAAACTTGAAGTCAAAGTGCACAAATTTCCAACAAGATTATTATTTACAGCTGTGTAAGCGATGGACTTTCAAGGCGATCACGGTGGAGTGCATTTTCACGCGGCGCCTTTCAAAATTGGTCTTCGATCTGCTTTTGGGACTGCGCACTCACTGACATCGTTTCGAACGAATGTAATTGTCTCGATTGGTGTAAGTCTACCGCCGAAATGTTGTTCCTGATTGTGTTGGATTGGGAATATTTCGGGAATTGGAGAAGCTGGTCTTCCACCTAAGAAGCCTGTCTGATGTGGTTGACAAATTTGACCGCAAAGGGTTGCTATGAAGCAGACGTCAATGACTGCATTTTCCACGCAAGGAGCTTTTGGGCGAAGGTCGTATGCTGGCGCTCTTAAACTCATGGAGAAGTTTCAGTCTACTTCGTTTGAGTCGTGTCTTGAGTATAACGCGTTCGGAGCCTTCAAGTCAACTCCATATTTTGCTTTTATATCTGCAAACAACATGGGTTGCCAACTGATCGCCCGTGCTAACCCCGTAGGCCCTCAGTTTTGTGCGCTCTTTTTTGCGCTTGACCACTGTGATCATGCATTTTCAAAACAAAGCCGCGCAATGAGAAGCGTACTCTTGGAAGAATACCCTTGATCGTTCAGGCCATTGAAACCGCGCTGATCGACTTGTTTTGCAAGCAGCACTCAATCACAGTGTAGCACAGATTCTCCATCATTCATTCTGCAGATTTGTGATGCAATTCTCGGACAATCGAATATTGTTGGGAAGAGTTTCTACACGGCATCCCTTGACTCTCTCGACAACGTGCGAACCTCACTTGAGTTTGGGCGCCAGTTCACACCTCACATCAAGGTCGGCCGCCTAGCTTTTGCATTATTGACGCCATAGATTAAAGTAGGAGCGAATATAGCTGAAGCCGATGCTCTTATTTCTTGTGTGTTTGAGTCGGCCGCAACTGATGATACTACTCTTGTGCATCCTAGCGTTTGAGGACACTTATTGTTTCTATTAGTTTACAGTAGACGCCAACTCTTCATGGACCCCAGTCGTTGCCCAGCAAATGCTTTCAATGTTGCAGAAATACCCCCGTGTATGAGATTGGTCGGGATTATGTTAACATCTTAGATTAAAATCATCGAGCAGCCCTTTCCGATCTCTTTCCTGAAAGTGTGTGGCCACGCCCATTTTTTTTTTTCAAGTCATGCTTTTTTCTCTGACTTCAAGGACCCCGTGCTGGCAGATAGCGAGCCGGAATGGCGGAAATTTGCAGACGCATGCAAGGCACAAGGAATCGCTGTCTTTGCAGATGAGAGTGTTGCAGATGCGAGCGACGTGATTCTACTTGCTGTATTCTGCTGCTCAGCTTTCTCCCCCTTACAACACAAGCCATTCGTTCACGGCGTAAATGTTAAATTGGAGAAGGCAGGTGGGTACCGTGGTGCTGTTCTTGCTCTTTCGGCTGCAATTTCGATGGGCCTTCAAGTTTCCAGCATTCCACAAGGATCTGACCATGCAGCTGTGGATTGGCACAATGGTGGGTAGCCGCCTGAACTCGTCCGCTGCAGCTCAGCTGCTGCCCCTGACGTCCATTGGTGACGTGGATGGAGCCCTTCTGGTGGGTGATGAGTCCCAGGCAAACATGAGAGGTGGATTTCTATGGAATCATGGGGATATTGTGCTGATTGGGCCGGGGCATGGTGTTTTCTTGAGGGAAAACGCAAATTTGTAAAGCCAAGGAAGACTTGTAAACGACACCAATAAAACATCACAAAGCGTGAGTGGGAGGATCTCTCGCCGTAATCGTCGACAGCATACGATCGCCAGAAAATGTTGCGTCGAAAGAAGAAGAAGGCTCAAGTTCCCACTCTTAAAAAATTATGTTAGTCTTTTTCTTTCCCCTTGGGAATATCAAGGTGCACAAGTGGAATTCTTACTGTGTAGATAGTTTAGGCAAGATTTCTTCTTGATGCTTTGCACTTGCTGCAGGAAAGTAAATTTGAGCTTTAAAGATTAAGAAATTTGGTACGACAGGCTCCATGTCACCACCTTTTTCTTGGAGCAGGGACATTTGTAGTGAGGCGAGGTTACTTAGATTAACTTTTCAGGCGCATTGGTGATGGCTGAATGCCAAGTGTTGTTGATAGTTCGTGCAACGAGACGAAAGAACAATGACCAGTTTTTCTTGACTTCTTTAGCATGCACCAAGCATCGTAGATGTTTCAGTATTTCTTGTTTTTGTCGTTCAACTAGCCCGTTGCTTCCGGTCTGTAAGCAATGGTTAGTTCATGATTCACGTCTGACAGTCCTGCGGTAAATCAGGTCAGATCACGGTGTGGTAGGGTCATCCCCAGCCACCAGTTAAGTGTACCGGTTTAGTACACAAGGAGTGCACTGTAAGTTGTTTTGCGGAACTCCTTGTGTACTAAACCGGTACACTTAACCAGTGGCTGGCCACAACGGGCTACAATTTACCGCAATAGTACTCGAGGATTTTCTCAGGCTGTTAGACGTTGCTCACGAACTAACCATCGCGTACAAACCACAGGCTAATGGTTTAGTTGAAAGACAAAACCAAGAAATACTAAAGCACCTTCGAAGTTTGGTGCATGCCAAAGACGTGAAGAAAACTGGTGTTGTACGGTCCACTACTCCAAGCTGGGGAGGTTTACTAGTCAAGTAACGGTCACAGTCACGGTCAAGTCATCATACAACAACACTACTCCTTAAATAAGGGGGCACTCTTCTGTGGTAGGGTCATCCCCAGCC
>JAIYDP010000212.1 GCA_027487435.1 Verrucomicrobiaceae bacterium | reverse complement strand
TTATGTGCGAATGCTCTCCACCTTACACACGCATGCTCTCCACCTTACACACGCATGCTCTCCACCTTACACACGCATGCTCTCCACCTTACGAACGAACGTTCCGACCCTACGAAAGTAGTTTGTCTGTCACCTTGCATTTAGCGAATGCTTATTATTCATTACTCTATGAAAAATGCGTTTATCAAAGCAAAACAGGAACCCATTCTAGTATTCGGCTTATCACTGGCTTTTGCTGGGTTTCTTCTCATTGTCTGGAAGTATCAACGAATGATTGAAGAAGTTAGCTCTCTTCGATGGCCAACAACTACTGGGGTCATAGAAAATTCGAATTTTTATACAAAAAGCAATGGCAAAGGCAGATCATATTACGGTGAATTGACATACCGATATTCCGTAAAAGATCGGGAATACATGGGAAGCAGATACGATGCAAAAGGCATAATGCAGACTGGACTACTGGGCAAATATACCGAGGTTGAGTCCACAATGTACAAGGGAGCCAAGGTGGATGTATTTTACGACCCTGATGAGCCATCAGCAAGTATGTTGGAAAATGGTATATCCGAAGATAGTTGGGTCAGGATTACGTTTTCATCATTTTTGCTGCTGATCGGTGTGAATACCACCCTAAAAGAATGGAAAAGGCGAAAAGAATGGATAAGGCGAAAAGGCCGTTCACTCGACAGGCGGAAAGCACCACGTCGCACCAAATCAAAATGATCCTACGCTTCTGTCTTTCATTTCTGCGGGAACTTTTTTGGAATCTAGCACGATGGCAAGTATAATATTTTTTCTGTCACCATGCATTTGAGCAAGCACGCCTTGAGAGTATCGTCCAGAAGTTCGCGTATCGCCTCGTATTCAGCAAAGAAAGCTTCCAATGCGTCGTAGTCGGCCAAGTCTTGCACCAGGCCTACGATTAAGGGACAGTCACTTGCAACGCTAAACTATTAAAACACAAATTACGAGATAATCGGAGTATTCCACTACAATAAACTTGCTCTTAGATCCTGATTTATGATAACTCGCTCTTTTAATTTCTTCTTGATTAAATAGTACAGAATTCGGATCATTTGCGATTTCTATCGTGTAAAGATGATTAGATCGTGTATATCCTTCCCATAACTTAGAATTTTCTAATTTATTTAGAAAATCTTCAAATTTTTCATCATAATCTTTTCTATAGATCAAATAACTTACAGAATCAATTCCTTTTTGGATATTGATTACATTTAGTGGTTTTTCCTTCAAAATATCTTTAAAAGAAAAGTTATTCTTTCCGCAACTATTGAGAGAAATAAAGGAAAATAACATTAAACCATAAATTATTTTGGACATAAACCTCCGCATGTTATATGATATTTTTTCTGTCGCCCCTTGCATTATGGCGATGCTGTTCACTTCGTAGGTCACGCTGTTGATTATGGCGTTATCACTACCGCGTTGCTTCGCTTTGGTCAAGAGAACATTTCGGTTTGGCTCGTAGGTGTTGGTGACTTGGTGCGCAGGGCCTTCTACGGTGGCGACCATGTTGGAGTTTGCGGTGTAGCCGTAACTGAAGCTTTGGCTTGGCGCTTGGAAAGAGCCGCCACTGACGGTTGCGAGTCTTGCGTTGGTGGGAGAATATGTGATCAGTGTGGAGATGGACAGGACTTGGCCTAGGCGGTTGTAAGTGCGGGATACGGGTGCGGTGGTATCGTTGTAGTCGATGGCGGTGAGACGATTGGCACTGTCGAGCCGTAGGTGGCTTTCAGGCGGATTCCAAGGGAGACTTCGCGGGCGGAGGTTTTGGTGAGGAGTTTGCTCTGTAAGGAAACAAAAAATCGGAGTGAATGGAATTCGCCCTCGCTTCCTCGTTGGGGGTGAGGTAGAATGACGGCGATGAAATGTTTTGTTGTGATTTTACCAATCGTGCTTTTTGCTTCTTGCGGAGTTTCTAAGCGCTTTGATCGGGAACTTTTCCGGGGGGCTGATGCAAATGGCGATGCCAAGCTATCCTTTGAGGAAGCGAATCGTTTTGAGCTGGCGCGAGTCTTTAAGGATGTGGATCTGGATGGAGATGGCAAAGTCACCTTCGCGGAGGCGAGCGAGATCCATCCGGATTTTGATCGCAAGCAATTTGGTCTCTATGATCTCAATGGCAACGGCGTCGTCACCTATGAGGAATTCTATCAAGTGCAAACGAAGAAAGGCGGAGTTCGCTTGCGTTTCAATGCCGCTGACGCAAACAAGGATGGTTTCGTGACCTTAAAAGAAGCAGATCAGCGGGTGAAGTGGTTGATGGATCAAGCAGAAAGTGGCTGGTGAAGTGGGCTTGCACCGTAGGCGATGGCCGGTAGGTTTGTGGAATCGGTAAGAGAAAATGAAGATTAAGAATTTGAAAATCACAGCGGATGCCAAGGCGCACTTTGAGCCATCGGACTACTTCCGTCGCTGGAGCAAGCAGGAAATTTTCGGCAATGATCAGCCGATGGAAATCGATCTTGGCTGTGGCGATGGCAAGTTTTTGCTAGAGATGGCGGCGCATTTTCCGCAAACGAATTTTTTAGCGGTGGAACGTCTGCAAGGGCGGGTGGCGCGAGTGGTGCGAGATGCCGATCGTGCAGGTCTGAGCAACGTGCGGGTATTGAAATTGGAGAGCCTTTACACCGTCGAGTGGTTGCTGGAGCCAGGTAGCGTGAGTCGCTTGCATTTGTTATGTCCCGACCCATGGCCGAAGGCGAAACATCATCGCAATCGCTTGGTGCAGCGGCCCTTTTTGCAGGCGGTATGGGATGCACTGGAGGAAGGTGGAGAATTTTTGTTTAAGACAGATCATGAGGAATACTATGATTGGGCTTGCGAGCAAGTCGTGGACTTTGGGAGTTATGTGACCGTGCCATGGGCGGAGGATGATTTCTTTTATCCGAAGACGGATTTTCAATTGCAATGGGAGGCGGAGGGCAAGACCTTGCAGGCATTGCGTTGCCAGAAGACTCAACGATGAATGAGGCGTTTCGCGATAGGCGTTGGCGAATGGCGCTTGGCTTGTATCGGCTCATGGGGCCGGTGTTGTTGCTGATTTCTTTGGTGCCGTGGTTGAAGAAAACCATCGCGCGGGGTGGGTGGAAAAGTCCATTGGGCGAGCGATTTGGCTGGTATCGAGATGAGGCGGAATGGGAGCTTGAGCACGGCACGCACATCCATGCGGTAAGTGTGGGTGAGACGATGATCGCGTTGAAATTGCTGCGGGCGTGGCAGCGTAGCGCGGAGCAGCGGGTAGTGCTGGCGGTAGGCACCGCAACGGCGTGGGAATTGGCCATGCGCGCGGGTTTGTCGGGGGTTCGTGTGGTCTATGCGCCAGTGGATTGGTGGCCGTTTGTGCGGTCGTACTTGCAGCGCTTTCGCCCTCGGCGCTTAGTACTGGTGGAAGCGGAAGCGTGGCCTGAATTGATGCAACAATGCCAAGAACGCGACATTCCCGTATCGATGGTAAATGCTCGGCTCTCGGCGCGTTCAGAGCGTCGATTTCGTAAATTTTCGCGAGTGATCCGACCGCTGTTTGCAGGCTTAGAACGAATCGGAGTCCAGGAACGGGCTGATGGGGAGCGATTCCTCGCGCTGGGTTGCCAAAGTGAGGCGGTGCTGGTCACGGGCAGCGTGAAATTTGATCCTGGAGGCGATGTAACGCCAGAAGTGCGGCAGGATTTCCGCGCGATCTTGGACGCGATGGCCGGAGGTAAAAAAATCGTTTTGGCGGCGAGCACTCACGATGGGGAAGAAGTCGTGATTGGGGATGCGGCACGTAGTGCTGGTGCGTTCTATGTTTGCGTGCCTAGGCATGCGGAGCGTCGTGATGAAGTGCGGCAGGCGTTGCTGGAAAAAGGCTGGAAGGTTTGTCAGAGAAGCACAGGCGAGGCACACCAGGATGGAGTGGATTGCTATATGGTCGATACAACCGGCGAGCTGCGCGATTGGACGACTCTGGCAGACGTGGTAGTGATCGGCAAAAGTTTCCTGGCTGAAGGTGGGCAAAATCCTTGCGAAGCAGTAATGGCGGGCAAGTGCGTGGTAACGGGCCCGCACATGGAAAATTTTCAACCATTGACGGATGATATGATTCGCGCAGGAGGTCTTGTGAGAGTTGCGGATGCCGCTGAACTTTCCTCCGTTCTTGCCATGCTTATCGCCGATGAATCAAGCCGGAAATCCCATGCGGAAAAGGCAATGGAGATTCTCAAAGGTCATCAAGGAGCCACAATCGCAACGGTGAAGTCTTTTCTTTCCTAAGGAAAAAGCAGCATCTACCGAAAGAAGAGGAGAAATCCCCCGTAATTTTTGCAGGAATTTCCCTCGTCACATGCTATGCTGCACGCCGAGATTCCCTACCAATCAACCAATGCAACGAATTATGACAAAACGCTCCCTTATCGCCATTACCTGTGCTCTGCTTCCCGTGATCGTCACAGACGTTACTTTTGCCAAGCTAGCACCGTCCGCAACTGTTTCATCCGACGCTGGCAAAAAGCTGCTATCGCAATACGAAACAGAATTTACCGCCCTGCGCAAAGCCATTGAGAGCGCTCTGCCACGGATCGATGCCGGATTGATGTCGGCCTACGGACGCGCACGGGATGCAGCAAATCAAGCGGAAGCAGAAGCTAGTGCTGCGGAAAAAGAATTAGGAAAAATTTACGGGGCGAAATCTTTGATCGATCACGCCAAGAAAAAATGGATTGCAGGCGCGGAAAAAGGCATTGCTGATGCCAATGCTGCGATGAAAAAAGCCACGAACGATCAAGAGCGAGCAGCAGCCAAAACCTCGTTGGCAGAATGGCAAAAAAATAAAGCTGAAGGAGAAAAGGCCTTGGTCGAACGTCAAGCGGCTTACGATTCTCTAGTCAAAGCAGAGCCCAAGCTCACAGCCGCAGCCAAGCGAGGCAAAGAGGCATTCACGAAAGCAAAAGCTGCCGAAGCTGCTGCTTCGAAAAAGCTCATCGATGTTACAGCAAAAGTCATTTCCACCACTTCATTGGATAGCAAACTCCTCAAGAGCACAATCATGGCAGAGGCCACACCGGCTGGACTTGCCATGTATGCCGAGCAAGGTGAGACGCAGAAAGCGCTCATCGACAAATTATTTGCCAACTCAACCCTGATGATGCAAATGCTGGAAGCTGGCGGTGCAAAATTTGGCAAATATGGGAAGGCCATCGAAATCCTCACCGCAATTGAAAAAGTCATGTCAGATTCCAAGAATCCGACATTGCAACGCCTGGCTCTCGCTACCAGCCTAGAGCATGCCAAGCCCATCGAACAATCCAATCCGATCGATGCCAAAAATGCTCCGAAGTTTGTCGATCCGGTCAAACGTTATTTGCAATATGAAAAAGCCTTCCTCGCTGGTGAATTGGATCCAGCATTTAAAAATTTCACTACGTGGGAATTGCGCATGGTAGTTTGCTGTGATGCTCCTGATGAAATCGCTGTATGGGGTCGTGAAATGCTGCGCAGTTATCGCCCCGATCAAGTTACCACGGGCGACTACGGCTGGCGTTATGTGAACTCGGTGCGCACGGATGTACCATATGGATCGCAAAATGTTTCTAAGGATCAACCCTCCCTGCAACAGTATCAAAACATCGCTCTGAATGGCGGGGTCTGCGGACGCAGAGCCTTTTACGGACGCTTCGTCCTGCGCGCCTTCGGCATCCCCACCTGGGGCGTGACACAGAAAGCTCATGCAGCTCTCAGTCACTGGACTCCAAAAGGCTGGGTGATCAACTTGGGCGCTGGTTTTGCCAATAGCTGGTGGGACAAAGACGAAGCTCCTCGCAGCGGCTTGGACTTTTTGTTAGAGAGCCAAGCACGTGCACACGGCAAAGACTATCTCAGCGTGCTGCGCGCTCGCTGGATCAGTCGCACCCTGGGTGAGCAACAATACAACCAGAGAAAATCTGTCGAAGGCGGTTTCTGGAGTCAACTTGCCAACAATCAAAGCGTAGCTCTTGCTAGCACATCCGTCGCACTTGGACCCTTGGGCAAAGAATTAGCCGAAGCGAATGAAGCAAATCAAAAATTGCAGAGTTCCCGCGTCGAGGAGAAAGACCAAAAAATCACGATGGGTTCAGACGGTTCGCTGATCATACCTGCCGTAGCGCATAGCAAGCCCTCGGGCGGCAGTGCAGCGATGGCGAGTCACGGCGGCGGCATGCAATTGCACATCACCGCTGGCTACAAATCGACCTATGAATTCCAAGTGCCCAAGTCGGGGAAATACGCGCTGACAGCAAAAGTTGCCACATTGCAAGACTTCCACAATCTCAGCGTCGCGACGAATGCCACGCCAGCGGCTTCCATGCCGATTCCCTACACCATCGGGCTTTGGGAAAATACTGCACCGTTGGAAGTTTCCCTCAATCAGGGCAGAAACACGATTTCCCTTTCTCTGGAAAAAGATAGCAAGGGCATCACCATCAAAGAGTTTTACCTCAAGCCTATTCCCTAATGAAACAATCTTCCAGCGTCAGTCCCGTATCGATATTTAATGACGTTATCGGCCCCGTTATGCGCGGGCCTTCCAGTTCGCATTGTGCTGCCGCTCTCCGTATTGGGCGGTTGGCTCGAAATTTGATGGACAACGAAATTGACGATGTGCTCGTCGAATTCGATCGCAGTGGTTCGCTGCCGACCACACACGATAGTCAGGGCAGTGACATGGGACTTTTTGGAGGCCTGCTTGGCTGGAATGCTGATGATGAGCGCTTGCCCAATTCTGATGTCGCGCTTCGCGATGCGGGAATTTCTCTGCGTATCGTCACCGTCGATGTCGGCGATCCTCATCCGAATACCTATCGACTAACTCTAACAAATTCTAACGAAAGTCACTCGATCATCGCCATTTCGACAGGTGGAGGAATGATCGAAGTCTTGTCCATCGACGGCGTGCCGATGAGCATGGATGGCGGCTATCATGAGACATTGATTTGGCTGAATCATACCCCAATGCTCAATTTCGCCGCAGATCACATCATCAAGCATCGCGTGGGCGACCTTCATCTTCTACAAGTGAAAGCCAATGACTTTGTTGCTAACGAAGCGTTAGAGTTGTTGAACCCCATCGCAGTGAAAAAACTCTCGCCTGTTCTTCCGATCGCCTCGAGAAAGGACATGGACATTCCGTTTTCTGGTTGTACGGAGATGCTCGCCTATGATGGCGAAAATCATACCTCGCTCGTCGATCTAGCCATTCAATACGAAAACGCCCGCGGTGCGATAAGCGAAGCCGAGATCATCGCGAAGATGGAGGAAATCATTCGCATTCTCCGCAAATCCATCGCCATTGGCATCGCAGGCACGACGTACGAAGACCGCGTTCTTCATCACCAAAGCGGAAAATTTGCTGAATTGATGAATCAAGGCAAGCTTTTGGACGGAGGTGCGCTCAATCGCATCATCCTCTACGTGACGGCCCTGATGGAAGTGAAAAGCAGCATGGGCGTGATCGTCGCGGCACCTACCGCTGGTGCCTGCGCGGCATTGCCTGGTGCCATCATCGGCATGGCAGAAGCCATGGGCAAAGACGAAACCGAGATGGCCAAGGCCATGCTGGCAGCAGGCTTGATCGGCGTATTCATCGCCACACGCTGGACATTCGCCGCTGAAGTCGGTGGTTGCCAAGCAGAAGGTGGATCCGCCGCTTGCATGGCCGCCGCAGCACTCGTCGTGCTTGCGGGTGGCACTCGCGATCAATCGATCGCCGCTGCATCGATGGCCTTCCAAAGCATGCTCGGATTGATTTGTGATCCGATTGCGAATCGCGTGGAAGCTCCCTGCCTTGGCAAAAATGTCATTGCTGCAAGCAACGCCATTTCATGCGCCAACATGGCACTCGCCGGCTTCGATCCATTAATTCCCCTTGATGAAGTCATCGATGCCGCCAAGGCTGTTTCCACACGCATGCCTCGTGAGCACCGATGTACATCGCTTGGCGGTCTCGCAGTCACGCCTACTTCGCTGGAAATCGAGAAAAAACTCGCCTCTCTGAAAGCTGCACGCTGCTCGTCCTGCTCTTGTTAAGGGACAAACACTTATTGCTTCATTCACTTACACTTCATGAAACGCCTCGCCCTTTTCGCCTTTTCGTTAGCCTCACTGCTTAGCGCGCAAAGCGCGAGTCCGCAAAAGCCAAACATCGTGATGATCATCGCCGACGACCTTGGCTTTTCGGACCTTGGTTGTTACGGAAGCGAGGTGAAAACGCCACAGCTCGATTCGTTAGCGAAGGGCGGTTTACGTTTCACTCAGTTCTACAATACCGCACGCTGCTGGCCGACACGTGGAGCTTTGCTCACCGGATATTACGCCCAACAAATCCAGCGCGATGCATTGCCTGAGCATTTCGGCGGAGCCATGGCAAAACGACCTAAGTGGGCGCCCTTGCTGCCTGCGTTACTGAAGCCTGCGGGCTATCGCTCGTATGTCAGCGGCAAGTGGCATGTTGATGGCAAGGCCGGCAAGGCGGGCTTTGATCGATCCCTGATCATCAACAATCCCGGCAATTTCTTTTCCACCAAAGGTATGGTGCGAGATGATCAACCGTTTGAGTCTGAAAAATCGAAAGACTTTTTTCTAACAAATTATACCGCCAGCCATGCCGTGGAGTGCTTGCAAGAGCACGCCAAAGACCATGCGAATAAGCCGTTTTTTCATTACATCGCCTTTCACGCTCCGCATTTCCCTTTGCAATCGCCGCAAGAAGACATTGATCTTTACAAAAACACTTACGTGGGCGGCTGGGAGGCCATGCGCGACGCTCGCTACAAAAACCTTCGCTCGATGGGGATCATCAATACCTCTCTCTCTGCCGTGGAGCGTGACATCGGTGCTCCTTATCCATTTCCTGATGCCTTTACAAAACTCGGAGCTGGCGAGATCGATCTACCCGTCGAATGGCAATCGCTCAATGACACGCAGCGTCAATTTCAAGCAACCAAAATGGCAATTCACGCGGCGTTGATCGATCGCATGGATCGCGAGATCGGCAAGATCATCGCACAACTGAAGACCATGGGTGCGTATGAAAACACCTTGATTCTTTTCTGCTCAGACAATGGTGCCACCGCGGAAATCATGGTGCGAGATGGAGGCCACGATCCGAAAGCGCGCCTCGGCAGTGCGGAGACCTACCTTTGCCTTGGAGCGGGATTTTCGAATGCTTGCAACACCCCATTTCGTCGGCACAAATCCTGGGTTCACGAGGGCGGCATCGCATCGCCTCTGATCGCTCACTGGCCAGCCGGCATCGCGGCACGTGGGGAACTGCGTCACACTCCCGCACACGTGATTGATTTTGTGCCCACGGCTTTAGCTCTAGCCCATGTGGCAAAGCCTGAAACCATCGATGGCGATGCCGTGCCAGTTGCTCCCGGAAGAAGCCTGCTTCCCGCTTTGGTAAAAGATACCGCTGTGGAGCGCGAGAGCTTATGGTGGCTTCATGAAGGCAACCGCGCTGTGCGAGTTGGCGATTGGAAATTGGTTGCGGCGAACAAACAGCCATGGGAGCTATACAATCTTTCTTCCGACCGCGCCGAACAAAACAACCTCGCTGCGACCATGCCGGAAAAAGTCAAAGAACTCTCGGCCATCTGGCAAAGCCAAACGGATGCATTCACGGTACTGGCGAAATCTTCCCAACAAAAATGAACCTCAAGCTCCTTGGTTTCCCCCTACTCCTTACTCTTCCTTCTCTCGCAGCTCCGCCGCGTGACACCTTGCCCATAAGCTCCAGCGAGTGGCCTGCTGCCTATCGTTTGCATTGGGAAGGCCCTGCGAAAATTTCTTTTACCGATGATTTTGCCATCGATTTCGAAGACGCGGGTCCGCATGATATTGCCGTCGAAACACCTGAAGGCAAAGCTCCCGTTTTGCGCGTATGGAACCAAAATAAACTCGTACGTGGACCCGAGGTGATGCCGGCACTCGCCCAGCCCTCTGCGAAAGATTTCCCTGATGCGAAAATCGACTTCGGTGCCGATTTTACCGCTTATGTCCGTTTCTCAGCGAAAACCGATGGCGTGTTGTTTTCCAAGTCACAACCGAGCGGTGAGTCGTCTGCCGATACAAAATCGCTATCGATCCGCAAGGGCAAGCTGGTCTATGAAATCGCGCAACTCGGCGAAATCACCGGCGGGCCGAGAGTCACCAGCGGCAAAATTCATACTGCCATTCTTCAAGCGGAAGGCGACACCATGAAGCTTTTCCTCGATGGCCATTTGATTGCAAAAAAGAGTCCCTTTCAGAAGGCCGATTCAACATCTCACATCTTCAAAATCGGACGTTCCTCAAACAAGTCTGGCGGGGATTTCAGCCAAGGCACCATCAGCGAAGTGAAGGTATGGAACCGTGCGCTACCGCAGTCAGAGATGTCCTTACTTTTCAAGCCCGATGCCTCCGGCGCCAACACGCCTGATTTCACCTATCGTGCCGCTGCTTTACCGCAGCCGAAAGTCCAAGCCCAGGGCGGCTGGGTGCAGGCGTTAGAGCGCAGCGATCATGCAGAAATCGTTTCTTCGTGGAATGCCCAGGTGCTCAAAGAAGGTGAAGAAATTTACAAGACCAACTGCGTCATCTGTCACGGAACCAAAGACCAAGCCGGTTCGCTTCCTACGGCTCTTCGATTCGCCGAAGGCACCTTCAAAAATGGTGCGGATCCTTACTCGATGTATCATACCTTGACCAAAGGTTACGGACAAATGATGCCTCAACCGCAGTACACCACCGCGCAAAAATATGCTGTGATTCATTACATTCGTGAGAGCTTTCTTAAACCTCACAACCCCACGCAATACACTGCCCTCTCTCCTGAATCGCTTAAGAATCTCCCCAAGGGCTTGGCAAAAGGAAAAGTTGAAAAAATCGACCGCTCGCTGCCGCCTTACAAGCAGATGGAACTCGGTCCCTTCTTGCATTGGACTTACCAAGTCGAGCCAGGAAACATCGCGCAGAAGGGCATCGCCATTCGTCTCGATGATGGCCCCGGTGGCGTCACGAAAGGTCGGGCATGGATGATCTATGATCACGATACCATGCGTGTTGCTACAGCCACCACCGGAGATTTCGTGGACTGGAAAGGCATTGCTTTTGATGGCAGTCACGGCACACACACCTCGCTCACGGGCGAACGCCATTTTGTCAATCCCGTTGGCCCAGGATGGAGCATGGGAGATTTTACTGACAAGCGAGTCGCGGCAAAAGACGGCAAGCGCTATGGCTCGCATTTCGGTTTGAAATACAAGGGGATCTATCGAAACGGCAACCAATGCGTGATCGATGCAGAGATTTACGGTGCTCGAATTCTTGAGTCGCCTTCGTTGCTTGAGTCCGGCACGAATCCCGTTTTTGTCAGAACCATTCATGGCCTGACACCGTGGCAATCGCTGGCGATGTGCGTCGCCCCAGAGACCATCAACGTAGTCATGACCGGCGACGGCACTCTAACGAAAGAGAATGGATTCTGGGTGGCGAAAATTCTCGGTGGTCACAAAGCACGTTTTTTCATTTCTCATGCCGACATGCCATCGCTGCAAGCCCTTGCTAAAACTGTCACCACTCCCATCGACCTCGGATCTTTGATGAAGGGTGGCCCACCACAATCGCCGCAAACGGTCACTACGATTTCCGTGGCTGGAAAAGAAACCTCCGCCTTTGTTGCTGATGAATTCCCGCTGCCGATAGCTAACCCCTGGAATAGCTGGCTTCGCCCAGGCGGTTTTGATTTCACTCCAGATGGCAAATCGGCCATCGTCGCGATGTGGAATGGCGATGTCTGGCGTGTCGATGGTGTATCGGAAAAAGCTCCAGCTACGCTTACATGGCGACGCATTGCCAGCGGGCTTTTTCAACCTCTCGGTGTCAAATTCCGCGGCAATGATCTTTTCGTCACCTGTCGCGACCAGATCGCCAAACTCGTCGATCTCAATGCCGATGGCGAAATCGATTTCATTGAAGCCTTCAATACCGATAGCCAAGTCACCGAGCATTTTCATGAATTTGCCATGGGCTTGCAGACCGATCAGCAAGGGAATTTTTACTATGCGAAATCCGCTCGCCACGCCCTGGATAGTATCGTTCCCCAGCACGGCACACTTCTCAAAGTATCCGCAGACGGCACAAAAACCGAGATCGTCGCGTATGGCTTCCGTGCGGCCAATGGCGTGTGTGTCAACGACGATGGCAGCTATTATGTCACCGATCAGGAAGGTCATTGGACTCCAAAAAATCGCATCAACCGGGTTATGCCTGGGAAATTCTACGGCAATATGTATGGCTACGGCGCAGGAAAAGACACCAGCGATTCCGCCATGCAAAAGCCGATGGTCTGGGTCACCAATAAGAAAGATCGAAGCCCCGCAGAACTCGTTCAGATCCCGAAAAACGCATGGGGTAATCTCGGCGGATCACTGCTCAATCTCAGCTACGGCACCGGCCGCGCGTACCTCGTGCCGCATGAACGGGTCGGCGACAACTGGCAGGGAGCTGTTTGCGAACTCCCCATGCCCGCACTCGCCACAGGCATCATGCGCGGACGCTTCGCCGCCGATGGTGCGCTCTACACCTGCGGGATGTATGCATGGGCAGGCAATCAGACCGATCCCGGCGGCTTCTATCGCATTCGTCACACCGGCAAAGCCTCACCGTTGCCCCTAGCGATCCACGCTGAAACAGGTCGCCTGCGCATCATCATGAACGATCCCATCAAAGATCCTAAATGCTCCATCAAGTTATGGGATCTCGTTCGCAGCGAAAAATACGGTAGCAAACACGTCAACGAACGCACCTTGGCCATAGACAAGGTGAGCTCCGGCGAAGACCCCTCCACCTTACTTCTCGATATCCCAGAATTAGCACCCACCGATTGTTACGAACTTACCATCGACGACCTCATCATCCACGGCACCATTCATCAGCTGAAACAACCGTGAAAATTACGATCTTCGCGGGTCTCATCATTTTCACTTCTCTATCGGTTAAGAACAAACCACGGAAATTTCTCACTGCATCACATTTGCAGATCAAATCCTCACCCACATCGCTTTTTCAGCTAAGATAGGCTTGCGCAAAGGCTGATTTTTCTCTGTAACGAAACTGTGAGCACGAAACGTATCATCTCTTGTTTTGAAGCAAAACTCTATCGTCCCACTTTATCGAGTGACGATGATGCATGGGGATTCTTGCACATCCCCAAAGACGTCAGTGACACCCTTCCACGGAGAGGCAGAACGAGTGTGGAGGGAAAAATCAAGGGACATTCCTTTCAGGCAACATTGGAACCAGATGGTCAATTGAGCCATTGGTTGATGGTGCCTCATGAGCTACAAAAAAAAGCAAACGCTCACTTTGGCGAAGTTCTTCCGATGGAACTATCTGCCGTGGAGATTGAACCCGAACCGGAATTACCGCCAGATCTCGAAGTTGCGTTCAAGGAATCACCATCCGCTCGCGATACTTGGGATGCCACGACGACCATTGCCCGGGTGGATTGGATTCACTGGATCGTTTCTGCCAAGCAGTCAAAAACCCGCGCAAAGCGCATCCAGGATGCCTGCGAGATGCTTGCTAGCGGCAAGAAACGTGTTTGCTGTTTTGACCCCTCGGGCTTCTACAGCAAAGCTTTGAGCGCACCGGTGTTTCAGCCGTAATTTCTTGTTCTGCTAGGTATTTGCTATCGCAAAGAAAATACAAAAAACGTTGGACAAGGGCAAAAGATGATGCGAGGGATTCGTCGTTCGCGCCAATCTTGGCACACAAAAGAAAGACCCACAGGTTTCTCTGATATCGCACATTCATTCCAATTCACGCATGAGCCAAAGTCCTATCCCTAACAGAAGTTCCACCATACTTGTCATCAAAGGTCAGGGAATCGGCCCTGAGTGTGTCGAGGCCACGAAAGTCGTGCTGGCAGCAACAGGCTTGCCCGTGGACTATGTGGAAGGAAGTCTGGGTTATCCCGATGCGAAAGATTTGTTTGCCCTTCTCAAGGAGCACGCGCCACAGGCGTACGCCGAGCAGTTTGGCGATCAAGCATCTGATACCGTTGCTGAGCAACTGGAAGCGCAGGCCAAAGAGGAAGCTCGCGCCGCTGGGAACATCAATGATTTTTATAAAAAACTGCTCGCCAAGCTCAAGCCAGAGACGCTGAAAGCCGTCAAAGAAATGGTGACCATGCTTGAGAAGCAGACCCTGCAAGCAGCGAGCCACGCTGATGCCGTTCTCAAAGGGGCTTTACGCACCTTGGACGAGGGCGACGAACCGAGTCGCAATGTGACGATACGCAAGGGCTTTGAGCAATACGCCAACATTCGGCGCTGCGTGACCCTCGATCCTATCGCACCCGGCATGCCGGGTGTTGACATGTTGTTTGTACGCGAAAACGTCGAGGACCTCTACGCATCCATCGAACATCGCCTGGCCCGAAACTACCCACAGGCACTGCGTCACCAAACGCCGGAAGGCTGCGAGTTGATTTGCCGTGCGGCGTTTGAAGCAGCGGTGCGAGATGGACGGAAAAAAGTGACCGGACTGGAAAAACCGAACATTTTGAAAATTACTGGAGGCCTATTCAAAGAGGCTTTCTTGAAAGTGGCCAAGGACTACACTGCCGAGAAGCTTGGCGATCAAGCGATCGCTGCGAATTTCATGATCATCGATGACGGACTTGCGGCGATTGCGGCAGTGCCTGAGCGATTCGATGTGGTGGTGACGACCAATATGTTTGGCGACATCGGTTCTGACATCGCGGCGAAAGTTTCTGGTGGAGTAGGCTTGGTGAGCTCCAACAATACCAACCCAAACAATCCACGAGCGGTCTCGATGTTTGAAACAATGGGCGGCACGGCGGATGACATCGCAGGACAAAACAAGGCCAATCCTGTGGCGCTGATCGATGCGGCGGCGGAGATGTTGTTACACATCGGCGGCGAACACAACATCCTCGGCGCGGAGTTCATCAAAGCAGCAGTCATGGAAGTATTGGCCGATGGCTTTTACGTTGGCGACATTGCCAAGGGGCCGTATCAAGCAGCCAAAGGTCGCGAGCGCTCAGGAACACGAGAATTTGCCGCAGAAATCGCTCGGAAAGTTGTCGAGTTAAAAGCCGCAAAAGAAGCGAATCCCGAAAAAAGTGTCAAAGATTTGGTGCTTGCACGAGTGGATGAAGAGGTAAAGCCGCTGTTTCAAAGAGTGCTGCGCTCCTACGGTCAATTTGCCACAAACATGCGCGCCGGTAGTCAAGCGTGGGAAGCCTTCGTCGAGCGGAATGTACCGCCCAATCCGATTCGGTCGAACTCGCAAATCGTCGGCTTTGATTTATTTGTCGATGATTGTGGCTTGGTGACAAAATTTACGGATGGTGGCACGATTGATGAAACGATCTCCGATGTGGATCTAGAAGTGCGTGCATTATTTGAGAAAGAAACCGGCATCGATCTGCGTTCGCTGTTCCATTGTGGGCGAGCGGGAAGCTTGCAATCGATTCGCAGTTTTGGCCAATATGCTGCTCGTGTGCTCGGTGATCTTTTGCACACCCAAGCAGAATGGGCAGAGAAAAGTTTGGCAACAGTGTTGGCCTCCAGTCATGCCAGTGCCAGCACAATCGCAAGATTCAGTGGTGCATTGCTCGAAGAAACATTTGCCGCAGCAGTGGCGAAGTTGGTGGCTTTTGATGCGGTGAGCATCCAATTGATTCAGGCATTTTATCGGGTGCGCGCTGGGCAGATTACTCCGCTTTTGCAAGCTCATGGTTTCAAGTTGGTGCGTATCACCAGCCGAGGAACAGAAATTTATCCGACCATGTGCGATTTAGAAAAACGCGACGTGGATCGCTACCGAGTAGAAATCGATCCCACAAGTGATTTGGCCAAACAGCCCTACAATCACGCAACCTTCCAAGTTGCCATGATGAACGCAAAGGCCAGCATCGTAGCACTGGGATGGGTCATTTCGGAAACGATGCTCAATCGCAACTTCACCGACGGCGAAGGCGATACGATTGGCAAAGTGATTGCCGGGGTCTCAAAGCCGTATGCGATGAACCTTGGGCTAAATTACACACTCAGCTAAGCGCATCCTGGGTTGAGCTTCTTCGGAACGAGGGCGGGGAATGGTGAGCGAATCGAAAAAGGAAATGCAGCCATGCAGTGAGGTCTTTGGATGCTCGCACACGCCATGCCATGCGTTCGCAAACGGCAGAGGGATAAAATATTTTATCGTGCGTAAAAAAACGTTGATAAAAAATTTTAAAAAAATTGACACTCAAGGCATTTAGCTGCAAGATTTCCTGCTATCTTTTGTAAAATTGGCAAAATTGCTTTGATCTAAGACGATTGTAGCACTTTTACTTACACGTAATCATTCTTTTGTGTCATGAGTTCTCCTACATCTACCTTTGACTCACCCTTCAGGGCAGAGAGTAATGCCTCTCCATTTTCTTTCGCTGGCGAGGATGTCGCTACCAAAAGCCCCTTTGGCTTGCCTTCTGCCGAGCAGTCGCCCTTTTCAGCTGTTGCTGACGAACTGCCAGTGCAATCTCCTTTCCCAGAGTCCGGCAAACCGGCCAAGCTTCCGCCCCCTCGACACCAAGCGGATCGGATGTCGCGCATCTTCCCCGACACGACCACGCCCTTTGGTTACGATGCACTCACCCCTGCACTACCTCAGCAAATTCCCGTGCCTCAGGCATCGCCGTTTGCCATAGCACCTCAGCAAGTATCCGCGCATGCGCAAGCTCCTGTAGGGTATTTTGGAGCCAGTCCTTTCACGGTTCATCCTGATCATCAGCCCCTAGCGCCTGCTGCAGCTCTACCAAATCCTTCGCCGTTTTCCATGGTCACCTCTCTGCCCGCCGAACCTAAGCCCATGGAACAAATCCCGCAGAGCTTTCGCCCTGCGAGCACAGCATTTTCCCAAGCACCCGCTTCAGAGCGAGAGATCGCCGCTGTTTCTCCGACTCACAAGCCTGCCACAATGCAAATCGAGCTGCGTGCCATTTTTGGACTGGATCGGGATTTGTCCACCGACGAGATCCTCCAACGGTGCCGCGCCCTTCCTAGCATTCGTAGCGTGGCTAGAATCACCAGCGATGATATTTGTGCCTTCGACTTCTTGAAGCACAACTTGAGTAAGTTTGGTTTTGATCCCCAAAACCTACGTCTTTGCGTAGGCCAAACGCCGATCGAGTTCATTACCGCAGAAAACACGACTTTCGCCGTGGTTACCGATGGCAGTTTCGCCCCAGGTGTTCGTGAGACCCTGATTCTTGCTGCTCGACAATTGAGCCGCATGAGCTGAACATGTTTCGTGCCATCCTCATTTGAACCCGAGATCCGAAGTAGAACGCCAGAAATACGTTGCCTGGCTTTGATGAGCAAGGCGTTTCATGGCCGCAGTGGTCTGCATCCAATGATGCTGCCCCAAGGTCTGAAATGCCTTGCTCGGCAAATGATGGCGGCGTTGTACTTCGGATTTCGGGTTGAATCAAGAATTGCATTGCTTCGGTTCGTAGAATCGCCAGTATCGCAACCATGAATCTAACCTTTTGTGGGGCTGCTGGCACGACCACGGGATCGCAACACCTAATCGAAGTCAATGGATCGCGCATCCTTCTTGATTGTGGACTTTATCAAGGACGGCGAGAAAAAAGCCATGAAGTCAATTGCGATTTCCCTTTCTTCGATCCCGCAAAAATCGACTGCCTTGTTCTATCACATGCACACATCGACCATTCGGGAAATTTACCGAATCTTTGCCGCAAGGGCTTTGTAGGCAATATCTACGCGACATTTGCCACACGAGATCTGTGCCAAATCATGCTCGCCGATTCTGCGCGCATTCAAGAAAGTGATGTGCAATGGCTCAACAAACAAAACAAACGGAAAGGCCTTGCTCCTATCGAACCACTTTACACGGAACAAGATGCAGAAAAATCTCTCCGCCAATTCGTCACGATCAATTACGAGCGACCCATGCCGATTGCTCCGGGTGTAAAGCTGACCTTTCTTGATGCAGGACATATCCTCGGCAGTGCCCAAGTTTTGTTAGAAATTGATGACCAAGAAGATGGCAAACACAAACGCTTGCTCTTTACAGGCGACATCGGTCGCGGCAAGAATGATCTCCTCAACGATCCTGTCATTCCCGAGAACATCGACATTCTCATCATGGAATCCACCTACGGCGGACGCGAACATGAAATCCCAGCTGGGGTGGATCATCGCATCGCAGGAATCATCAATGATGCCATCCGCCGTAAGGGGAAAATTTTCATCCCCTGTTTCGCCGTCGAACGCACCCAGCAAATCCTCTACGTGCTTCACAAATTGTTTGAAAATGACGAAATTCCGGATGTGCCGGTCTTCGTCGATAGCCCGCTCGCCGTCAGTGCTACCGAAATTTTTCGCCTTCACCCCGAGGCATTCAATCACGAGGTCTATGCAGACTTGTTCGAAAAAGAGAACCCCTTCGGTTTCGAAAACCTCACGCTCATCCGCGCCATCAAAGCATCAAAGGAACTCAATACCATCCATGGCACGGCCATCATCATCGCCGCCTCTGGCATGTGCGAGGCTGGACGCATTCTCCACCACCTCAAAAATGGCATCGGCGACCCGAAAAACACCGTGCTTTTTGTTGGCTACTGCGCCGAAAACACCCTTGGTCGCAAAATCCGCGATGGCGAAAAAGAAGTTCCCATCCTTGGTGATCACTACCACGTTCGTGCCAACATCGAAGCGGTGGATAGCTTTTCGGGTCATGCCGACCACTCAGAATTGATGGACTATTTTCAACGCATGAGCGGCCCTAGACATCACATTTTTTTGGTGCACGGGGAGCAGGAGTCCAGCGCCAAACTGCAAGAAGCGATTGAATCCGTTCACGATGGTATCACTCAAGTGGCGATACTAGGCTCCAGTCACATCATTTAAATTCCATCAATCACTCAGATCTCTTGCGCAAATGTGATGGCAAGATGTGGAGTTGTTCACGATACTTCGCCACCGTCCGCCGCTGGATATCGATACCCCGACTCTGCAAAATCTCGGTAAGTACCTTGTCCGATAAAGGTTTTTTCGGATTTTCCTCGGCCACCAAAACTTGAATCTCTTCCCGAACCGCAGAATTCGACAAATCTGCGCCGTCGTTCATTTGATACCCCGAGGTGAAAAAGGAGCGAAGTTCTCGCATCCCGCTTGGCGTCGCTACGTATTTGCCAGCCACAGCACGTGATACGGTCGTAGCATGCATGCCCAAGGCATCCCCCACTTCCACCATCGTCATCGGACGCAATTTAATCGTACCGTGAAGCAAGAATTCTTCCTGTTTTCTCACAATTACTTGCGCAATCGCCAGCAACGTCTCTTGCCGCATCGAAATCGCACCGATCAAGGCTCTACCATCACGGATGTTTTCTCGCAAATACTCTAACGTTTTTTTGTCACTTCCCGTTTGTGCCAAGAGGCTCTTATAAAAATCATTGATCCGTAGCCGCGGTATATGATCGTTCGTCAATTCTGCCTCAAACACCCCATCTTCGCCCTTCACAAATACAACATCAGGCGTGACATGCGGATTTAAGCTCGGAGAAAAAGAGCCACCTGGATCTGGATCCAAACAAGAAATGCTATAGGCCGCCTCTTCCACTCGTTCTTCGGTGGTACCTAACGAGCGTGCAATTTGGGGAAAATGCCGACGAGCCAAATCTTCCAAATGATTTTCTACGATACGATACTCAACAGTCCCTCCCCGCCCTTGCCTACGCAACTGCAACAGCAAAGACTCTTGCAAATTCTGCGCCCCAATTCCTGGCGGATCAAAGCTCTGAAGCAAACGAATGGCCTGCTCCATCCATTTCTCAGAAATTCCCAAACGCGATGCCATTCTCGAAGGCGACTCATCATGGAAACCTCGTTCATTCAAATTGCCGATCAACAGTAGCGTCAAATCCTTAATCTCACGCGGCACCATGGACTGGTGTACCTGCTCCGTCAAAAACTGCTGCAATGTCTCAGGCCCAACGATGGAATCATACAAATGCTGCCGACGCTGTTCATCCTCTCCTGAATCCCTAGGCCGCTCCATGATCGTTCGGTCTCGCCAATCGTCATCGGTATCTTTGAGAAAATCTGTGCTTTCTTCGCCATAAGAAAGATCGTCACCACCATTGTCATCCAGATTATTTGCTGGCACCTGCTCTTCCATTTCCAATACAGGATTGATTTCCATCGCTTGGTAAATCAATTGACTCAATTCCATAGAGTTCGCTTGCAATATCTCCAAGCTACGCCGCATCTGGGGCGTCAATGACTGTTGCTGCCCCAGACTTTGATGGAAGGTCACATCAGTCATGTTCGACCGATAGATAGCACCCTCTCTAGTAGCTAAAAAGCAGAATGTGTGCCAACATTCAAAAAAATTCTCAAAATTTCCTTTTTAGCTGATTTCGCCAGCGATTCCATCCACCAAAGAAGCACCTTGTTTGGTCAAAATCATTCGATCTCCCTGCTCTTCTGCCAAGCCTTCACCGATCAAGACACGCATCCTTGCCACTCCATCTGCGTCCAGCAAATCACGCGAAATCCCCTCCCGCGTGCGAAGCCCCATCGCCAAGCGCTCCAATCGTCGCTCTTCTTGGCCGATGTTCTCGCGATCCGCCACAGCATGACCAAAAAGTTTCACCATGCTCAAATATTTTTCGGTATTCTCGATATTTCGGCTTCTCTCTGCGCCTAGCGTGCTCACCGCAGATGGCCCAAGGCCAACGTAGTCTTCACCGGTCCAGTATCCTTGATTGTGCACCGATTCATGCCCCGGCTTTGCGTAGTTCGATGTCTCATACTGCACATAACCGGCATCCTCGAGCCTCTGTTTCGCCTCGTAAAACATCTCTCCATTCAGCTCGACGCTTTGCGCCATCGCTCCCGATTGAAAGGAATCAAAAAACGCCGTATCCTCCTCATAGGTAAGGTTGTAGGCGGAAATATGATCGGGTTCTAACCCAATCGCTGTCTCTAAGGTATGCTGCCAATCCGCCATCGTCTGACCTGGAAGCGAAAACATCAAATCCACATTGATCGAGGGCATGCCCACTCGTTGAAGAATGCGCACAGACTCTGCGGCTTGCTCTGGCCCGTGCTCTCGGCCTAAGACTTGAAGCATCGATGCGGAAAATGACTGCACGCCCAGCGACACGCGTTTCACTCCACATTCGCGAAACACCTGTGCCTTCGCCTCATCAAAGGTCGCGGGGTTTGCCTCCATGCTGACTTCGTCCATGGATTCGAAATTCATGACCTCCTGCATGCCACAAAACAATCGCTTCAACAATGACGGCGAAAGCATCGATGGAGTGCCACCACCCAAAAACAAAGTCCGCGGAGCTACCGATAGCAGAGGCACCCGATGTTTCGCCTCCACGATTGCCATTTCCACAAATTCTCTCACCGATACCCCCCCCGGTGTATGCTTGTAAAACGAACAATACGGACAAACCCGATGACAAAACGGCACATGCAAATACCCTAACACAACCGCAGCCTAAAGTCCCGAACCACCAATGAAAAGCCCAATCGCCCGAATCACTGCCTCATTCTTCCACTGCGAAAAAAAGGATCGGCGAAGCCAAAACGACACTCCATTGGCGCCAGTTTCACCACAAAAAAAAGACCGGAGGCTGCCCTCCGGTCTTTTGGTAAAACGTTCGAGAACGGAATCAGTTCTCTTCGCTTGGGCTCCACTCTTCCACGGTGGTGGAAGCGAGGTTGAACGCGTGTTCGAGGCCGACCATCTCGCTGGAAGGACGCAAGCTCTCGAAGCTGGCGCTTTCTTTCTTGAGTTGATCTTCGCTGTAGCTAAGTGCCTTGATGGATAGGCCGATGCGGCGCTCCACTTTGTCCACTTTGATGACGCGAGCTTCGACTTCATCGTTGACCTTGATGACGTCTTTCACTTTCTCCACGTGCTCTTCGCTGAGCTGGGAAATGTGGATGAGTCCGTCGATGTCGCCTTCGAGACTGATGAATGCACCAAAGCTGGCGATTTTCGCGACCTTGCCCTTGACGATGTCGCCCACTTTGAAGCGCTTGTCGATGAGGCTCCATGGATCATCTTCGGTTTGCTTGATACCGAGGGAAACACGCTGGTTCACCTTATCGATGGAAAGCACAACGGCTTCCACTTCGTCGTTCTTCTTGAGAACTTCCGAAGGATGGTTGACCTTGCGAGTCCAGGACATGTCGGACACGTGAATCATACCATCGATGCCTTCTTCTAGTTCCACAAATGCGCCATAGGCGGTGAGGTTGCGAACTGGACCTTTGACAGATGTGCCAATCGGGAAGCGGCTTTCGATTTCGTCCCATGGATTCGCGTCGAGTTGGCGAACGCCGAGAGAGATTTTTTGCTCGTCGATGCTGATTCCCAGCACCACGGCTTCGATCTCTTGACCCAAGGAGAGAACATCGCTCGGGCGGGTAATGCGCTTGACCCAGGAAAGCTCGGAAACGTGAACCAGACCTTCGACTCCTTTTTCGATTTCGCAGAACGCGCCGTAAGGAAGAAGTTTGGTGATTTTGCCATTGACGCGGGTGCCGATCGGGAAACGGGCTTCGATGTCGGCCCATGGATTTTCCGACATTTGCTTGAGACCCAAGCTGACGCGCTCTTTGTCGCGATCCACTTCAAGGATGAGCACTTCCAAGGCTTGGCCAATGTGAAGCATCTCACTTGGGTGGTTGATACGACCCCATGACATGTCGGTGATGTGAAGAAGTCCATCCATTCCTTCAAGATCCACAAAGGCTCCGAAGTCGGTGATGTTCTTAACAGTGCCGATGACTTTTGCACCGCCGATGACGGTCTCAAGGAAGCGTTGACGCTGCTCACTGCGCTCAGCCTCGATGACTTCGCGGCGGGAAAGCACGACGTTTTTGCGCTCGTCGTTGACCTTAACGATCTTGAATTCATAGACCTTGCCGATGTATTCGTTGAGGTCTTTTGGTGGAATGATGTCCACTTGTGAGCCAGGCAAGAATGCCTCGACGCCGACGTTGACAGTCAGGCCGCCTTTGACAGCTGCTTTAACTTTACCACGAACGAGACCGCCATCATGGAACACTTTGACAATCTTGTCCCAGTTTTGCTTGTGGGCGGCTTTTTCTTTGGAAAGAACGACCATGCCTTCGTCGTTTTCGAGTTTTTCAAGAAGCACTTCCACTTCGTCGCCGACTTCAATGTCGTCGTCTTCGAATTCGTTGGAAGCGATCGCGCCCTCGGACTTGTAGCCGATGTCAACGATGACGACTTGGGGGCGGATTTCAAGGATGGTTCCCTTAAGAATGGATCCCTCGCGAAACTCGCGGAATTTGGAATCAATAAGGTCAATCAGCTCCTGATTGACGGGTTCTTCGAGAGCAAAGCTCATACTATGTTTTGGTTGTTGGTTTGGTTGTTTGGTTCGTTTTCCTGACAGCATTGCCCTGGAATTAGTGACCACTGCGCACCAGGGCTCCGACTGCGCGATGGGTTTTCGAAAGGAAAACGGACGGCGGTTTTAGGAGCCAACCTCAGCAGATGCAAGGAAAATCCTCACTTTTTTTCCAGCACCAACATCTGGCGCAAACGACTACGCAAACGACTACGCAAACGCCAACCCAGTCCGGCACACGCGACGAGCAAACCACCGGCCAGCCCCCACCAAATTCCTATGGAACCGAAACGCTGGGCATTTCCAAAAAATCCAGCTAAGGGAATGCCAACCAACCAATACGCGATAAAACCTAAAACAGCTGATATTTTCGTATCGTGCATGCCGCGAAGCATCGAAGCGGAGGCAACTTGTAGGCCATCGACAATCTGAAACACCCCCACGATCCCGAGTAAAATTGAGCTGAGCGCGACCACTTCTTTGACATCCGTAAAGCATGAAGAAATCGCATCGCCGAAGCAAAAAAACACCAAGGCGCTCACGACTCCCATGGCCGTCGCTAAAATCCAGCCAGAACGAACCACCCTTCGCATGCCCTCGGCGTCACCCGCGCCATGCATTTCACCGACCCTTACCGTAAGCGCCATCGACAAACCCAGCGGCACCATAAACGCCACGCCCGCACAAGTAATCGCCACCTGGTGTGCCGCTAACGAAATCTCCCCCAACCAGCCCATCATGATCCCCGCAGCCGAAAACGCCACCACCTCGCAGAGCATTTGTATGCTAGCAGGAATGCCAATTTTCCCGTGCTCACGCAAATCCCCCATCCTCATGCGCCCGAACCACCGCCGTGGCACCCAATCTCGCAACGCCACATCCCTCCGCAGCCACAGCAACATCCCGAGCAAAATCCCGCAACGACTGATCAACGTCGCCCATGCCGCGCCCAACATCCCCAAGCGAGGAAATCCCCAATACCCATGAATCAATAGCGAATTAAGACCGACGTTAGCCACCACACCTGCCAGAAAAATCCAAAATGGCGGCCACGGGCGATTCATGGCATCCGCGTGATTTTTCAACGCCAATGACGCCAAACAAGGAATTCCCGATGCCATCAAAATCAAAAAATACGGCCCAGCCAATCGCTCCACCTCCTCTGGTTGGCCCAAGTGCGGCAACAGCCACGGCCCCAACACCAAACTCAGCAAAAATAGTGCTAGCCCCAGCCAACACGAAACATTCAAACCATGCCGACAGCTCTCCCTGCCTGCCTGAGCATCTCCCGCTCCCAGCGCATTCGAACTATGCACCGAAATACTGGTCAAAAACCCAATCCCAAACACCAACGGTACCCAGAAAAGCGAGTTCACCACGGTCAGCGCCGCCAAAGATTCCACCCCCAGCGCCCCCACCATGACGGTATCTGCCACGCCAAGCAGCATCTGACTCACCTGCCCGATCATCATCGGCAGAGCCAAACGTAACGTGATTTTTGCCTCTTTGCACAGTCCCATCGCGCCCATCCATCACCTGCCGAGCCGTATATGTCAAACACTCCTGCGCAAATCATTTGCTACAATCGGAAAAATCACTAGTCTCTCCCCCCACACCAACACAGAAATGAGCCAAGCCAAACACATCGCCATCGTCGGCGCCACGGGAGCCGTCGGAGAGGAAATGCGCCTCTGCCTAGAAGAACGCAACTTTCCCGTGAAACAACTCACCCTGCTCGCCTCCGCACGCTCCGTCGGAAAATCCTTCACCTTCCGCGGTCAAGAGATCGCTGTGCAAGAACTTACGCATGACAGCTTCGCAGGCATCGACATCGCTCTCTTCAGCGCTGGTGGCTCCATCTCGAAAGAATTCGGCCCTTCCGCCGCAGCCGCAGGTTGTGTGGTGATCGATAACTCCTCCGCCTTCCGCATGGATGCTGGCGTACCTCTTGTCGTCCCCGAAATCAATCCCCTCGCCGCCAAGGATCATCCGCACGGCATCATCGCGAATCCGAACTGCACCACCATCATTTCCCTCATGGCGCTCGCGCCCTTGCACCGTGCCTTCGGCTTGAAATCGATCATCGCCTCTTCCTACCAAGCCGTTTCCGGCAGCGGCGCACAAGGCATTGCCGAACTCGAGCAACAAGTCCACGCCATCGCCACGGGCCAACCGATCATACAAAAGGTCTATCCTCGTCAAATCGCCTTCAACGTCATTCCCCAAGTCGATTCCTTTACCGACAATGGCTACACCAAGGAAGAACTCAAAATGCTCCACGAAGGCCGAAAAATCCTCGATCTTCCGGAACTGAAAGTGTCTTGCACCTGTGTCCGCGTACCAGTCTATCGTTCTCATTCCGTCTCCATCACTGCTGTTTTCGAGCAACCCGTGACCGCGGATCAAGCTCGCGCCATTTACTCCGATCTTCCTGGGATTCGCCTCTGCGATGATCCATCCCAAGGCATCTTCCCCGTGCCGCTCGATACCACCGGCAAGGACGACTGCCTCGTCGGACGCATCCGCAAAAACATCGTCCTTGAAAACGCTCTCGACCTCTGGGTCGTCGGCGATCAGGTTCGCAAAGGCGCCGCGCTCAATGCCGTGCAAATTGCGGAAATCCTCTAACAAAAATCGACAACTGCACTCACTTTCCCCACCATTTGGCCATGCCGACTCAAACCGTCACCACCGATTTTTCTGACTATATCAAAAAAACTGCCGTAACGGTGGATCAGGCCTTACATCAGTTTCTGCCCAGCGAGAAAACGGCCCCAGCGACCATTCACAAAGCCATGCGCTACTCCGTCTTTGCTGGCGGCAAGCGACTCCGCCCCGTCCTCGCGCTCGCCGCAGCTGAAGCCTGCGGTGGCGACCCCGCAAAAGCGATGCCCGCAGCCTGCGCCGTGGAAATTCTCCACACCTACTCGCTCGTGCACGATGACCTACCCTGCATGGACGACGACGATCTCCGTCGCGGACGCCCCACCTGCCACAAGGTCTTCGGCGATGGCATGGCGGTCCTCTGTGGTGATGCTCTGCTCACCGAAAGTTTCCTCATTCTCGCACGCACCTTGCCTACGGCTCGTTACAAGATGGAATCCTTCATCCACGAACTAGCGCTCACCAGCGGCAGCCGGCACCTCATCGGCGGCCAAGTCATGGATCTGGAAGGCGAAGGCCAAGCCCTCACCAAAGCTCAGCTCGTCAAAATTCATAAGGCAAAAACCGCAGCCCTCTTGACCACATCCTTGCGCCTCGGGGCGATGTCCGTCAACGCCACACCCGCCCGCCTCGAAGCCCTCACCACCTTTGGCAACTGCCTCGGCCTCGCCTTCCAAATCATCGACGATATCCTCGATGTCACCCAATCTACCGAAGTTCTTGGCAAAACCGCTGGCAAGGATGCCAAGGTGGACAAAGCCACCTACCCCGCCGTCGTAGGGCTCGATGCCTCGCGCAAGGAAGCCGCCACCCTCACCAAAAAAGCCCTTGCCGCCCTAGAGCCTCTCGGCACCAAAGCCCACCGCCTCCGCGAACTCGCCTCCTTCCTCCTCGTCCGCGAATACTAACACTGAAATACCTTAGCTAAATTAGTATTTCTGTACAGTTTGCGGTTCTCATGGCCATATAGCCCGTTTAGCCAACTCCGCCATGCTCCGGTTGTTGTGAAATACTCTGCCAGCAAACTCGATTTCTAGCGTTTCAAAACCTCACGGACTTTCCTTCACTCCCTCCACCCTCACATTTGGCACTCCGGTGAGATCCTTCAAACGCATGCGTAAGGTGCTGTCCACTGTGTTGAGAATGCCGCTTTGCTGAGCGTCTTCTTCCATTTTTTCTTTGAGTTGCATGAGCAGCCAAGCGCGATCCTCTCCTGTGATTTTATTCGCCCAACCGTTGTCGCTGTAGAGCTCCTCGATATCGATCAACTCCACGCTTAAAATTTCCGCTTTCGGAAAGTTCGCGACCAATTCTGTTCCTTCCATCCGCAAGGAAACACCTGGCACCAGACGATAGCCCGCCTTCACGCGAAAATGCCCCCGCACCATGACACGCTTCGTCCCCAGTGGCACATATTTCATCATCATGGTTGTGTTCTCCATTTCATGCACGGCGTTCATTTTCATCTCCATCAAGGCCAACTCACTTATCGCTACCGTGTCAGAAATTTCCGCGCGCCCGGCGTGGATGACTGTATGACTTCCAGTGATCGATGATAAAACGCGATCCAAGGACTGCGATGCCACATTCACGCCCGAATTCGCCCACGATTCCATCGTTTTTATCACCAACAATGCAACAACGAGGATCGCGACCAAGACCATCAACCAGCGCAACGTCTTTCCTGTTTCAGGACTCATGGGCTCCATCATACAGAGATCCTCACAGGAATTCAAGCGCCATGCGATCTTGGTTCTTGCCAGAAGCCGATTTTTCGC